>JAVCCH010000096.1 GCA_030765535.1 Candidatus Tenebribacter davisii
ATCTTTCCAGATTTCGGTGATTCCTTCAGGTTGAAATCCATTATAAATTATTGAAAGTGCCTGTTCATTGGAATCAGTGTGAGAGAGTACACCACCAGCACCTATTAAAATGTTAATATCATACATATGGAATTTTTTTGCATCTTTAGCCTTCTCAATATAGAAGGCTTCAGTAATGTTTTCCAGATCATGCTGTTTTGCTTTCAATTTATCAAGGAATCCAATTTCTTTTGTGTTGAAATTCATTTCCATATGCTGTTTTTTTGACATCCTGATAGCTTCTTTAGAAACAGCATGTTCAATTGCAATTTGTGGGATTGCCGAAGGATTGAAGGTTGGATAGAGCATTTTATTGCCAATATAGTTTGTTATATATTTATCATTCAATTCTGTCGGTAGCCACTTCTTTATGTTGGAATACCCGGTATCCTTGAGTACATTGGAAATACTGTAGCTCATCCCGTAATTTGCACTAACGGTTCGGAAGTATTCGCCTAAAATATTTGAAAATACATCAGTTGTTGCACCACCGATATCAACAGCCATCACATTCTCATCCAATTTTTCGCTAATTAGTTGAAGCGAATTTATCACACTCATAGGAGTTGGAACAATATCATCATCTACGATCTTCTTTAACTGTGAATATCCAGGTGCTTGTTCCATTACATTATCCATGAAAAGCTGATGGATCCTCTCTCTTGCCGGTTGGAGATTTTCTTCAGTAAGTTTAGGACGCAGGTTTGGTACCATGAATAGATCAAAACTTTTGCCGAATAGTCCTGCGATGAAAGTTCTTGCTTCGATGTTTCCGGCAAAAACAAGTGGAATATTAGTTTTGTCTCCAAATTTAGGACTCGGATTTGCTAGTTGTAATATTTCACCTAATCTTAGGATCGGAGAGACAGCTCCACCATCTATACCTCCGCACATAAGAATGATATCCGGATGCATAATACTCATTGTCTGCATCTGTTCCAGGCTGCTTCGCTTATCATCTATAGCGAAGGTATCAAGGATTACACCTCCAGCTCCGAAAGCTGTTCTCTTACCACTGCTGGCAGAATCGAACAGAGTGAGTCCTATCACCAGGATCTGCAGTCCACCTCCAGCACTACTTGTTGTTAAATATAACGTATCTTCATTAAATTGGATATTCATATCACTTGAGTCTTTTATCAATAGAGGTATCCTAGTTTCATCTTCCAGGTGTTTTATTGCCTTAAAAATACCAATATTAACATTTTCGACTGGCTTTTCAACAGTTGTAGCAGCATTATGCAGAGATTTCAGGATAAATTCATCACCAACTCTTTGGAGCAGAATTGCTTTTGTTGTAGTACTACCAACATCTGTAATAATAATATTTTTCTTAGCTGAAATAATATCTTTATGTTGTGCCCAGTGTGGTATATCCGAAATATTCTCCCTTGCCATCTTTTCAGCTTCTTCTTCTGAGAGTGACATCTGCTTAATAAGTTTATCTTTGGTATCTTTCACGATCTGAGAATATCTTTTCATATAACCAAATTCATCTGTACATGTTCGACAATACTTACTGCCGAACTTTCCACCTGCAAAATCTTCAGCGTCTTTCATTACTTTCCCGCAACTTTTACAAATGTGTAATTTACTCATCTGAATATCCTCCCTTATTTCTGTATGATCTTCATAAATATATCAATGATCTGATCATGAAATTTATTGATAATACTTCCTTCCTGAACAAAACTTTTTTTTAAACTTAAATAGTAATTTATTGTTCCGAATAAAAATGTGAGGGCGCAGGGTATATTGATTTTCGCATATCTATCTTGTTCAATACCTTTTTCGATCACTTGATGAAAGTGTTCTCTTATGAATGATTCTCTGAAAAGTATTTTCCGTCTTAGTTCATCTTTATAATGAGGCAATTCACGAGCAAGGGTTGAAAAAAATCCCTCTTCAGCCTGGATTACATTTAAATATTGCTCTAATATGTTTTTAATATCATCGGTTCCCAAAATCACTTGTTTAATATTTTCATCAAATTTGGCTAATTCTACATCAAGCAGTTCTATAACTAAGGAGTCTTTATTGGGAAAATGCAGAAATAGTGTACCGTGAGCTACACCAGCCATCTCTGCTATTTTTGAAGTAGCGGTATTAATTATTCCTTTTTCAATAAAGACCATTTTGGCGGCTGCAATGATTTTATCCCGTGTAAACTGTTTCTGAGTCTGGCGTTTATTCATCTATTCTCCATTTACTGAGTATTCGCTCACCGAGTTAATAGTCATTGAAATTTTTGTCAAATATTTTTTTATTTTTTTTCGTGTGAATTATTGAATTGTTTGTCTTATATTGAATAATTTTACTTGCCAAACTACATGGTTGTTTATGGTTAAGAAATAAATGAAACAATGACTTTAGTTTCACCTTGACATAAAAAAATCAAGAGAAATATTATCTTACATATTTTGCATGAAGAAGTTAGATACGAAAAATAAAAAATCCTCAAATAAGGAAAGTAAATGGCGTTTATTCATCTACATAACCATACCCAATACAGTCTACTCGATGGTGCCTGTCGTATTGATAAAATGATCGCAAAAGCAAAAGATTTTGGAATGCCGGCTGTTGCCATGACCGATCATGGTAATATGTTTGGAGTTATTGACTTCTATAATAAGGCTAGGAAGGAAGGCATTAAACCGATCATTGGTATTGAAGCATATATCATTAATCATGAGTTCGACGAGCCGGAAGCAAAAAAAGATATCAGGCATCACTTAGTTTTGTTAGCACAGAACCTGCAAGGTTACAAGAATCTAATGAAACTCACTTCCAAATCTTTTTTAAAGGGATTTTATTATAAACCCAGAATAAATAAGCGTCTTCTTGCTAAATATTCAGAAGGGATAATTTGTCTATCAGCTTGCCTGAAAGGAGAAATACCACACCTGCTTTTAAACGGTGATCGTCAGAAAGCCGAAGAAGTAGTGAATTTTTATAAGAACATATTTCCCGGTAAATTCTATCTTGAGATCCAGGATCACGGCATAGAAGAGGAAAAGATCGTAGCTCCACTTATAATTGATCTTGCACGTGATACGAATACACCACTTGTAGTTACAAATGATTGTCATTATCTTAACAAGAAAGACTCAGAAGCTCACGACGTATTACTTTGTATCCAAATGGGAAAATCGTTATCTGACACCAATAGGATGAAATATAATACGAACCAGCTCTATTTTAAATCGGAAGAGGAGATGAGACAGCTTTTCCCTCAGCAAAGTGAGGCTTATGATAACACTATGAAAATTGCTGAACAGATAGACCTGGAACTGGATTACAAAAATTTTCTATTTCCTAAAATCGATATTCCGGAAGAATATACGGATTCTAAAGAATATCTGAAATATTTGTGTAACGAAGCTTCAAAGATCAGATATCCGGAAATAAATGATGAGATAAAACAAAGAATTGATTATGAGCTTTCGGTTATTAATAAGATGGGATACAATGAATACTTCCTCATTGTGAAAGATTTCTGTGATGCTGCCCGGAAAATGGATGTTCCTGTCGGACCGGGACGAGGTTCTGCGGTTGGTAGTGTTGTCTCATATCTTTTAGGGATTACACAGATCGAGCCAATGCGATATGGACTTTTCTTTGAACGTTTCTTAAATCCTGATAGGATAGGGATGCCCGACATCGATATTGATTTCTGTGCTGAAGGTAGAAGCAAAATAATAGATTATGTAGTTAACAAATATGGACGTGAAAGCGTTGCTCAGATTATAACTTTCGGAACATTAGGGGCAAAATCTGTGATCAAGGATGTAGCCAGAGTAATGGATCTTCCGGCTGCGACCGCTAATGAAATAACAAAACTTATTCCTTCAACTCCACGAATATCATTAGATAAGGCATTAAAACAATCAAAAGAATTTGCCGATAAAATGGCAGAAAATGATGTATTCTCTTCTATACTTACCTATTCAAAAGTATTGGAAGGTCTTGTTCGCCATACGGGTGTCCATGCTGCTGGGGTAGTTATCGGTCCAGGAAATTTAAGTGATTATGTCCCACTTGCAACCAGTACTCAAAAGGGAAGTGAACTGGCGGTTCTGGTTCAGTATGAAGGCAGATGGCTTGATGATCTTAAAATGTTGAAGATGGATTTTTTAGGACTTAGGACACTTACTCTGATCAAAAAATCTGTTAAATTTATCAAGGAATCACAAAATGTTGATGTAGATATCAATAATGTTGATATAACTGACGTTAAGACATTTGAACTTCTTTCTAATGGGCAAACTGATGGAGTATTCCAGTTTGAATCTGGCGGTATGAAAAAATATCTTTCTTCGTTAAAACCCAATAAATTTGAAGATATTATTGCCATGGTTGCGCTTTATAGACCAGGTCCCATGCAGTTCATTGAAACATTTATCAATAGAAAACAAGGGAAGGAAAAAATAACCTTCAGTCATCAATTGACTGAAAATTCATTGAAAGAAACCTATGGTGTCACAGTTTACCAGGAACAAGTTATGCAGATCGCTCGTGACATGGGTGGACTAAGCGGGGCAGAAGCAGACACCTTAAGAAAAGCTATCAGCAAGAAAAAACTTAAGACAATGGAAGAATTAAAGATCAAATTTGTGGAAGGTGCCTCAAGAAATGGTGTAAAACCACATATAATTGAAACGATCTGGAATAACTGGCTTGACTTTGCTAATTATGCTTTTAATAAAAGTCATGCTACTGCTTATGCATATATTGCTTTTCAAACAGCGTATCTAAAAGCACATTTTCCGGTTGAATTTATGGCTGCACTTCTCTCTCTGGAAGACAATCCTTCTAAGATCCCATATTTCGTAGATGAATGCAAAGCGATGGAAATTGAAGTTATTCCGCCCAATATAAATGAGAGTCAGAATGAATTTATCGTTAATGGGAAAAAGATACTATTTGGATTACGTGCAATTAAGAATGTTGGATGTGCGGCTATAAATGCTATGATAAAAGACAGAAATGAAAATGGTGAATATAAAACAATCTTTGAATTTTGCGCTCGTTCAGATTCGATGTGTGTTAATAAATCAGTTTTGGAAAGCCTGATAGGATCTGGAGCTATGGATGACATGGAAGGCAATAGAGCCCAGAAATATCAGGTTATTGAAAATGCTTTGGAGTATGGTGCTGGTGTTCAGACTGAGAAAAAAAGAGGACAGATGATGTTCTTTGATGCCTTTCAGGATGAAGAAGAAGAAAATGATTTTAAACCAAAGTTACCTCTTATCCATGATTGGTCATTACATGAAAAACTTAAATATGAAAAAATGGTGTTGGGATATTATCTGTCCGGACATCCTTTAAACCAATATCGTGAAATAATAGATTATTTTGTTAATGTATCATCTGATCTTTCCGAGAAGTCTTTGGATAAAATACCTACTAAGCTCTCTATCGCAGGTGTTGTAGCAGAAGTAATAAAGAAAACAGATAAAAAAGGAAACCCTTTTGCAATAATAATCTTGGAAGATCTGAATGGAAAATTTGAAATAACGCTCTTTAGAGAAGATTATCTGAAATATATCCAGTACATGAAAGAAGGGCAGGAACTTTTTATCCTGGGTAAAAAATCAAATTATTCAAATGGTGGGGATAAGATCCTGCGCATAATTCCTACCAAGATAATGCATTTTGATGAATTACAGAAAGGGTTGTCAGGTGAGGTTTACCTGAAAATTAAGGAAGATGACTTCAGTGAAGATTTTTCAAATGATCTTAAGAACTACTTAAAAGAGAACAAGGGAAATTTTGGAATTCATGTTGCTGTGGAAACCTCCTCTTTTAAAATGATCAATCTGACTCCCAAAGATATTAAGATATTTCCTAATGCAAAACTGAAAGAGCTTTGTACACAAATTGAAGGATTAAAGCCAAAGTTAACCTTAGGCTATTAGAAAGGGTAAAATGAGAAATTTTTTATTTTGTTTCCTTATTTTTTTTATTTTTTCGAATCTTTTCTCAGATCAATTGCCAGTATCTGTAGATATGAACAGATTTTTAGATGATTCATCTGATACGATCTTTGAAATAAATTACGAACTTCCTTATAACACACTTAGTTTTAAAAAAACTGCTTCCGGTTTTAAAACTGGACTTAAAGTTGAATATTCATTTTCACAGGATAGCACAATTGTAGATGAAGGTGATTTTGTTAATACTCTTATTTTCCCGAATCAGGAAATGTCTAGATCTGCTAAATTATTCAGGGATAAATTTTCTGTTACTTTGCCGAGATCAATATATACAATAAACATTACGTTCACTGATATTAATTCACTATCCGCTTCTGACTGGTCGGAAAAAATGACCATATTGCCACGGAATTCTTTCTTGAGCGACCTGGAATTTTCTTCAGGAATTGTAGCTGATACAACAAACTATTTGGAAAAATTTCATCGAGCGGATCTACTATTCTTCGTCAACAGTACTCATATATTCACAAAAGGGACCTTGGATACTCTATATTTATATTACGAACTAGGTAATAAGATTTACCCGGTTGGAACACTAAATGAAAAGATAGATATCGTTAGAGCTTCTGATACAATAAAGGTGGTAACAAATCCCCGGAATTGTAATGGATTGAAAGTACCCATAATACAAAAAGTCGATATTTCAAAATTTGAAGAAGGGTATTACGAGATCTATTTAGAAGCTACAGATCTAATCTCAGACATGGTTTGTAGAAAAGAGGATTATTTTAGCATAAAGAAAAAAAATATTAGTAACTACAGACTTTTTGTAGATATTGAAGATGAGATAACTTTGTTGAAGTATTTTCTTCCTTCCGATAAAATAAAGATTTGGAAAGAACTTTCTTATGAAGGTAAATTAAGATTTATCGACAGGTTCTGGCAGACGAATGATACTGACACAATCACCAATAGAAATGAATATTATGAATTGATTAAGAAACGAATTGAGTATTCTAACAAGAATTTTTCTCATTTCACTGATGGCTGGCATACGGATCGTGGAAGGGTTTACATAAAACATGGTAAACCGGATGATATTCTATCTGGTGATACTGAGATCAAAACAAAATATGCCCAGAAAAAATATGAGATCTGGAAATATAGAACGTATGATAATTACACCTATCTTTTCCTTGATTTTCAGACAAATCAGAACTACCAGTTAATCTATAGTGAAAATGATCCAAATGAATCCAGCTCATCCAAACTGGAAAGCTATCTGGGTGATGATTTTGACATGAGTTTATTAGATTAAAAAGTAAAACAATGCTATTCATGTTAAAAAAAAGTTTGACACATAGCAATAACCTTCATATATAGACATGCATATTAGTTCCATAATGCAAAGCAAATTATAAGAAACATAGTATTAATTACTTTGTATTTGATAAGAAATTAGTATGAAATAAGTTATAAAGTGGTGATAAAGGCTTCTTTGATATGTTTTAAAAACGTGTGATCTTTATTTAATAGGATGGCGATCACATCAAACCGTGTGAACATATCTTCGTATCCCTGGTTTCTTGCCAGAAATATTGAAGCAGTTCTTGATATTTTTTTTCTTTTAGAAATTGAAATGCTGTTAAGTGCTGAATCCAGATTTGAAGACCTGGTTTTTACTTCGATAAAAACTAAGATCTCATCCTTTAATGCTATGATATCAATTTCACCGTAAGGAGAAAAAAAGTTTGTTGCAATGATTTCATAATTGTGTGAAGCTAAGAATTCCGCAGCAAGTTTTTCTCCTTTCGAACCGATATCTTTTTTATTATTGTTAATCATGAATAAAAAAAAAATCTTGACACATAAGTTGTCAATAAGTTAAAAAGAGTTAATTAGGACTCGGGGGTTATTATGAAAAAGAGGGTTTTATTGTTTGTAAGCATTTTATGCGTGTTCAATATAGCACTATTTTCCATGCCATATTCTACCTTAGGTAATATAAATATTCCGGATGCATATGTATTACCGCATAAAATGGTAGAAATTTCTTACACTAACTATTTTGTTAGTGACGGAGTTGTGCCTGGGATGGAAGAACGCTATGATAAGTATGATTATGCTGGTGCGATAAGGATAGGTCTGTTTGACCGTGGTGAACTGGGAGTTATCTATACAAGTACTGCTGGTGTTTTTGGTAATTTTAAGCTTCGTGTTATTAATGAAACTGAAACTTTACCGGCAATTTCCTTCGGTATAACAAATTTATTCTCAACCGTAAGGAACTTGGATAAAGTTGAATTAGCGGAAGAATATGATTTCACTGATCCAATTGATTATATCAGTAATTCACCATTTTTGGTAATTAGTAAATCATTGGTCATCATTACCGGTATTCCAGTAATGGATTACCTGGAAACTTCTTTCCATTTTGGTATGGGACAGAGACGTTTTCAAGGTAAGGGTGAAACCGTAAAGAGTTTTGCTGGTGTGTTTGCGGGAATGGATATTAAACCATCACGCTACTGGGGTTTTGACCTGGAATGGGATAGCCAGAACATTAATGTAGGGTTAAATGGTTACTACAAGAATTTTACTTTACGTGCTGGTATGTATGAGTTTGAGGATTTTCTTGGAATCAAAGGAGATGAAGGCAGTAAGAAATTTGCTGTTAATATCAACTATACGCTCGATAAATTTTCTGAGTTAAAAGCTTCAGAAAAGAGGAAAAAATCTGCTGCAGCAAAACAGAGAGCGATCAAGAAAGTATCACCTTCCGATGAAAACACATATGATGAAGATGCTAATCCATTACATGATGAACTTGAACAGATTAGACAGAGAAGGAAACAGGCAGAAAAAGAATTAGAAGAAATTAGAAAGTTATTACAAGAGTAAATAATAAATAGATATAAAATGAAAAAAACTTATTTTGCGTTTTTGTTGCTGGGTTTTATTGTGTCACTTGTTGCACAAAGTGACATATCTACAATTTTAAAACCGGCAGAAGAAAAGAAGCCGATTATTGAACAATTGAAGACAGAAAAGAAAGAACTTGCCATTCTGGAAGAGGAGATCTCCTATTATTATAGTCTGTTACAGCAAAGAAAAGCGGTAAGGGAACTATATAAAAAAGGAAAGATTTCAAGTCTGAAAAATGTTTTCTCAAGAACCGCAAAAATAATTGATAGAATGTTTGAGACAGAACAGATTAAGACCGTTACCCTGAAGATTGGAGAGCAGAAGATAATCTATGGTGATATTGTTGAACTTCAAGGTCAGCTACTCTATTACCGGGCAAAATTATCTTACGTAAAGGGAAATAATAAAAAAGCACAAAATTTATTAGAAGACATAGTTAAGGATTACCCCCATTCTCCTATTATGGATTCTACGATTTTGCTTTTAGAAGAGATATATTTTTTAGCTAGTTTAGATCAAGAGTTAATAGATGTTTTTGATTTATATAAAGGAGAAATTTCTTTAAAACAAAATTACTGGCTTGCTCAAGCTCTTTATAATACCGGTAATTATACCGAAGCTGAATCTTTCTTCAATGTTCTGCAAAAGGATAAAACCTTTGCTTTCAGATCAAAATCTATGCTGGCACTTATTTCATACTTTACGGAAGATCTTCAAAGTTCGATTGATAAATTTTCTATACTTGAAAAGGAATATAATAAAGGAACAGATTATTACGAATATGTGATTATCTCATTGGCGAGACTTAATCTGGCAAATGGTGATTTTGAAATTGCCTTATCATACTATGATGAGTTCTACGAATTAACAGAAAACACAATCTCGGATGAATTAATTTATGAAATTGCTATGCATAACTATAATAACGAAAAATACCCAAGAGCAATTGAATATTTCAATATTATCATAGAAAGACCAGACAAAAGTCAATACTTTGCTTCTGCAAAATTCTTTGTTGCAGTTTCTGAACAGGGACGTGGTAATTATGATCAGGCAGAGAACACTTTAACTGAAATGATCTCTAAGAATAACATCTTGATGGAAACCATGAATACAAAATATGATCTTCTTGAAAAATATAGTAAATTAAAAAGAAGATTGGTACAGAGAGATGTTTCCGATGAGGAATATAATGATCTTAAAGAGCAGTGTGGCAATATTGAAAAAGCACTTGGGCAGACAAATGGTACTTTAGAACAATTATATACAGGATTGGATAGCTATTCTCTGGATATGTTGAAGATATTAGAAGAAGAATATATGTCTTATAGCAGTACTATAGCAGATATGGAGGCAGTTATTCTATTAGCGGAATCTTTACCGAATAAAAGAATCCCTGCGATTCTAGATCGCGAGATCGCTTCTTCAGATTCTTCTATTATTACGTTACAAGTACTAAGCTATCTTGGACATAGACCTCGTTTTTCCAGTAAAGATTTTAATTTTGCAAAAGCTTTAGCAACGGAGAAAATATATCAGGAAAACCTGCTAATTACCTGGGAAGAGATAGAACAAATTGCCATTCAAAACAACCATGAAGAGATGCTACCCTCAATTCAATCTTCTCAGAAGAACATAAGAGAAAATCTAGAATCAATTGGTGTAATTGCTCAATATATGTTCAAAGGAAAACCATCTGATGATTTTCAGGAACTTATTAAAGACGAAGCAGTTGCAATAGACAAAAATAAAATTGAACTGATGGAATTAAAAAAAGATGTAATTAAAAATTTCAATAAATTAATTGCTAGAAGACTGAGTAATGAAAAAGAACTAATGATCTCTGAATTTGAACACCTTCAATTTATATATGATGATACTTTATCTGAATTGATGGGTGAAATAACTTCTACTAACGCCAAATATCAATTTAGTTTGCTTAGTATCCTCTTTAAACAAACTCAAATAATGGATAAAGAGTACAAAGAATTCCAGGAAAAAGTAAAAAATGAATAATCATATCAAGCATTATATATTACTCTTTACTGTTATTTTCGCTATTTCTACATTAACAGCTCAAGCAAGTTCGAATACATCGGAATTTAATGCTGATCTTAAAACTGAGTACCAGAAAAAGATAAGTTATAAAAAAGAAGTTTATGATCGCACCTTAAGATTTGTGAATGATAACCTTGAATCACCCGGGTTAGCTACTTTGTATTTTAACCTTGCTGAAATGAGTACAGAGATAAATGTTAGTGATCCTCAGATAACAACGACTTTTTATCAGAAAGTATTACAGGTAGATGAAAACTTTCTTTATAGTGATGCTGTCTTATATAACATTGGTTATTATGGTTTTAAAACAGAGATTGATATACGAAATCAGAAAAGACAAGATAATATTGAATTAGTAATGAACTGGCCGGATTCCTTACGTTTAACCGATGAAAAGCTTGAATATATTATTGGTTCTTATTTAAAACTTATAGAAACTTTCCCTGAATCTAATTATTATACTGAAGCATATTACAGGCTTGGGATCGCCTATTTTGAACTTGCATTAGATGCGCGTACACCGCAGGAGTATTTCCAGAAATCAGTGGAATATTTTGATAAGGTTGCATTGCGGCAGAATGATAAACTACAGAATTATGGATTATTCCAACGGGCTTGGACCTATTTTACAATGGGTAATTTTACTGAGGCAATAATAGATTTTACACAAATTCTTAAAATAATTAAGATGGATTCTTTGCAGATCGAAAAAACATTTTTCAAAGCTGATGCTATTGAAAATATAGCTTTCAGTCTTATTGAATATGATGGAACAGATTTTATACAATATTCTCAAGCTGCAAAGAAAGCTATAGCTATCTTCCATACATTTGTTTCTGAGGAATATGGCAAAGAGATCTTGTTAAAATCAATTAATTTGAAACATCGATATAATGCTCCAATGCAAGCTGCTGATCTTTATAATGCATATATTACATTGTATCCTGCCAGCTTGGAAAGTCCTTCCCTGGTAGATTCGATCGTAACGATTTATAAGAATAACCCTGATCGGACACGGAAAGGTGTAGCAGCTGAAGAATTGATAATTAATCAGTATAAGCGGCTTACAACCCAATTTAGAGCCGACTCATTATGGTATCAAAGCAATCAGGATAATGATATCTCAGAACAAATTAATATTATTAAGAATGCATATGAATTCTTAGAACCTAAATATTATAATATTTTCGTAAACACTAAAAATGAAAATAATTATTTTCAATACAAAGAGTTAGTAATTAATTATTGCAAATTTAAAGAATTTGACTCTACAGAGGAATCTTATAGGATTAATAAAAGTGTTGTTGATTTTAGTCAGGAGTTGGCAGAAGAATCTTCTGATCCTAGTCTGTATTTTGAAACTATTGATAATATTAATAACTTCCTTT
The DNA here is from genome assembly GCA_030765535.1 of Candidatus Tenebribacter davisii. GTDB lineage: Bacteria > Cloacimonadota > Cloacimonadia > Cloacimonadales > TCS61 > Tenebribacter > Tenebribacter davisii. The sequence continues at coordinate 12,350 of JAVCCH010000096.1, forward strand.
TTGAAAATGAGGATTCAGAGAATATTTATAGTTACCAGGAGACAAAATTCTACAACCATGAAAGGATCTTTGCCATTTTAGATTCAACTGTACAGCAAAATGCGTATATTGATACAACCCGAGGTATTAATTTAGATCGGGATGGACTTGATTCCTTATATATTGCGGCAACTGATGAATACAAAGACTTCTTAATGAATTATAATGACAATAGAAAACAGGTTGAAAAGGAGCTTGTCAGGATTATCTTCCAACGAGCTGAATTGTATTATAACCGGGGAGAATTTGATAAGGCATTTGCTGATTATGAAATTGTTCTGCAGTATCAATCAGAAAATGATCTAAAAAAGGTTACTTATTCACGTTTAGCTGAGATTAGTCAGAATAAAAATAATTATAATGATGCAGAAAAATTTTACAGGGAAGCTGCAAAATATGCAACTGCAGATGAGAAAGAAGACTTTAACAATAATATCTTGGCAACAATGCAGGCTAAAGCTGTCACCTTTGCAGATTCTGCAGATTATATCACTTCTGCCCAAGAGTTTATAAGAATATCCGAAGAGCTTAAAGGCAGTGATCCTGATAAAAGTATAGGCTTTATTGTTAAAGCTATCGAAAGTTATCAGAAAGCTGAAGAACATCAAACTGCAGTTGATCTCTATCTTGAGATTGCTTCTAAGAAAGATAGTAAGAATGATATCCTTGCAGCTTACATCAGCGCCTGGACGATTACTGATAGCCTAAATGATTGGAGTCAGAGCGAAAAACTACGTAAGCAGTTCATTAATAAATATAAGGAATCGAATGAAGCTTATAAACTTCGTATTCAAATCATTGGATTCTATGAAGGTGAGCAATTTAATGATAAAGAAAAAGCTGCTCAAATGTATTTGCAACTTCATGATGAAACCGATAACATGGACATTGGAGAAGACAGCCAGGCAAGTATTTTTTTGAATGCCTATCGTATCTATGTAGAATTGGAAAATGAAAATAAAATAGTTGAATTAAGCTTATTATTTGATAAACTTTATCCGGATCATCCTAAATCTAACGATTTTCTGGTTAATGTTGCCAAGATCTATAATGATCGAGGTGAAGAGAAAAAATTTGAAGAACTGGCAGCTTATCTTTATAAAAAGGATCCGAATATTGATCTGCTTGTAAAAGTTGCAGCTGAAAAACTGAAGAAAGTAAAAGCAGAAGTTGATACCTTCTTTGTTGCAGAGCAATATGAACTGATGTATGATAAGATCAGAGAATTTGAAGAAATGGATAAACATTATCAGGCAGAAGGTCTGGATCTTCCTACAGATGCAATTTATGATAATTTTGCTTACTACAATAATTACGCTACATTTAATGATAAATTCCATGCAGGGGTCGATGCTGTAAAGAGTGGCTTCTTAGCCGAAACTCCTGATGATCTTATAAGAGTTAATGAACTTACAGAATGGAAAAAACATCTGGTTGAGGGTAAAAGAAGGATTCCAAAATTAATGGAAATGGCTGATGTTGAAAAAGAAAAAGTATTTACTTTGATCAAAGAAGGTAATGAATATAACCTGAAGACGGAAGATCGTACAGAAGCACTATATGTTGCCGCTCAAACCTATGATTACGGTGCTGATGTGGTTATAACCCAGATCCAGAAATATCTTGATGTCTCTAATCAATTAAATAATGATCAAATGAATGCTAACCCGGTTCAGCAAGAACAATATAAAAACACAATAATGACAAGTGGAAATCAGATCAGACTGAGTTTCCTTAAAAAAGCTGTACAATTGTACAAAACAATTCTTACCACCTTCTCAAGTGGGAAAGACTATTCTGACGAATGGGTCGAAAATGCCTATGACCGTCTTGTAGATCTAGGTATTGAAAAACCAAAAATTCATGAATACTATTATACAAATTATGGCTGGAAAAATAACAGATCACCCATTGGGGATCTAGCTTCCACTCAATATAACTATGGTATATGGAAAAATGTGGAAATCGTATCCGAACAAGTCGTTTTAGATTCTGCCTATATTATAGCTATCACAGATACTTTTGATACATACTTGAAGAAAGATATTGAAACCGAGATCACACCGGAATTAATATCTATTTCCTATGCCTATGATAAGCCTTTGGAAATTTACATTAATAATGAACTGCTTGAGAAAGAACCTGAAATGAATAAAGAACTTATTCAGATCGGGGATGAATTATTACCACATTATTTTGTATCTACTTCCATGGGTTTAAAAGGTCAAAAAAACAGTATTATATTTAAGATCCCAGCCGATACTAACAATGATAAAACTCCACTTTTTGTTGCGCAACTTTCACTTCAATTCGATAAAGAGAACATCGAATTCCATCGAACAACTGAGATGTATACACTTGTTTCTGACTTTAGCTGGTATGCAAAAAAAGATGGAGTTGAAGTGAAGCAAACTGCCAGGCAGGATTCTATAAATAACTCTGAAGTTACCTCTGATTCATCTGCAGCAGCAATGATGGACGAAGGATGGCTTTTGACTAAAGAATCGAATTTTAAATTCTTTAAAAGCCAGATGTACAGTATGGAGAATAGTGAAGCGATTGGTATCTGGTATCCTGTAATTGACTCTAACAATGTTGAAACAGTCTTATTCAGAAAAGAACTGGAGATATCTGGAGAAGTTTCTGAAGCAATACTGAAATGCATAGGACAAAATTTAATTACTATTTGGATAAATGGTGAATTGATAGTAGAGGATAGAGGTATTGTTGTTGATGAACTATTGAAAAAAATTCAACCGTTTGAAAGTGCAGTAGAACAACTGCTTCCTGGAATCAATACTATTGAGATAGAAGTTAAGGGTGGTAAAGAATATAAAGGACTTATATTCGAGATGAATTATCGTGCAAAAAAGAAGTTGACAGAGTAAAAGAAATATGAACTTCTAAGCTTTGAAGTTCAAGTTATGTTCATACAGAGGAGAAAATGAAGAAATTAATAATAATGCTTTTAGGTGTTTTTTTTGTTTCTATTCCGTTATTTGGGCAAACACCAACAAATTCGGATAAATTCAAGAAGATCAAAACAGTTAAAAGTAATTTATCGGAAGAGACAAAAGTTACTATCAGGAAACCAGATAATTCCTCAATAATGCCGCGTAAGGGTACAGATATGGAAACTGATATGAAATTAAATGTTATTGATAAATTTAAAAAATCAAATAAATTATTATATTAAGGGGAGGTTGGGAATGAAGAACAATGCATTGAAATTATTTTTATTCGTAGTTATACTATTTAGTGTAAGTAGTCTTTCAGCTGCTGTGGATGTTGTTGACATGTTTATAAATGGTGGTGTTTTCATGTATATCATCTCATTTTTGTTGGTTGTAATGATCATACTTGGGATTATTAAATATTGGCAGCTTTCTATAAAAGAGAAGATCAACACACAGAAATTCTATCTTAAATTAAAAGGTTATATAAAAAATAACCAGATAGAAGAAGCTATTCGCATTTGTGCTCAGTTTAAGAAGACCACTATTGGTTTTATCTTTTGGAATGGTCTGCTGGGTTACAATGACGGACGTAAATCAGGAAAGAAAGGTATTGAGTTAAAACAACACCTTCAAAACTCATTTGATGAAGCAGGTTTGCAGTCGATTCCACACGTAGAAGGCGGACTCTTCTGGTTCGATATTATTGCTCAAATTTCTACACTTTTAGGACTTTTGGGAACAATTTTCGGTTTGGTTCAAGCTTTTGATTCACTTGCAAATGCACCGGAAGCAGATAAAAGTAGACTTCTTACTGAAGGTATATCAATGGCAATGGGAACAACAGCCTACGGTCTTATCGTAGCAATTCCAACAATGCTGATCAAAGGTGGACTTCAGTCAAGAGCGGATAAGATTATTAATGATATTGATGAATATAGTGTAAAAGCAATTAATCAAATTACATATTCAATGAAGGATTAGCTTTATGGCTTACGGTCCATCCCAAAACAGATCACGTTCTCAGAATGAAACGAGAGAACCGAATCTAATCCCAATTATGAACCTGTTCATAGTTATCATTCCTATGCTGATGACTATAATGGTAACAGTTCATCTGGCGATGATCGAGATTACTCTTCCATCTGAATCTGCCGGTGGCGGTGGTGGAGATGATGTAGCACAAGAAGAGCAGATAGAGGATATTCCCAAAATAATTACGCTTGCCCTTTTCCCGGATAGATTTGAGATCAAGGTAGAAGGTATTGACGATGTTCTCAAGATATCTCAATTGTCTTATGGAGTTTATGATTATTTTAGTTTGGATAAAAATATTGCTCGGTTAAAGGAAGATAATGAAAATCAAGGAACAATTGAACTTCTTCCCGATCCATCTGTAAAATTTGATACTATGCTTAGAGCTATTGATATCTGTAAAAGTAATAATTTCCCGAATATCAAATATCTGACATCTTCGACGAAGTATTATAAGGCTAAATAGGAGCAGATTATGAATACATTGTCCGTTAAGGTTAACCGTACATCAGGAGGTAAATTCAAACAAAGAGCAAGAGGTAGTAAAACTAAAGACCTTAACATTACTTCCCTGATCGATATTCTGACGATCCTGCTGGTTTTTATGATAAAGAACATCTCTATGGATTCTTCTCAGAAAAATTCTCCTGAGGGAATGTTACTTCCCACAACTATCACGACCAATCAATTGATTGAGAGTGGGAAAGCTGTCATCCTTAAGATATATCCTGATAGAATTCTTTATGGATCAGAGAGCATTAGAGTGGGCTCCGTTCAGGATTTCCTGAATAAACCTGAAATTAGAAATTCTCTTCTCAGACTTTTACAAATGGAAGCAAAATCAATTACTACTGCACATAGTAAGCCTTGTTTGTTGATCCAGGCGGATAAGGATCTACCCTGTAGATATATAACGGAATTTATAAAATTCAGTGCACAAGCTTCATTTGCAAATATCTATTTTTCTGCGATCCATACAGATAATAAAGATGAAGTTCTGGGATTATAAGAGGTGCCTATGGCTGATAAAATATTAAATTTGAAATTAAAATACAAAGACAAATTACTAGATATTGCAAGGCATAAAAGAGATTTTTCTAATAAGTTCTATATTGGAAATGACCGTGACCTTTTCTGGCAGATCCTAGATAAAGCTTTCCCTAGAAGGTATAATCTGGTCACTAAATCCGGCTCTTCTTTCAAAATGCATTTACGCGATGATATGAAAGTTACCGTAAAAAAGGATAATCAGGAATTGGGAATAGATGATCTGCGAAGAGCTAACCTTATGAAAGGTAAAACTCTGACTCTGGATCCCACAACCACAGGTTTTATCGATTTTGGCGGAGACTGGGAAATAGAGTATAATTTCAGTAAACCATATTCGTATGTTCCTTCTGCTCAAGAGATCAGTATTGCCAAACAATTTGCAAAATTCCCTCCTGTTACACCACAGCAGAAATATACTCGTATCTTCGTAATTTTAGGACTTGTAGTTTGCTGGATTGCACTTTATATTGCAGAAAGTACTTATGTCCCTCCTGTACAGGTGAATTTTGCTGAACGTATGCAGCGCATTGAGGATTTTGCTACTGAAATTCAACCGGATTTTGCTCAGGAAGAAGTAGTTGAAACTGAAGGTACAACTGATACACAGGTCGGAAAATCCAGAGAAGAGATGGAAGAGGAAGTTACACAGCAGGTTGAGCAGGCACAGGAAATGACTTCTGCTCAATTCGAACAGGAATTCGGGTTATCTCTTAATGTTGGTGCTGGTATTGCTGGAGGAACTGGAACAGGTGACTTTAGTAATGAGCTGCTGGAGGTTACTGAAGTAAGTGAAATTGTAGCAGCAGGATCAGGAGGGCCAGGATCTGGTTCCGATGGACCTAAAGCTAGACATGGAGCATCTGATCTTGATATTGCCGGTTCCGGAGGATTCGATCTCGAAAGTTCGGGAGACGGTCTTGGAGGACTTGGTGATGTTGAAGGCCTTGGTCTGGATCTGGGTGGAACAGGCGGTTTTGAAGAAGTAGATATGGCCAGTCTTGGTGGTAATGTGGGTAGTTATAATATTACAAAAGTGCAAAGCAAAGCCCAATTTTCAGCTGTTAAGAAAAGATTTGCCGGAATCAGAATGGTTTCTGAAGGCTCAATAAGGGTTAAACAGACTACTTCACCTCAAACAAAATCATTGATTGCTGATATTGATAGAGTAGTTGCTACCTATAAACCGCAAATAGAAAAACTTTTCGGTGTAGAAACTATGATGATGGATATGTACGGAACCTTACAATTTTCTATGATCATTAACAAGACAGGAAACGTAGAAGCCGTAGACATTGAAGCTACAGAAGGCGGTTATTTTACAGATTCATTTCTTGCTAAATGTCGTGAGATAATTTTGAATTGGAAAATTGCTGTTAAGGATCCGGTTGGTTACAGTTTTAGAATGAAATTTATGAAATAGTAAATATTTATAAATAGCCCTTCTGTTATGGAAGGGCATTTTTTTTATAATTATGAAATATTACCAAATTGCTTTACCAATCAATATAAGTAAACTTTACATTTATAAATCCGGAGAGGAGATTAAAGCAGGTTGCAGAGTGCTAGTCTCTTTCAATAATACATTTCATACAGGTATTATCTGGCAAGAAATACATGAAATTGATGAGAAGATCAAATACAAGGATATTTTGGAAATTGTTGATGATGAACCCAGAATATCTAGAGAACTGTTAGATCTGGCTTTATGGATCAGTAGATATTATCATTGTAGTTTGGGACAAGCACTCTCTGCCATGCTGCCGTCTGCTTTCAATATCCAGCTGCAGAGAAAAATAAGATTAACTAATAATAACAATAATAAATCTGAGAATAAAATAATACAGCAAATTGTAGAAGAACTTACTAATGAATGGTATGATATAACTAAGTTAAAAGAAAAACTGCAGGTTAAAACTTCTAAGTTTAATACTATTATAGAACAGATGGAAGATAATGGAATTATTGAAATCCAGAGAGTATTTGATGAAAAGATCAAGAAAAAGTTCGCAAATTTTTTAGTATTAACAAAGATAGATACAATACCATCCTTAACAGCGAAGCAGACAGAAGCATATCAATATATGAACAGCATATCATCTGATTTTCCGCTGGCCAGGATAGCAGATAAATTCAGTTATGCAATTGTTAAAGCATTAAGGAATAAAGAACTTTTAACCATAGAAGCACGTGAGGTTAGAAAGCAGTATTTTACTTTCCCAGAAAAACACGCTAAAAAGGATATCAAGCTGACATCAGAGCAGGAAGAAGCAATCTCAGCTATAGGTAAATATGTTGAATCAGGAAAATTTCACCCTTTCCTACTTTTTGGAATCACCGGCAGCGGCAAAACAGAAGTATATATTGAGGTTATAAAACGTGCCTTGAAAAAAAGTAAAACCACTCTCATGCTGGTTCCTGAAATTGCTCTTACGCCTCAGATGGTAGACAAGTTCTTCAATGCTTTTGGTGAAGATATCGCAATTTTACACAGTCACCTAAATGATCGTCAACGTTGGGAGCAATGGAATAAAATTAAATCCGGTAGAAGTAAGATCGTAATTGGGGCGCGCAGTGCTATTTTTGCCCCACTAGAAAATATCGGTGTTATTATTGTTGATGAAGAACACGAAACAACTTATAAACAGGAGAATATACCACGATACAATGGGCGGGATATCTCTATCCTGCGTGCAAAAATGAATAATGCTGTTGTTGTTCTGGGAAGCGCGACTCCCTCTTTAGAAAGCTGGAATAATGCAAATGCAGATAAATTCACACTCCTTAAATTATCTCATCGTCCGCTTTCCTATCAACTTCCCTCAATTGATATAATTGATATGAAAAAAGAGCCAGATCCAAAACTTCTCCTTTCCGTTATCTTGAAGAAAAAGATCGAGGAAAAATTAAAGCTTGGACAGCAGATTATTCTATTACAGAACAGACGAGGTCATTCTTCCTTTGTGCAGTGCATCTCTTGTGGTAAATTATTTGAGTGTCCACACTGCGATATCTCAATGAATTTTCATAGCAGTTCACAGGAGCTGATCTGTCATTACTGTGGTTATAAAACAAAAATGCCCCGGAAATGTAACGAATGCGGCAGCTATATGTTCGCTTTTGGTGCTTCAGGAACTCAACAGATCGAAAAACAACTTAAAATTCTTTTTCCTACAGCAAGAATATTGAGAATGGATTCTGACAGTGCAGGGAAAAAGGACAGCTATGACTCTATGTTCAGAAGAATGCGCGAGGGTACGGTCGATATCCTTTTAGGAACGCAGATGATCGCTAAAGGACTCGACTTTGAGAATGTAACTTTAGTTGGAGTTATCTCAGCTGATATCGGCTTGAACATTCCAGATTTCAGGGCAGCTGAAAGGACTTTTCAGCTGCTAACTCAAGTAGCAGGCAGATCGGGTAGAGGAGAAAAATCTGGTGAAGTAATAATTCAAACTTATAATCCTGAGCATTATTCTATTACCAATGCTTTAAAACAGAATTTTGAATCATTTGCCGAAATGGAGATGGATATGCGGAAACATTTGAAATATCCACCTGAATACAAACTTGCACGCTTTGTTTTTTCACATAAGAATGAGCAATATTTAAAAGAAAGAATAAATAAAAATACTCAAGTAATAAATGAACTGAAAAAGTTATTCAAACCAGAACAGTTAACTATTCTGGGTCCTATCGATGCCCCAATGGTTAAAATACAGAATAATTACCGCTATCATCTTATACTAAAAGCAGATAGCGTTAAGATAGTTTCGGCAGCTGTCATTTTCTTAAAAGAAAATCTAAAAATGGGAAGTACAATTAAACAGGTAATAGATATCGATCCGTATAGTTTGATGTAAAAAAGCTCCTATCAGAATCAGACAGGAGCTTTGAACTATAAAATTTCAAGTTCTATTCCATACTTTCCCAGTTGATTGTCTCTTTCCAATTGTTGACTTTATCGATATATTTCACAAATAACTCAGATGTCTCTTCTGGCGATAGCAGTCCGGTTGCACCGAAATAACCATCCTCATCGCGATATTCCACCGAGAATCCATCTTTTGAATAAGCTGCCTGGATAAATCCATCATTACCGGATAGTGTAATAAAGAAATTATCATCATCAAGAGTAGTCAGGAGTTCTTGTAGCTTGGCTGTGGAGGGATCTTTAACTATCTCACCCGAAGCCATTTCAATAGTATACTCTCTGTGATCAACTTTAGCAGGAGCAGAGGTCATGCTTTCCATTTCTAAAGAGTAATTTTCAAATTCTACTTTCTCTACAGTAGAAATACCAAAACCTAATGCTTTCCATTCAGAATTATCCAGACTGCTTAAGAGAACAGCACATATCTGCTCTTCGTCAGCACACATTTTAAAGTAAACAATTGTAATAGTTACGTTCTTATTCATGATATTTTCTGAATTATAGCGAATTTCTTTGATCGTCCCATCCCAGCCATTTACCATAACTGCAATTTCCTTTGCCTGTTTATCTTCGAAGAAATTTTCATTAATAGCGGGAAGCAGCATGCCGCTGGCATGTTTCTTTAATAAATTCACATCGGAAGTTTTATAAGCATTGATGATATCTTTTGCTATCTGTTCTATTGTTTCCTGAGCCATGATCATCTGACACGTTAATAAGATCATCAACATTAACACTACTAATCTTTTCATAATATACCTACTCCTTGTTTAATTTCATATTCAAATTCAAAGAACAATTTCAAGCCGTCAAGGTATTAATAACTATGTAAGCAGTTAATAATAAATTGACTTAAAATAGGCACTCAAAAAAATGAGCAAAGTTCATTTAAGTGTTATAATGCTATGTTTTAGCAGTTTTACTTGACGGAAAATTTGCAAAAATAAAGTGATAAAGCCAAGTTTGTGGAGGAGTAATGGATTATTTCTTAACTGAAGAGCAATTAGAAATAAAAGAAATAGCTCGTAAAGTAGCGGAAGAAAAAATCAAGCCGGTAAGAGAAAAATATGATGATGGACACGAATTTCCCTGGGAGATCGTTGAAGTATTTAAACAGACAGACCTATTTGCTGTACTAGTCCCGGAAGAATATGATGGAATTAGTGGAAAAGTACAGGATGTTGCGATTATCACAGAAGAATTCAGCCGGGTTTGTGGTGGCATTGGTCTTTCTCTGGGTGGTTCAGGTTTAGGGATGTACCCGATCCTTATTTCCGGTAGTGAAGAGCAGAAGCAAAAATATTTACCTCGCATTGCTAATGGAGATATTCTGGCAGCTTTTGCCCTTACAGAAGCAAATGCCGGCTCAGATGCTGGTGGAATGGAAACTACAGCAGTTAAAGATGGTGATCATTATATCCTGAATGGTACAAAACAATGGATCACTAACGGTGGAGAAGCTGATATATACACGGTTTTTGTACTTACTGATAAATCAAAAGGAGCACGTGGAGCTTCCTGCCTGATAGTAGAGAAGGGAACCGAAGGTTTCTCATTTGGAAAGAAAGAGAACAAAATGGGAATACGCGGTTCAGTGACCAGAGAATTGATCTTTGATAATTGCAGAGTTCCAGTGGAAAATCTGGTTGGCCGTGAAGGGACCGGTTTTATGGTCGCAATGAAAACACTGGATAAATCACGTCCTATGGTTGCAGCACAAGCGATAGGAATTGCACAAGGTGCCTATGAAGAAGCTGCAAAATATGCAAAGCAACGTCATCAATTCGGCAAACCGATCTCAGCATTTCAGGGTATTCAGTTCATGCTGGCCGATATGGCAACTCAGATCGAAGCTGCCAGAGCACTGGTTATGGCAACAGCAAGAATGATCGATTCAGGTGCAAAAAAATACGCAAAAGAATCGGCTATGTGCAAAGTATTCGCTTCCGATGTAGCAATGAAAGTTACTACAGATGCTGTTCAGATATTAGGTGGATATGGTTATATGAAAGAATATCCGGTAGAAAAAATGATGCGTGATGCTAAGATAACTCAAATTTATGAAGGAACGAACCAGGTTCAGCGCGGTGTGATCGCTTCAAATTTATTAAAGGAATTTTAATTTAACAGGTATTATGAAAATACTTTTTCATATTTGTTGTGCGCCGTGTTTTGCGGCGCCTTATTTTCATTTAAAAAAAGAAGGGCATGAAATCCATGGATTTTGGTATAATCACAATATACATCCCTATACAGAATACAGGAAACGTTTGGAAACAGTTGAAGAATTTGCTGAAAAACAAAATTTCCCGCTAATTGTAAAAGATGAATATGACCTTGAAAAATTCTTGAGGAAAGCTGCCTTCAGGGAAAATGAACGTTGCCGGATATGTTATTATGACAGATTAAAATATACTGCTATTGTGGCTAAAAAAGGTAATTTTGAGGCTTTCTCTACAACTCTACTTTACAGCAAATTTCAAGATCACGCTCTCATAAAAGAGATCGGAGAATCACTTGCGAAAGAATACGGCATTAAATTTTATTATAGTGATCTCCGAAAGTACTGGAAAGAAGGTATTGAGATTTCCAAAGATATGAATATGTATAGACAGCAATATTGTGGTTGTATCTATAGTGAACGGGACAGATATTTAAAGTGATAAGGGAAAAAGGAGCATTTATGAACAATGTGAATACCTTTAAAAAGATGAAAAAAGACGGACATAAAATAGTTATGGTAACTGCTTATGATTATCCATCCGGTAAATATGTACAGGAAGCAGAAGTTGATATTATACTTGTCGGTGACTCTCTGGGCATGGTTATTCTAGGATATGAAGATACGCTCAAAGTCACTCTGGATGATATTATTCATCATACCCGGGCTGCCAGGCGTGGTGCTGATGATACTTTCATAGTAGCAGATATGCCTTTTATGAGTTATCATTTAAGTCTGGAAGAGACCAAAGAGAATGCTGCAATGCTTATAACGCAAGGTGGGGCAAATGCTGTAAAACTGGAAGGTGGAAAACCAAGCAGACTGGAAGCTATCAGAGCAATTGTTGATTGTGAAATTCCTGTTGTAGCTCATCTTGGACTTACCCCGCAATCGATAAATGCCTTAGGCGGATATAGAGTGCAGGGAAAGAAAAAAGAGCAGTTTAGTACGATCCTTGAGCATGCAAAAGAGATAGAAAAAGCAGGTGCATTCATGCTTGTCCTGGAAGGAATTCCGGAAGAACTGGGCAAACAGATCAGTGAAACTATTTCTATTCCCACAATTGGTATTGGTGCCGGCAGATACACTGATGGTCAGGTTCTAGTTTATCATGATATACTGGGGATGGCAGATCTTAAACCAAAATTTGTGAAGCATTATGCCCAGCTGAACCAGGTAATACCAGCTAGTATTAAGCACTTTTCAAAAGATGTAAAAGAGGGAAAATTCCCTTCCGACGAATACATATATAATCCCATAAAATAAAGAGGTAAAATGAGTTCTGAAAATTCAAATTTTAATATGACACCAGATGAGAAAATTGCAGCTGTTACAAATTTAAAACAGGATATGGAAGAGAATTTTGTCCAGTTAGGACAGCTATTGTCAGATATTCGCCGTACCAAACTATTCAAATTCAAAGGTTACAAAAATTTTAAAGAATTTGTCGAAAATGAATTTAATATGAGCGGCAGCTTCGCTGCTAAAATTATTAGTAATTTCGATCTGTTCATTCGTGAGCTTGATGTGGATGAGCATTCCGTAAAAGAGATTGGACTTGATAAACTGAATTTGATAAAACCGCTGGTAAAGCAGGCTGAATTCAACGAAAAGGATGATTGGATAAAAAAAGCTCAAGAACTTCCAACCTCGGAACTGCGGGAAGAGATCAAAGAGATCCGCGAGAATAAAAAGAATAAAGATAAAACCATGAAGGATGTTTTTATTGAACAATACGTAGAGAGATTGGTAACTTTTTTCAATTGTAACAGAAAAGAACTTAATTTTAAACTTGCACTTTATTTCCAGGATGAAGATCTGGAAGAGATGAGAGCGATCATAAAAAATAAACAGAGAAAATTTGAAGAGACTGATCAGCTGTAATGTGTTGTCTCTCTGAGGAAATCTTACAAAGGCGTTCGAGGAAGAGTCAACAATACTTCAGATTCTTCGAGGGGAAAGCAGGGAGAGTCTCTCAGAAAGACGAAGTATTGTCGTCATTCCGACATAGAGTAGATAATCATTTGGAGGGGAATATAGCAGCTTGATAATTTGATTTTTTATTTATCAAAAAGAAGATCAAAGGAGACAAAAATGCAACAGCTAAGAATTTTATGGGTCGATGATGAAGTTGAACACCTGCGCCCTTTATACTTTTTCTAACCGAACGAGGTTATAAAGTAAAAACCGTAAGTAACGGTTCAGATGCTATTGGCCTGGTTCTAAAACAAAATTTTGACCTGGTTTTCCTGGATGAAATGATGCCTGGAATGGATGGGCTCTCTACCTTGCGTGAGATTAAAAAAATAAATAATGTCTTACCTGTTATCATGGTTACAAAAAGCGAGGAAGAAGGCATCATGGAAGGTGCTATTGCAGGTCAGATAGCTGATTACCTGATAAAACCGATCAATCCCAATCAACTACTTATTGCCATAAAAAAAATATTTGAAGCTGATGAAATTAGAAGAAATCAGATCGGTGCACAATATGCTGAATTCTCTGCTCAATTAAATCAAAGACTATTCTCAAATCTGGGATGTAAGGATTGGACAGCTATCTACAAAGATCTGATTAATTGGGATCTAATTCTTGATGATATTAATGATCAGGCACTTTTTCATACTCACTTCCTGGAAAAGATGAATTGCAATGCTGAATTTTCTAATTTTGTAGCGGATAATTATAAAAACTGGTTAAAGTCGGATGATAGACCGCAACTCTCTTTTGATCTGGTATCAGATTATGTAATACCTGAATTAAAAAACAAAGTACCGGTTTACCTTATCGTTTTAGACTGTATGAGATTAGATCAATACAGGGCAATTGAACCTTATCTGAAAGAGCTCTTTGATATTGATTTGAATATGTATTATTCTATCCTGCCAACAGCAACACCGTATTCACGAAATGCCATATTCAGCGGCTTACTGCCCAGTGATATTGCCAGAAATTTTCCTGAATACTGGGTGACTTCCGGTGAAATAGAAAATAGCAGGAACAGGAATGAACATCAACTTCTGGATGAGCATATAAAAGATCTGGGTAGTGATATCGGGCCAAGTAAATACATTAAGATCATTAATATTGAAGAGGGAAATTTCGTAGCAAGAAAGACCTCAACCTGGAAAAATGAAAACCTGGTAACTCTGGTCTATAATTTCCTCGATCTGGTAGCGCATCACCGTTCTCAAGATGAGATCTTAAAGGAGACAATACCGGATGAACAGGCGCTCAGAGCATTCACGAAACACTGGTTTCTTCATTCAAGTTTCTATGAAACTTTAAAGAATATAGCTAAGCAGAAGGGAACCGTTATTCTTACTACAGATCATGGATCTATCAGAGTAAATAGAGCTAGTCAGCTTGTAGCAGATAAAGAAACAACTACGACCGTAAGATATAAACAGGGCAAAAATCTTTCCTGCAACAGCAAACATGCACTTCTGATCAAAGAACCGGAAGAATATGGTCTTCCAAAACGCAATATCATTGATAACTATGTTATTGGGAAAGATGATTATTATTTTGTTTATCCTAATTCATTCCATAAATATATGAATCTTTATAATGGAACATTCCAGCATGGCGGGATATCAATGGAAGAGATGCTGTTACCTCTGGCTGTATGTAAATCTAAAAAATAGTAAAAATTAGATTCAGCAGCTTAAAAATAATTGACATGTTCCTTACCTGGAAATTTACTTTACACTATGAAATAAATTAGCAATACCTGTTATTTTATAAGAAAGGAGTATTGTATGACTAAGGTTTTAATTGAAAGTATAGATAATATCGGATATAATTTTATTTCGGCTAAATATCTGCAAAATAAGAAGGATGAATACTATTATCGTAATCGTCAGACACTTTGGCCAAAAGATCGCTGGCGGCATTTACTCTCTTCTGAAATAGATGAACTTGTAAAAAATGGTAATGTCTCTGATGATTGGGATCAAATACTGGTAACGGATAAATTTAAGGCCGGATTGCTGAAAAATAATGAATTTTATGGTTTGGTTAGAATTGGAAATATTCGCAATATTGTGCTTGAACATCATGAGTTAAGATTACCGGCAGGGATCACGAATAGTTTGATCATCTCGTGTGATATTGGTGATGATATAGCTATACATAATGTAAGGTATTTATCGCATTACATTGTTGGGAATCGCTGTATCCTGGCTAATATAGATGAAATGCAGACTACCAATCATGCTAAATTCGGTAATGGGATCATCAAAGAGGGTGAAACGGAAAAGAGACGTATCTGGCTTGATGTTATGAATGAAACAGGTAGTCGTAAAGTTATCCCTTTTGATGGTATGATAACAGCTGATGCCTATCTCTGGGCAAAATATCGTGATGATACTGACTTACAGAAAAAATTGAAAGAAATTACACAAAACAGCTTTGATGACCATCGCGGTTATTACGGTATTATCGGTGAACATAGTATAATTAAAAATTCACGTATCATAAAAGATGTTAAATTTGGCTCTAACTGCTATGTAAAAGGAGCTAACAAACTGAAAAATCTAACTGTAAATTCTTCCGAGTTACTCTCAACTCAAATTGGCGAAGGTGTAGAGCTGGTTAATGGTATCATCGGTTATGGATGTCATATTTTCTACGGTTGCAAAGCAGTTCGATTTATTATGGGTGAAAATTCAAATCTCAAATATGGAGCCAGGGTGATAAATTCATTTTTAGGTGATAACTCCACGATTTCCTGTTGTGAAGTATTAAATAATCTTATTTTCCCTGCACATGAACAACATCACAACAATTCATTCCTGGTTGCTTCAGTTATTTTGGGACAAAGCAATTTAGCTGCCGGAGCTACCATAGGTTCCAACCACAATAGCCGTGCTAATGACAATGAGATAAGAGCTGGACGTGGTTTTTGGCCGGGATTGAATACAAGTCTAAAACATTCCAGCCGGTTTGCCTCATTCACTTTACTGGCAAAAGCCGCTTATCCTGCCGAACTTGATATTACCCTGCCTTTCTCATTGATCAGTAATAATGAAGCAAAAGATCAGTTGGAAGTGATTCCTGCCTTTTGGTGGCTATACAATATGTATGCTCTGGCCAGGAATTCCTGGAAATTCCACAAAAGAGATAAACGCAGGGAAAAGATTCAGAATATTGAGTTTGATTATCTGGCTCCTGATACAATTGAAGAAATTATCACTGCCAGAAAATTATTGGAAATATGGACGGCTAAAGCTGAAGCTCGTAGAATTGGTGATAATTACGAAGAAAAAACTGAGCAGGAACTTATAACGATTGGGAAGAAATTGCTTACAGGAGAAAAAAAGCTTATTGAGGATTTGCAGGTTTTTGGCGAAAATATGGAGAAAACACGACGTAAAGTCAGGATCATTAAATTTAGGGAAGCATATCAGGCTTATAATGAAATGCTCCATTATTACGCTGTTACAAATCTAATTGATCACCTCAAGTCAGATCCAGCAGCAGACTTCTCATTCCTAACTAAAAACCTGGCCGGAAAACGAAAAATTGAATGGGATAATATTGGCGGACAACTTATTCCAAGGGAAGAAGTAGATAAGTTAAGAATGGATATCGGTTCAGGAAAACTTAAAAGTTGGGATAAAATTCATCAGAGATATGATAAATTATGGGAAGATTATAAACTGGAGAAGCAAAAACATGCTTATGCTGTTCTCTGTAAAATTCTGGATACAGACAAACTTACAAAAGCACAATGGAATGCTGCTTTAGATAAAGCAGCAGAAATCCAGGAATATATTAACGATCAGGTTTACCTTTCACGTCAAAAGGATTTTGATAATCCCTTCCGCCAGGCAACTTATAGAAACCTGGAGGAGATGACAGCTGCAATTGGAACTATCGAAGATAACAGTTTTGTACAGCAGGTACGGGATGAAACAAAAGCTTTTAAAAAATTGATCAATGAATTGAAAAAAAGATAAATGTAAGGAGATAAAGTATGAATATAAAAGAAATAAAATACTCAAAATATGCCCTAGTTCGGGAAATGATGGATACTGTCAAAGTAGTGAGAAATTTTGATGCAAAGCAAACAGAAATGATCGCCAAAAAGATCAATTCAGTTGGAAAATTGCTGCTAACAGGTGAAGGTTCCAGCCGGATATTCCCCGCTAAAAATGCTATTCGAAAAGCATTAACTCAAGGTTTGGATATCTGCGTTACAACAGATGGTTCCAGGCAATCAGCTCTTTATGACCTTACAAAATTTACCGTTTTTTGCGCTTCAAATTCAGGCAAGACCAAAGAGATAATTCTGCTGGCAAAACAACTGGCCAAGATCGGTAACGAAAATCGTTTTGCTCTATCAGCAAATAAAAATACACCACTCGAAAAAGAATGCAAAGAAACATTTATCTTGAATTGCGGTTGGGAACAGGCAGTGGCAGCTACAAAAAGTGTGATCGAACAGGCACTTTTTTATGAGTCAATTCTCTGGAATATCGCTGGAAAATCTGATCCGATAAAGAGTTCAGGATTAGCTGAGAAAATTGAGCAGGCTCTTACCCTGCCGATCAATCCTGAAATTATTCAATTGGCTATTAATGCTCCCACCATCTACTTTGCCGGTTATAATGATGGTGTTGCCGAAGAATTAACTTTGAAAACTAATGAAATTACCAGGAAAAAATCTGATTTCCTGGAGGGTACTTACGCTGTGCACGGTATCGAAGAGGTAATGCAGAAAGAAGATGTGGTCTTTGTGATTGATCCTATCGAAGAGGAATTTGAAAAATTCCAGAAGGTATTAGTGGATGGAGTAGGTCTCAAAGTAGTTGCAATCTCAACTAAACAAACGCCATTCACCACAATTATTATACCTAATGCAGGTGAGATGAATAGCCATGTATTCTTAAGTGCAGGTTGGAATTTACTGGTTGAGATAGGTCTGGCTTTGGGCATTGATCTGGATAAACCGGAAAGAGCACGTAAAGTAGGAAATGAATTCCTGGGATAGTATAAAACCACAAAATGCAGAAAGAAATAATTCTAAAAACTGAAAAAGATACAATTGAATTTGCCAGAGAATTAGTTCCAAAGTTAAAAATTGGTGATGTATTAGCTCTTTATGGTGAATTGGGAGCTGGTAAAACATATTTTACGCAGCAGCTTTGTAAATTTTTGGGAGTTACTGAAAACGTAAGCAGCCCCAGTTACGTTCTCATGAATGAGTATAAGGGAATTTACCATATCAGGCACTTGG
Organism: Candidatus Tenebribacter davisii; assembly: GCA_030765535.1. GTDB lineage: Bacteria > Cloacimonadota > Cloacimonadia > Cloacimonadales > TCS61 > Tenebribacter > Tenebribacter davisii. The sequence goes on from JAVCCH010000096.1 coordinate 30,823, forward strand.
ACCTTTACCGCTTGGAAGCTGAGGAAGAGTTATTGGAGCTGGGTTTGTATGACCTTTATGATGATGCAATTACAATTATTGAATGGC
>JAVCCH010000158.1 GCA_030765535.1 Candidatus Tenebribacter davisii
TATCAAATTGGCGTGATGCTTTAATTGATTATTACGATGTTTATGAAGATTAATCCTATTATTGATATTTTCCTATAACATAATAAGAGTTTCCCTGCTTTCTCATGCCTGGAAACTCTGTTGACTAAGCTCGATAAAATCGTGTGTATACATTATTATATGAGGATTGCTTTTTTTTGCTCTTTATCTTAATGTGTTCAAAGTATTTAAGCATTCTGAAGAATGCAAGTTTTTTCTGCTGCGCTAAGCAGCTTAGTTCAACAAGCGTGTCGTTGGTTTAGTCACGCGGTTCTCCTTACATGAACCTTACGGTTCAGGGATTGGGTGTTTATTCACGCCGGACATTAGGCATTTTGTAATTTGTAGTTAGTTAGATTCAATTAATTAAAGTTGGAGGTTAAATGTTATTACTTATTGAAACTATTTTCTTTGTTATTTTGGGTATTGGGTTCAAAGATGATTTTCCTGTTTCCTCAGTGATTTGTTATATTGCTGCATTTTTATTATTAATTCTATATATAAAAAAAATAAACTTGAAAAAACAAATGTTATTTGGAGTCCTTATTTTTTTAATTTATTTTATAATCTTCTTTTTTTCTGATTCTTATGAACCAATTTATTTAAACTTAATTATGAGCAAACAATCTGAAGAACTATTAAAGAAAAATAATGAAAACATGCAAATATACACAGAAAAAATTGCTAACGCTGAAATATATAAAAGTATGACAGTTGATTTATTATGTGATAGAAAAAAGATTTCTTATAAAATAAAACAATTAGAAGACTTAAAAGAAGATTGCAATTTTCATAAAATAGAATCAAATAAATTAATATCTAATTTTTTTGCAAAATATGAAAAAAATAACGCTTTTAATTTTGACAAAAATGATATGTCTTTTTTTCTCCAAACATTTGATATACATATTGAAATATTAGATTTGCTGATTGAGTCTATGAATTTAATCTATAATAATTATTCTTTAGTTATAGTTCACGACGATTATATTCAACTACTTGATGATAAAATGCTTAGTAAATACAATAGTATTGCTGATAAAATTAACCAATTATCTAATGAAGAACAAAAATTCAAGCTTAAAATCCATAAGTTAATCCTAGAAAATGAATAAGTCTAACTAATGAGTTAGAATTGTTCGAAATTTTTATTTTAAAAAATAATTGAGAATGGAATATCATTGAAAAAACATCTAACAAGCGTGTCGTCGGTTTGGTCATGCGGTTCTCTTTCCCTGAACCATATGGTTCAGGGATTGGATGTTTATTCACGCCGGAATCCTTCTGATTCCGCCGCACACGCAGAACATTAGGCAAGATTTAATAATTAAAATAATGGAGTATAATAGTGATTGATTTAGACTTAAAAAATTTGAGACATATTTACACAAGATACACAATAGATGAATTGATTAAGTTTATTTTATTAAAATCAGATGATTATAAGCCTGAAACAATTACAATTATTAGAGAAGAATTTCAAAAGCGTGAAGGCAATATTAATAAATTTATAAAAAAAGAGATTTTGAAGAGTGGGATTAATGAATATGTATTTACAAATACTCTATATCTTTCTCCCCAAAAAGGCGAAGTCGTTGGAAATTTGCATTTCACCTCAAATGGAGTATATTTCATTCCAATTAAATGTAAATCTGAAATTTTCCCTTATGGTGCATTTTTGTATTCTTTTGGAAAAATTGGTTTTGTATTTGATGAACTAATAAAACAATTGTCTGAAAAATTTCCTAAAAAACTTCCTTATGTAGAAATGGACAAAATGGTAAAAAGTAAACAATTGCCATTACGTCTAATCACAAATTGTATTGATTATTCATTTGGTGAAGACATTGATAAAATAAAATTAATTTCATATTGGAAATCCGGTGATATGAATCTACAAAACATTGATGGCAAAACATTTAGTTTTCGAATTGATAAGATTAAAATCCCATTATTAAATACTTGGATTTTATCTCATAACATATCTTTCAATATAAGAAAGGGATTATTTAAAGAAATATTTGGAGGAAAATGATAATGAAAATGAACACTACTAACAATTTGAAAAATCAAACTTCTCCTATATTTACAGATCAGGATACCGTACAAGTTTTGGCACTAGATGGAGGTGGGTTAAAAGGACTTTATTCTGCCAGTGTAATCAAATCTCTTGAAGGTCAATTAGGACACTCAATCTGCAATCACTTTGATATCATTACCGGCACATCGACAGGAGGATTAATAGCTCTTGCACTTGGTTTAGGACGATCAGGTTTAGACATCCAGCGATTTTATAAAGAAAATGGGCACAAAATTTTTCCATGTAATGGATTTCAGGGTGTTTTACGTGGATTCCGATGGATGTTCTTTTCTAAATATTCGAACAATATCCTTAAAAAAACTCTTTTGAGATTACTCGGAAGTGATAACAAAATTAATCCTCAACTCAAGGACAGCCATAAACGCTTGGTCATTCCAACATTTTTAGCTGGAGAATCAATCCCACGTCTACTAAAAACACCGCATGCTGAACGATACAAATATGATTGGAAACTGCCCATGTGGGCAGTTGGTTTAGCTACTTCTGCAGCACCTACGTATCTTCCATGCTTTCATTACAATAGTAAATCCTATATAGATGGAGGCTTGTGGGCAAATAATCCATCGCTGGTTGGACTCGTGGAAGCGAAAGATCTTGGAGCAAGGATGGAAAACATTAAGGTACTCAATATTGGGACCACTTTTTCCAATAGTGATAGCATGTATGTCTATCCATTTAGCAAGGCATTCAGTTTTATTCGGTTTCGTCGAGGTGGCATTTTATCGTGGGGTAAACAAATACTTCCAACTGTAATGCAAGCAAACAGTTTTGCAACAGCAAATATGTATCTTCATCAACTGCTTGATCGAGGTAATTGCTTCATTATAAATAGACAACTTAATGAAGGTGATAGTAAACTAGACAAAATTGATAACTTAAAATTTGTGGAAATGGGTGAAACTGCAGGAGAAATACACTTTTCACAGCTTAGTGATTTCTTCAAACATAAGGCTCATCCATATACCCCAAACCTGGAGGCAATGACTGATGGAAACTAGAAACAACATTTTAAGTCAGATTGCACAACATCTAGATATTTCACCATCTGATTTCAAGAAGGCTCAGGAAAGATACAGCGCAGTTCGTAGCTGGTTGGATGATGGAAGCTATAAGTCAGGTTCTCTACCAGATATTTACCTTCAAGGTTCATTTCGTCTTGGGACTGTTGTAAGGCCTTATCGAGATGGTAAAGATGCCGATTTCGATATTGATCAGGTTTGCGAATTGAAGCAAAGACATGAACCCATATTACCACAAACACTAAAACACGATATTGGTGACCGTCTAAATGCAAATATTACATACCGAAGAATGTTAGACGACGAGGGGCGCAGGTGCTGGACACTACAATATGCAAGTGAGGAAGGAAATCCTGGTTTTCATATTGATGTATTACCTGCGGTAATCAACATAAATGGAAGGTTTGGTGAAATTGACATCACTGATAAGGAATCTCAAACCTACTCTTGGTCATCTAGCAACCCAAAAGGTTATTATCGGTGGTTTAAGTCAAAAAATGCCTTTAGCGATGATTTTGATCGAGAACAAAGAGAAAGCATATTCGAATCCCATGCAAACTTATACCGTGATGTGAGCGAGGTACCTAAGCAACTAATTAGATCATCTTTACAGCGTTCTATACAAATAATGAAACGGCACAGGGATATTTATTTCACTGACCGCGACCACAAACCTATTTCGATCATAATCACAACGATTTGCTCTCACTTGTATAAGGGAGAAGGTATCATCGAGACAATTAAAAGATTCGCTTACTACATCATAAAGCGTCACAATATTATTATGGGCGGAAGTGATCCGAAACCAGATAGTATTTTGGATTACATTGATGGAAATTGGATAATTCCAAATCCAGTGGATCAGGATAAGCCTAAGGATGAAGTAGAAAATTTTTCAGATAAATGGAACCAGGAACCAAAGCTGTCCATGGCTTTTTTCGAATGGATTTACCAATTGAGTCGGGATATGAGAGGGTTTGAGCTCAGCGGTCTGTCGGATGATCTTTCGATGAGAATTAAAAGCTTTGGAGATGGAAGCTCTTATCCGAATATTCTGGCTCACACATTACGTGAACACCCTAATGTTGAAGCTATTAATTTCACAAGTCAGCTCTTGGATCTTATTCATCTAGGTATAGAGGGAAAACTCGATTGGAAAATAATTGAAGAAATTGCAACGAGGAATGTAAAGGAGTTCCCTGAAGGTGAGAATCGAGATATCGCACGAGTGAATTATTATCAAACAATTCGTCATCAAGGGCTAATATTACCTTATGTAGCTAAACAAAATATTCGTCGGATATTGGAGGAACGCGCGTACAAACCTAATTTTGTTTTTTGCGGGAATCTATTGTTAGGAACAGCCACTCGTAAAATGCTTCAGGATATTATTCGTAATGACAATTATGAAAACGACGTTATGGCCTGGCCGATAGTTCGTTTGGGAAAACCTGAGTTGTTTGTACCTCCAACACCAACAAGAGTATGATACTTTAACCAATGTAACGTTTATGCTCATTGAGACAACAAAATTAACTTTTCCGGCATTGATCATTGAAGTATTTAATAATGATAGCAAAACTAACAGGAAATCCAAATCTTTATGGTTTAGAAATACTTATTGTAAATATTAAGAAGAGTTAGCATCCAAAACCTTTTTTATTAATATATGTGTAGAGTCTAATAAGTCAACAATCATCTCAAGTTATTATACTATGTTTATTATACGAGTTTTTATACTATTAATTGATAGATATAGGTGCTTTAGTAGCCTAAGTGTGAAGAGTCTAATAAACGAACGTTTTTTAGACTAGAATTTGATGATTAGACACTGACATATTGTACTTGATAGAAATTTACAAAAAAATAAACTTGAGCAAAGTTGATGATTATAAATCATGAAAGTTCAAAATATTCTTTCAATCTTCTGAATACTGTATCAGCTTCTACTTTAACTCCAAGATTTTTAGGAATAATACTTGTATCTTTCTCATATTTCTCCATAAACTCAACCATATCTTGTTGAATAGATTCTGATAATGAAATTGTTTTGCCAGGGATGAGTAATTGAGATATCCGGATTATGTCATTCTTGTGTTTCTTTATATTTTTACTATCAATTTTCTCACCATTCTCTTTTCGTTTTGAAAGATCCATCCAAGCTTTAGCTTTTAGAATAATTAAACAATCTGCAGTAACTACAGGTATACCAGCACTGTCTATTATATGCGATAATATGAAATCATAATAATCATCATCAAGGAGAATCGCTGACAAGCTTGACATTTCTTCTTCAGTAGGTATTGGGGTTAAAGTACTTTCTTCAGGTAGATTAATAGATTCTAATTTTCTAGAAAACAATTCTATCATTGCTGGAAAAGAAGTATCTTTAGGTTTCATGAACCGATAGAACTGCATTTCACCATTACTTTTTTGTTTATGTTCATAATTACCTTCTTTAATGAAATCCCAGAAAACACTAACGAAATCATTTTCAATCAACTCAATTATCAAGACAATATCCAAATCTTTTGTAGTACGAAACTCAAGACCTGCCTCGATCATTAAATTATCACATGCAGCGCCACCAATTAAAACATACTTATCAGTGTAATTCTTGAATGCGGACTTAAACTTTTCTATTCCAATAACCATTTAATACCTCGTTTAGCATTTCTTCTAAAGCTTGTTCAATTCGTGCATCTTTATTTTCTCTAAGACTTAAATAAAGTGAATACTTATCTACCATTTGTTTAGTGCTCCATAAAGTAGGAGAATAACTCCAGATCTGAAGAATGATGTTATTTTCTGTTTTTTCAGGTTCAATTAGTTTTTTCACTGAATTATTTTGACTTAGAATATTCCATTCATTCTTCCAAACAGCAAAAGTTTCGTTTCTTAGTGGTGAAATCATTGTGTATTGAGACAATGCAGACAAACCGGCTTCTGGAAACATTTGATTCTGTGGGAGATGTGATAACCAGATCTCCTTTATAATTGGATTTCTAAGTTTATTAATGTTTTGTTTCCATAAACTATGGATATTCTCTGAAATTGTTAAAATTTTATTTTTCCTATTTTTTACAATATCACCAATTCCATTATTTTCGAATTCTATTATAGAACGTCTGATTGTTGCTCTGGAATATCCTGAGATGGTCTGAAATTTATCTACATTGTAAGCATCTCTTTCATTATGTGTTATCATGTACAAAAATAAAGATTGGGTCGCAGGGCTGTAAATTTCGTTTGTAGCTTTTATTGATGTAAAATGTTCTCTGAGATCTATCATCAAACTAGGTAGGTACATTTGTGTGCCGGGTACTATAAAAGGAATTTTGTATCCAATTAGTCTTTTTCTATTAAAAGAATCAATCCATGATTTCATTAGAATTACTTCTAGATTAGAATGGTGTTTAACAATTTTTATCTGTTTGTAATATGAAGCTGGGGTAAACTCATTTTCTCTTTTAGGGATTAGTAGAATAAAATTCTTTTCAAACAACTTTAGATTGTACAATAAATAATTGTCTAATATAACAAAAGGTATATTAAATTGATTGATCTCTTTGAATTCGGAAATGGATGCATTTACTTCCAAAACATCATAAAAATACTTCCTGCATCTATCAATTATTTGAATCATAAAATCACTCCCCGCAATATATAATCATATTAATTGCACGCAATCATTACCAATGCTCTTATGCAAAATATATGATTTTATGTCAACTCATTTACTGATATCAGGTAATAACCCTATAAATTTCTCACTTTATCAATGCTGCATATTTAGACTCCTATTTGTACAAATTGGGTAATCTACCACCAAATAACACTATCTATATACTCTCGATCATCATTAACAAAATGATCGTTACCTTTGATTGAGTTCACTATGAACAAGAAATTATGTGTTCATAGATAATTTTCAACTTGACGAACACATGCATAAATACACATATATCATATATGTTAAATGAATCATTGAGGAAATAAATGAAATTAATTAAAATAATTGAAGAAAAAATAAACCAATATAATTATAAAATTCTAAACAAAAAACTAGAAAAAATATTTAGTGATGATGTTCTCTATTATAGAAGTTGTATTGTTTGGGAAGCAATTAGGATAAGGATAAAAGCGCTAAAAGAATTTTACAATATTTCCGATAATCAATCTAATTTACCCGACAATTATAGATCACTCTTTTTTGACCAATTTTTCGAATTAGGATATAATCGTATTAACACACCAGAGTACTACGCATATGAATATGCATTAGCAAATAGTTTTGAAGAAGATGCATATATATTGAATAAGATAGAGATTATTAAATATTTTAAAATGAATGGGGCATCTGAAAATCATATATTTGAAAAAATAAAAAGTGAAGTTCAAATCCATAAAACTCGTGATAATAGTAAGAATACAATAGTTGATAAAGAAGGAAATTTAATACCATATAAAAAAAACTATAAATTGTTAGAATATCCGATTATAATTTTTGATGAAAAAATTAAACAAGAATTAATTAATATTTTGTCCTATTATTATAATCAAATTGAAATGAATCGCGATGAAGAGTCAAAATTCATAATGGATGATTTACAATATAGCGGATATAGAAATTTATTGCATTATGATGAGATATTATATCCTGGTTTAATTCTAAAAGGGAAAAATATTTGTTATCCAATAATAGAGAAATTGATACAACTAGAGGCAAGTTTGATTAACCAGTATATAGTAAAACTTGAGAAAGCAATTAGCTATTTTGATATTAAGGATATTGCTTATATTTTGGAAATACTATTTGGATCTGCAGAAATACTTTCCATAGATTATGAAATTCAAAAATTACTATCCTTTAATGGTAAACATGATAAAAGTATTCAAAAGAAGAATAAGTTCAATGTTAGAAATAATTCTGCTGTTGATTTAGAAACTAATTTTGAGATGAAAAAGAATGGGGCAGTAAACGGTACTAGTCTCACAATGAATCCACATATTAAAGCACGCATTAAAGATGAAATGTTTTTATTAAAAGATATTACTTTGACGATAATTTCTGAAAATGATGTAGAGATTAAAATAAGAAAAAAGAAATCCTTTAAGCTGAGTTATGTTGATTTTGGATTTTACAAAGTAAGTGGCAAAAAGAGTATCAAATCAAAAACTTGGGAAACATTATTAGATCTAACTCGATACAATATAACAACCCAAGATCCTATTAACCGTACACGAATTGATAGATTAAATGATAAGTTACAAGAACAATTCGGTATTAATGAAGAATTCTTTGAAATTAAAAAACGAAATTCAGGATACAATATTTATAAAGCAAGATTTTCTTTTCAAGATAGGTTTTATAGAATAAAAAAGGATATTTAACCTCATTTTTTTCAAATCTCGTAACAGTTACAAAAACTTAGATACCAAATCTCTTTTTACATCACTTTTGATTGTTTTAGAATGCTTTATATCAAACATAACAATTGTCATTTCTGCATGAAAATTTTGTAACAGTTACAAAGTATAAAAAACCGTAACTATCTATCAACAAATAATTTACAATGTATTGCGTCGCCTTGTTTTGACTGCGTAGCCTTCGTACCAAGCTGCAAATAAAATAAGGAGGTGTTTATGAAAACACCACTAGTGAAAAAAGAATTAGAGAGACCATTTATGTCTCTCTCGGAAGCAGTAGATTACACGCAGTTTAAAAGGAGTACATTGTACAGTTTTTGCCATTTTCGAATTCTAAATTTTTTCAAAGTCCGAGGGCGGAAAATATTTTTTTTAAAGGCTGACTTAGATGAATTTATTCTGAATGAAGACAATCTTGTAAAATCAGTACAACAAATTGAAAAGGAAGTCGCCCTGCATGTCTTGAAGAAAGATAAGAGAGGTGGAAAATGAGTAAGCGATATAACCTCAGCTTAATCAAGAGTAATTTCTGTTACACTTTCACAGAGATAGCTAAGTTATTTCATTTAGATATCAGCAGCCCGCAGCGCTGGTATAAACAAGGTTTGAAGGTGCTTGATGAACACCAGCGACCATATCTGGTTCTGGGAACGGATCTTATCAGTTTCTTGAAGAAACAAAAAGCACAACGTAAAATCACTTTATCGGAAGGTGAATTTATGTGCACACATTGTAGAAAGGCCAGAAGAAGTAAGAACGATGAGATCCTTATTGTGATGAGCAATGTAGAGTTTTCAGCAGGGAATCGTAAGGCTGATATAGTCGGTGTTTGCGAGACAGGCGGTTCGAGGTTGCGTCTCTTCTCTTCCGAAAGAAAGATCAAAGAGATGCTGAATAAAGGCCAGATATTACTGCCTCAAGGGGAAAGACTAATATGGTCTGCAACTAAGCCCGTAAATGCATGGTTTAGAAGGATTGAACTATGAATAAGAATAGGGCAGAAAATTTGACCATGAATGGAAAATTCATTAAATGGTGTAAACATGCTGATGGGAAAAGCGATAGCAGCAGAAAGAAAATAACTTATGATATCCAGCCATTCACTGATTTTATGGGTACTAAAAGCTATAAAATGATAACTTCTGAACTTATAATGGAATTCAAAGATAAGTTAAAGGAATCTGGTATTTCCATAGCTGCTTACTGCAGTAAATTGAGAAGTACCAGAAAAGAATTGGGTTATTTGATGAGTCAACCAGGTTATAAGAGTCGTATAACACCTGCGCTTATCAAATACATGTCTCCTACTGATGAAGAAATTCGCATGGCACAGATTCGTGATGATCGTAATATAATGCCATTAGAGTCTGTAATCGCACTACATGAATCAATACCAAATGATACACCAATAGGTATGCGAGACCGAGCCATAATTTCTTTATTAATAACTACTGGTATCAGGCACAAAGCCCTTATTACAATGCCGTTTGGTTATATTCATTTGGAAAAGGGATTTATTTATCAGGATCCAAGAGCTGGAGTTAAGA
>JAVCCH010000012.1 GCA_030765535.1 Candidatus Tenebribacter davisii
CTTCAAAATAACCCCGCATGATATTATAACCAAGATACATATTCCAATATGCCAGATCCCTATTCAGTCTGGTAAACTTTTTCCCATAAGTAAATCTACCCAAAAGCTGATAATAGGCATTTAAAGCTATTCTGCCAGTAGCCCCTGTTGCAATCTGCCCACTGCCAAGTTTAAAATCAGGAGGATTCTTTCGGCTTTCCAATAAAGGCAGTATCACATCAAAAAGTTCAATTGCAGATTCTTTATCCTCAGCATTAAATCTCTTTCCAGCAGCAGCTTTATTCAATAAACGGTACATCTCTTCCATAATTTTTAACCTCAATTAATTCCAAAATAAGCAATAATAAGAATCTGATGTCAAGAACTTTCACAGGTCCTGACTTTCTTGTAATTATAGAAGACTGGCACGTTACTACTTTATATTGCCAGGTATTCATAATCCCATTCTATGATCTATACTTATTTCCGATATTTCGGAATGAGTACTGAGTATTGTAAAATATCGTAGCTTAATCTTTCCAGATTAAGTCTTTTATAATCAAACTAGAAAGTTTGATCTACGACTTAATCGCCAGCATTACAACTGGATTCTTTCACTCTATCTAAGTCCAAAAGTTCTGACTTACATTACATTCTTTCGCGTAATTTAGCGTTTTTCGCGGTTAAAAATCTTCACATTACATTCCTCTGTGTCCTCTGTGGTAAAAAATGTGTTTCAACAGGTCATTTCTTCAAATGCTGATTCAATTCCTCTACCAGTAAATCTACTGATGTCGATGGATTGTAATTATGACAATTTGCTGCACCATGAAGGGCTCTCAATTTTCTGGCATTGTTGATAGCAAAGTCCTGACCCTTTCTTCCATTTGTTTCTTCTGTCAATCTTTGCAGGAAGTCATACATCCCAGCATCATTCTTTTTGTATTTATGCCCCATTTTTTTGGTCAGAATTTCTTTATAGCGACTTCGATTTATTCCATTCACATGATAATCATAATGCAGTAAATACCATAATTCAAAGGCTTGATTGCTATAAGCTATTTTTAGTTTTATATCCCTATTTACCTTTTTACCGTATTCCCTGTTTAACTTGTTTTGCTCATTTTCAATCATAGTAAATGCCTGATTATAATTCTGCTGAGAAAAACTATCTCGATCAAAAACACACCATATTACTTCAAAGTATTTATCGTCTTTGGCGTATTCTTTCCATATTTCTAAGGCATCATTTACCAGAGTTATATTACTGTTGCCAGTTCCTCTCACTTCTACTTTAACTCCTGATACTTGAAAAGATTTAAAATAGTTAGGTTCTGTTTTCTCTCCCTCACATACTATCAAGATACTGTTTAAATACTCTTTTTCTTGCCCAATCTTTCTTTCTAAATCTTCCGCTTTCCTTTTTCGGAATAGATCATCGCTTCCCACTATCTCTCCTCAGTAAACAACGTCTCAAAATTACCCAGATATGGTACAGCTCCATATTTACCCATCAGGTAATCTTTGTTATATGACGCATCATTTCTCACATTCTTATAATCTAATAGTGAATAAAGCTCTGATGCTCCATATTTGTCTTTCTCTATAAGATAAATTTGGTCTCTTCGTAAAAAACGCTTATCCATCATTAATGTGTTATGAGTCGCAAAAATCAATTGTGCCCCTTTAGAATTGGTTTTCTTAGAGTTAAATAATGTAATTATCAGTAAACATAGATTAGGATGTAGCCGGGCATCAATTTCATCAATCACTAAAATTAGACCATTTTCCAAAGCACTTAAAATTGGTCCAATAATAGCAAAAAACTTCTTTGAACCATCCGATTCGTTTTCACTAAAATCAAAAACTACTCTACCCGTAACCTTTTTATCTTTATCAAACACTTTATGAAGAGTATCAAGATGCACTCTGAATATATTTTTGATTTCCTTATCAGTCAAGAGGTCTTTCATGTCATCGGGCAATTTTTCAATATTTAGTTTCTCCTTATTGACAATAATATCTTCGATGCACATATCCGCTAAAGATAAAGCTTTAACTATTTCTGCTTTATTTTGATCATTATCCATTAAATCTGCCGTAATCCCAATAAAATTATCATTCGCAATTGTCGAAATATCGCGTAAATCATCAAAACACTCCATAATCATACTTGCCAGCAAAGCATTTTCTCCTTTGATGGCTGCCACTTGAGACAGGAAAAGCGTGGACTTGTTTATTTTACCAAGTGCCTTTTTAACCTGTTTTCCTTCCTTGAATTTTTCACTAATCGTAATTTCATCACCTAGCCTGGTAAATAAAGTAGATTCAAAGGCTGTGAATCTGGCAAAAAGCCATTCGGCTTTCACCATTTCCCTATCAACCTTAAAGCCATACCTGAAAACAATGTTCCCCGTCTTGGAGTATTCATGATCATCTGGAACAATGAAGGTCATTTCAAAAGTGGAAGGTTTATCTAAAGTTTCTTCACTTAATTTAAAATTATTCACTTCTATATCTTTGCCAAAAGTGCTTTCCTTGGCAGATTTCAGTACAAACTCCTTCATAAAACCAATCGCTTTCAGTAAATTGCTTTTCCCGCTGGCATTTGCTCCGAAAATTGCTGCACTTCGTAACAGCTCATATTTATCAACTGTAAAAACAGCTTCAGGCAATTCTTTAATTGATGACGCAACCATGCTCAATTTAGTTCTTTCCTTAAACGACAAATAATTCTCAACCTGGAATTCTAATAACATGTCACACCTCACTTTTTTATCAATGCCAATAAAGCCATCAATGATTACCATTGTCAACTTATTTGTGATAATTTCTCATATTTAGCCATTTTAGCGTATATTTTGCTTGATCTTCAGTAGTATTATGCACTGCTGCCAGACTGCCCTTATATTACATTCCTCTGCGTTCTCTGTGTCCTCTGTGGTAAAAATCCCCACATTAAGCAATCAGATTATTTATTATACAAAAATGCTTCAGCTTTATTCATTGCTTCTCCAGCAGAATATGCTTTGCCAAGACTTTTCCATCCGGCATAAGAAACATAAGCATCTTTACTGGCAGAATCCCATTTAACTTCATAAGATTTATAACTCCCGGATTTCACTCTTCCAATAACTGTAGCTGACATAATTCCCTCCTGTTTATTACATTCACTGACCAGGGAATAGTGGTTGTAAAAACCTTTACATTAATTTATTTCTCAATATTCAGATACAGTCTATTGATAGTAGCACTCACATCCGATTCTGTAGAAAATCGACTAAATAGAAATATGCCGACTGCCGAGAAAACATCAATATTGATCTCTAAATCACTATTCTCTTTCTGGATACTTATGACAAAGAATAAACCATAATGCAAAATTGAAGGTTCCTTTTTCAAGATGAATAATTCAGGTTCGTTGTAGGTAAGTGAATAACGCCTGTCACTTAGAAATTCAAGTAAAGCAGCCCTGATCTTCACTTCAGCATCACTGCTGTATTTTCTACTGTAATGGACTTTAGATTTTTCCCCGATTAATCTCTCTCCCGTAGACCACCAGCCAATAAGATATGGTATGCTAACTATTAAAGAAGCAATAACAACTGCCTGCAAAACAATAAATAAAAGTGTATTTTC
>JAVCCH010000188.1 GCA_030765535.1 Candidatus Tenebribacter davisii
TTAAAGTTATCATTTTAAGATCTAATTCGGGATACTTCAAGTAAGGATTATTCATTCGTACATCATATTCCTTACCACTAGCTTTGGCGGTTGGTCCGACAATGCCGTATTCATCGATCATATCAGGGGTAATTATTCCCAAACCGACCAATCTCGATTTTGTAATTATATTATCTAAAAATGATTTTTTGATCTCAAATAAAAGCTCTCTGGTTCTATCCACAAGATCTCTTGTCCTGGTAACAAATCCATCCGGAAGATCCTTTCTCACTCCACCTGGAATTATATACATATGATAGATTCTACCACCTGTCATCTCTTCGAAAAGATCAAGCCAAAAATCACGCATTCCTACTGTCCATTGTCCAATTACTCCCATACCAAGTGAACCAGCCTGTCCGCCGATCCACATCAGGAAACTTGCTATTCGGGACATTTCCAAATTCAATGTCCTTAACCAGCTAGCCTTGTCTGGAATTTGTATTCCTGCTAATTCCTCAACAGCGGTTGAATAACAATATTCATTTGTATCTGGTTCGGGAACGCAGATCCTGCAAACAATAGTGAAACCCTGAATGTACTTTCGTCTTTCCAGTAATTTTTCGAAACCACGGTGCAGATATCCTACATGAGTTTTTGCATGAACAATTTCATCACCATTTATGGTAATCTCAACAGACATGTTTCCTGTAACTCCAGGATGTTGAGGTCCTTGCCAGAGTTTAGTGAATTTATGAGAATCAAGATCAATAACAGGTTTACCATTTTCCATTTCCGGAAAATTTGATCTATTTGCTTTAAAATTTGGATATTTAGTTTCTGATATTTTAGTCATTTTTCCTCCCAGTATCAGGAGATTTTGCAAAGTTATTATATAATTTTTTCTTCATATATTTTTTGGGGTCATTAGTAGATCTACCCGGTCTTTGATAATATGTTTTTATCGAATATTCTAGAGTATCAAAATCTCTTTTCATAGGTGGCATCTCTTCCCAACTTTCCAACACGAAAGATTCATCTACTCTGGGAGAACCAGGAAAATCTATACCAAACATCTCCTTGAGTTCTCGTTGATACTGCCAGGCATGAGCCCACAATTTATCAATTGAAATCATCTCAGCTTTCTCACGATCGATAAACACTCTGATACCAAGATTAGTTTTAAGCTGGAAGCTATAGAGCATATACGTTAACTGGAATTTTTTGTCTTCAATTCGATCTACTGCTTGCAGGAAAGCAAGATGAGTAAAACCAGCATAATCTTTCAAGTAAGTAAGGAGAGAAATGATCTGATCTTTCTTAACATCTACAAATAGAAGATCATCGCGCATCTTGTTTTGATGAGTTATAGCAAATTGTTGTTCTAAAGTTCTTAATATTTCTTCCATTTCATCTCCTACCAGTTGTAATCCGGCATATTCCAATCTTTGATTATTTTCTTCTGATTAGCTTTGTACCAATCAAAGTTCTTAGCATATTTATTCATTCCATCACATTTTCCTGCTTTAATATTCTCTTTAAGTTTATTAAAACCAGCGATCAATGATTCTGGACGCGGCATGCAACCAGCCACATAGATATCTACAGGAATATAATAATTAATCCGGTTAATCGTGTAGTAGCTATCATAATACATGCCACCATTTATCGTGCAACTTCCCAAGGCGATTACAAATTTTGGACCCTGCATTTGTTCATAACTTCGCACGATCCTTTTAATTGTTTTAAGCGAAGCATAACCTCCAATAATAAAAACCGAAGATTGTCTTGGTGACGGACGAGGAGCAATTCCATAACGGAACATATCATACCTGGAAGTCATTAAAGGTCTCAGTTCAATTGCCCCACAACCTGTTCCATAACCTAAGATCCACAAAGATTCAGCTCGTGCCCAATTAAGAAATTTTTCGACATATTTATTCAGTGGTCTTACCGGTGTTGGTCTTGCATCACTAAAAAGAGTTCTCTCTTTCTCCGATAACCCCTCATTTGCTAATTTCATCTCTTTTTCAATATTTTTCATATCTTTTTTATCCACAATTTCTCCTTAGAAATAAGCAACAAATAGTATTGATGCAATTCCAATTAACGTTGGCCATTTTAAGAAAAATCGCATCGATTGTTCTGGTCTAAATCTTGGATAAGCGGCACCAACGAAAACTGAGAACATATAAATTATAAACGTTTTTAAAATCATGATAAGTAGGGCTACAAATATATTCGCATGCGCAGCTCCTCCAAAATAGAGGTTCATGAAAAGAACTAGTTTTGCTGCTCCAAATAGTCCTCTATTAGTTTGCAGAGTTGCCAGAAAACTACTGTTCATTTCAATGGGAGGACCAATAGGAATCTCCTGGGGAGCTAACACTATACTGAAAGGAGAGTGCATATTCATTCCCAAAAGTGAGATCATGGCTGCTACTACTGCCAGTGGATTAGTGAATAATGTCCAATTAAGTATACTTCCCTGCTGAGCTGCCACAATTGTTGTTATGTTCAGAGTGTTATATTGAATAGCTAGGGCAATTACGGATAGTGCAAAGGGTACTTCGAAAGTTGTCATTTGAGCTAAACCGCGAGCAATACCGATGGGAGAATATGGATGTCCTCCTTCCCCGGCTCCGAGAGCCATTCCCAATTGACCGAAGAAAATGAAATACATCACTAATAGCAGATCACCAGCTAAAGAAAAATTTGAGAAAACTACCGACCCAAAGATAACAGGGATGAAGAGGTAGGTTCCAAGTCCGCCGGCTAAACGAAATACAGGACCCAGATAATACATAATTCCATGCGAAATTGCAACATTATTCCCATGGGTTTTGATAATATCAATAAACGGCTGCCAAACCGGTGGACCAAATCTACCATGTACGCGTGCATAGATTTTCCTGACCACTCCATTTAAGGCAAGCCCATAAATCGTTGCCACGATAACTGATATTATTACGTATAAAGCTTTTGTTGTTATACTCATTTACACTCCCAAAAAAATATATAGTACAACTATATAAAGTAAAATATGAAGAAGATAAGTCTGCCCGTTTCCAGTATAGATCTGACGGAATAAGCCAGCTATCGCATTTGACCATTCACTTACAGAATTCCAAAAATTCTGGATCCTCGGTTTAGTTAAACCACCCAATGCTTTGTAATAATGTGAAAACATATTATGAGCAAAATGGGTTGTTTGAGGTGATTCTGGTCTTTCGGCAGCAAATACAATATTGAACTGCTTCACCTTTTGTGTTCTTCCGTTAAATAATATCAGGAATACAAGTGGGACAATGAACACTCCCATTGTTACCATCATCACCATATTGCCGTTCCAATGACCCAGTGAACTTGTAACATTGTAACCATCTATCATAATAGTAGAAGCAAAATAATTCCCTACAATTGAATTAAGTGGTTTGATGATCAGATTTGGAAACATTGAAATTGCCATAATTCCCATTATAAAAATAACTTGCGGAATCAAAAAGTAAATTGGAGCTTCCTTAACATTTTGATGCTCATATTTCAATTGTCCTAAAAAGATCGTATGGATCATTCTGTATAAATAGAGAAAACTTACACCACTGGCAAAGAAAAATACACCTGCCTGCAAATACCAGCCTTTTTCTAACATGGAAGAATAGAGTAGCCATTTAGAACCAAACCCTGATAATGGTGGAACTCCCGAAACAGCAATTATCCCTATCAAAACAGTAATATATGAGATAGGCATTTTTTTTATCAAGCCGCCCATTTTATACATCTGTCTGGTTCCGGTGCGATGAATAACACCGGCAATTGCAACAAAGATCATTGCTTTGAACATGAAGTGGTTTAATGTAAGATACAATGCAGAAATCCAGCCCAGATGACTTAATAAACTTACAGAAGCAATAATATAACCCAGCTGACTCATACTAGAATATGCCATAAGTTTTTTCACATCTTCCTGGAAGGTTGCCAAAAATGCTCCGACAATTGCTGAAATAGCTCCGAGCCAGCCAAGCCAGTAGAAAGGATTGAATTCAGATGAATGCTTAATAAATGAAATTGCCACAAGCAGTAAACCAAAGATGCCGGTTTTACTGAAGATGGAAGCAAAGAAAGGTGTTACGTCATCTTCCGCTTCAGCATAAGCTCCTGGAATCCAAATATGTAAACCAAACGAAGCAGATTTGATTAGGAATCCCAATAATAGCAGAATCATTGCAGCTAATGGAATTTCGATGGAACCGATTGTATTGATAATTGCGTTGCTGCTTAATACATTTGGCATGAAGCCGAATCCAGCCAGCATTAAATATGCTCCTGCCAGTGAAAATGTTATAAAAGTTAGAGCGGGAACCTGTCCCTTTTTTCCTCTAAGTATGAGTAGATAAGCAGCAATTGTCATAAATTCCCAGTTAAGGAAGAAACTTAAGAAACTTTTTGCAATGATAAGATTACCCATTGATAAGATCATCATTAATAAAAATCCATAAAAACCGGAAATTTTCCCTTTCCTGTTCATCGTTGTGATAATCATGATCCCACTGCCAATAACGAAAATTATTCCAAATAATGATTGAAGAGCAGTTTCCAATGGATAGATAGAATATCCATAAAGGATAACAACGATTATTGCAAGAACTGCTTTCAGTTTTGCTTTCAGGAAGTTAAGTAAGTACATTCCAAAAACAGCTGCCACTGGTAGAAAATTGATCAGATCAAAGGCATAAACTCTTATCATTATCCAAACGGATGTCAGGAGAGTTATTAATACAAATACAGCAACAGGGAAAAGTTGTGAAAAATCAACAGGTTTTAATGATTCTTCTTTCCTCTCATTTTTTATTGCATATCCAAACCAGCGGAACAGGTAGAATGCTTCGAATAGTGAACCTATAAGTACAGCAGCCAAACCAACATAGAGATTATTGCTTACAAAGATCTTTGCCATTTCCCATTTAGCCCAGAATCCCGGAAATGGTGGCAGACCTGCTAAAGCAAACAATAATACTCCGAAGAGTAACAATAATGGTGTATTATTTCGTAAAATCCCCCAATCTTTAATTTCGCTCCTTTTAATTATTCCGGTAATCCAGAAAAGTCCTGCTTTGGCAAGAAAATGATTAATGAAGATCCCACCAGCCATTATAAATACAAGATCTTGGGAAATATTCAGTTTTGTCGTGTAAGATATGGCTGCTACCACAAGTCCCATTTGGGCAATTGAAGAATAACCTAATAATCTTTTGGGATCGGTTTGTTTAATTCCAATTAAATTGGAAAAGAGGAAAGTAACAATTCCAGCTCCAACAAAAACCATGAGATACTGATCAGGTAATAATGGTAAGATCTTATAGAATACAAAGAGGATCGCAGCTGAATTCACAACTGCTATTACTGATGTGATCCCCGAATTTACGGCCTGGTAAACATCGAGTGCCCAACCATTGGCAGGGAACGGTTTTAATTCAATGAATATAGAAACTATCAGCAGGAAGATTGAAAAAACACCAGTCTTCATAGCTAACATTGAAGAATTTCCAAGCACTGTATCTAAATTTAAGTTTCCTGTAAAATAGTAGATGAAGATAATTCCCAGCAGGAAGAAAGTAGAGGTTATTCCACCTGCGATCATATACTTAAATCCGGCAGAGAATGATCTTTTGTTTTCATCAATACTGATCAAAGCATAGGTTGAGATAGAAAGGATCTCTATAAACACGAACATATTGAAAAGGTCGCGCGTCATCACCAATCCATTCACGCCCATTATTAACACTAAATAGAGGATCAAACCAGAAATATGTGTTTCTTTAAGTTTCTTGAAGAGGAACATCGCAGACATAAGCCCGGCTAAATTTGCCAGAAGTAAAACAAAAGCTTCCAGTAATCCTAACTTGAGATTAATGGATATGGGAGCTATGAATCCGGCTGTATGGATCATCAAGCTGGCTCTTCCAACAAAGGCAAACTGATAGAACCATATAAACATAACTGCAACGTTGAAGGAGAGAACTCCATATAAGAAAAATAATGAGAGCTTTCTACCCGCTTTATCAATTATCGTTAACAGGAATCCAATTACCAGAGACAGAATTAATATATAAATTGGATTTACCATTTTAACTCCTGATAATCACTTATGGATAATGACCTATTCTTATGATATAGTTTTATAATAAAGCTTAACATTAAAGCTGTAACCGCCAGCCCGATTACGATTGCTGTAAGCACCAGAGCTGATGGGATGGGATCAACAACTTGTTTTGCAGCATTTGCCAGGTCTACTGCATTATCTATGATCGGTGCAGTCTTCCCACGCAAATAACCAATGGAAACAATGATAATATGAGTTCCTGTATCCACAATAGAAAACCCGATAACGATTTTGATCAGGTTCTTTTGGGTCAGCATTCCATACAGTCCGATGATAAGGAGTATAAAACCAAGTATTAATGAAAATATCATTATTCTCCTCCCATTTTATCTAATATTGTTGTAAGTTCTGACCCAACCTTGAGTCCAACAAGTGAATAGATCACCGGTATTGCTCCTGCACTCAATAGTTTTCCAAAACTTCCTAAAGGAATTATAGTTGGATCAAGAAAACTGTTCATGCCAAGAAGCAGGAGTCCCAAGAATCCAATCAATACGTAAAATGTACCGGAAAAAGACTCTACAAGATGAAGAACTTTGTGATTAAATTCCACATTTGCATCCGCCAATATAAGCAAGAGAAATGCAGTTGCTATTAAAACACCACCCTGAAAACCACCTCCTGGTGTGAGATGACCGTGCAGAAATATGTAGATTCCTGTGAGGATGATGAGAACTAATAAAAATTGTGATGCTGTTTGTAATAATTCAGAAGATTTACGAGACTTTTTACTTCTTTTCTTTGTTCGTAATAGGAAACCAATCCCGGCAGTAGCGAGGAACAAAACAGTAACCTCACCTAATGTATCTAATCCACGATAAGTAACTACAACTGAAGTAACCACGTTTTGTGAATTCAAGTCGTTTATTGAACCCTCAACATATTGGGAAGAGAGATCTCCAAGTTGATCATGAAAATCGAAGTCCTTCAAAAAAGGTAGAAACATCAAGATTAAACCAAGAAGAGCCAGTAGGATAAATATTCTGTTAATCATCCAATCCTCCTTTCTTAATTTTTCTTAGAGTAAAAATAAAGATAATGGTTGTAAGACCGGATCCAATTGCTGCTTCTGTCATTGCTACATCAGGTGCTGCAAGCAAAAGATAGACCACACTTGCTAAAAGACTTATTACACCGGCACTGATAATAGCAGAAAGAAGACTTTTACTATGGATAGCATAGAATGCTGCAGCGATCATGATAATTCCTAAAATTATAATTATTATGGAGATCATTTTTCTTCTCCTTTTTCCAAGCCGTCTTCTGCTAAATCATCTTTTACTGAAAGTTTGGTGAGTTTTACTCCAGCAAAATGAGCAGCGCGAGCCAAAGCATTGGAAGATATCGGATTAGTGAATATAATAAACATAATAAGTAAGATAAGTTTGCCCAAACAACCGCATTCATAATGTCCTACACCGATTCCAATTAGAAAGAGAATAGAGCCCAATGTAGTTGCTTTAGTTCCAGCCTGCATTCTGTTATAAACATCAGGCATTCGGAAGATTCCCACGGCTCCCAGAAAAAGAAATAGTGAACCAATTAAAGTAACAATAGCACCTAATAATTCCATTATATTCCCCTTTCCAGATAACGGGCTATGGCTATGATGCCAATAAAACTGATCAGTCCATATACGATGGCAACATCAAGATAAATAACCCGATTTGAATAATAGGCGATAAATACAATAAGTGAAATTGCAATGATTGTCATTCCATCTAAAGCAACAGCTCTATCGGCTGCTGTAGGACCTAAGATCAATCTTACAAAAGACAACACAATACCAGCAAGTGCAATAATTGCTGCTATATTATAAATTAAATCAGCCAAAGATCACCTCCAAATATTTTTCGAATTTGCTCACTATCTGCTTTGTTGCTCCTTCAATATCATCTGAAGTAATATCAATCCAGTGAATATAATAATCTTCTCCGTTTGTATCCACAGTTAAGGTTCCCGGAGTTAACGTGATAGAGTTTGCCAGGATAACTCTTCCCAATTTTGATTTCAATTTTGTTTTCACTTTCACAATTCCCGGGTTGATCGGTATTATGGGGTGGATTACCCTGAAAGCAACATCCATATTTGATTTAATTAGTTCCCAAGCAAATACAAAAATATAGATTAGCATAAAGATTATTGCTTTGGGATTTAGATTAAATTCAGAAAAAATACTGGCTTTCGAAAAGAAGACAACAGTTAAAATGAGTGAAATTAAAGCGCCGAAAAATATTTCCTGTAGATCTGTTCCTGCCAGGAGAATCCATACGATCAACAGTAAAAAAAATAATAAAGTTCCTTTTTTTAACATTAACGCTCCTTATGCTTTTATTGCATTTATTAATAATTCAAAATGATATTTTATAATATCTTCGGGATCGAAATTTGGAATAACTTTTTCACTTAAAATACTGCTGGGCATTATACCTGTGAAATTCCCCCAAAGTGCTAATGATAATTTATCTGCATCAATATCCTTATTAACAGTTTTATCAGATTTTCCCATCCTGATAATGTCAGATATTATTCCATTTATCTTTTTATTCTCTTCAATTGTGCTTTTAATTACTCTTCCCGTTGCAGGGCAATTTCCGCGATGTTCTCGGTATGAGAGAAGTGAGTTATAATGATTTGGATGTTCTTTAGCAAAAGCAATGAATAATCTAGCTAATCTGGCAAATTTTTCGATTCCAGATAAATTGTTATCATCAAGTAGTAAAATCATTCGTTTTTTTAGAATTATCAAACTGCGTTGCAAGATTGCCATGCAAAGTTCATTTTTACTGTGAAAGTAAAGATAGAGCGCTCCTTTAGATAATTCAGCTTTTTCAGCTACATCGTTCATGGTAGCATGCTCGAACCCCTTACTGAAGAAGATTCTTTCAGCAGCATCAATAATACTTTCACTACGCAACTCTTTCTCACGCTCTTTTCTCTCAGCTACACCCATTTATAACCTCTAGTCACCGAGTGACCCACGGTCATATTTTGTCAATTTGTTTTTTGACCTTGTTAATAATTTATAGTGTAAAACAAAAAAATATCAAAGATGAAAGTCTTTTATTTGAGAGAATTCTGAACAATTTGTATTTTTAATAGAGATTTTGAAAAGAAGAAAGAAGATGCTTTTTTTAAATAAAATTGAGGAAAATATTATGAAAAAAGCATTGATTATTACTTCAATTATGATGTGTACTTTTATTTTTACTTTTTGTGTTAAAGTTCCAACCTCAACAGAAATTGAAATAATACCACCTTCAAATTTAACTACCACTTTTTCTGAAAATATTGTAATACTTGAATGGCGTGATAACAGCAACAATGAAGAAGGTTTTTTAATTGAGAGAAAGGTAAATTGGCAAAATCATGAAGAAATAGCAACTGTAGGACAAAATGTGACTACATATGTAGATTATAATGTCCAACTTAATAGAACCTATTTGTATAGAATTTACGGATTTGCTCAAAATCTAAATTCGGATTATTCAAATAAAGTTGAAATTATGGTATTGGATACTATTTCTCCGAACAAACCACAGCTTGTTCCTCATCTTGGAGATATTGGAGATGGTGGAAATTCAAGTATCCCGGGTGTAAATTTTTATAATACTTACAACATTGATTTTGAAAATAATGGTATAGATGCGGTTATGGCAGGGAATTGGATAAAGACTCAATGGTTTTACCTGGAAGATTCAGATATAGATTTTCTAAAAATATTCAGGTTTTCTTCACAAGAGTATTACAA
>JAVCCH010000044.1 GCA_030765535.1 Candidatus Tenebribacter davisii
AATCGGCTGATAGCTAAAAAAGAACAACGGAGTATTAATTCCGTTGTTCCATGTTGATCACTTCCCCGAATGACGGTTTGAAGTTGGTTCTGTCGGTTGATACCCAGAGAGTTGGATAATCTGGTGCCTCTGGAAATGAATCGCACCAACCATCAGTGAAGTAGATCACACAGGAAGGCATTATAGCTTCCTTTTCAATGTATTCAAAGCCAGGCTTGAAGTCTGTCCCACCACCACCTTTTGCATGAAGTTGGAAGTCATAGATATCAACAGTTTCTGTGGCAGCAACCTTTGTATCTACATAGATTACCTTGATCTCAGTTCCTGGATAAATTGTCAGAATTGATAATAGCTCTGAAGCAAATATGTCTAACTCCTTCTGTGAAATAGAGCCACTGGTATCAATAATAACAGCAATTGTACCCAATGTAGGCACATTAAGCCCGGGCAGATATAAACCAGAGTACAAATACCTCTTATTAGGCTGAGTCCAGGTGTAGTCGTTTTTAGCATTCTCAGTAATAAATCTGGAAAGTATCTCCCTCCAGGGCAACTTTGGTTGTAATATTTCCTGGATCATTCTATCTAATCCAGCTGGAAGTTTGCCCTGTGCTTTAGCAATTTGTGCAGCTCCGGTTAAGGTTATCTTCCAGTTCTTCTCCTGCTGCTTTGGAGTAGCAGAATTCTTATCTTGCCTGTTTTGTTTGTAATCTCTTACTTCACCTATCATGTTTATCTCTGTAGGTAATTGTTTCGGGAGCATATTATAGATAACCTCGGCTTCCAGTCCTTTGTATTTATCATCTAACAGAGCACCCTCCGGAAGCGTAAAACCTGAGTTCTTTACTATAATATTAATAGCATAATCACAGGCAATATTCCACCTCAGAGGATCTCTATTACTCCTTCTGAACGGATGGAGCATAGCTATATGAAGAACTTCATGGCAGATCACTGCTTTCAACTCTGCATTGGAGAGTTTATCAATAAATTCAGGATTGTAACCAAGCACAACAGAGTCTGTGTAAGCTGTCTGACAATTGTTGTCTTCCTTAAGTTTAAGCTGTAAAGCAAGGGAAGCAAAAAACGGGGCTGATAGAACCAGCCCCGCTCTTGCTTTGGTAAGCTTCTTTATAGTTTCCATATTATCCTGCCTTAGCCAATACAGGCTTTTCTTGATCTTGTCCTCGATCTCGACCTCGCTTCTTCTTAACTTTCTCAAAGACTTCCTTGGCTTTACCATAAAGATCAATTTTCTTATAAACGTCATAGATAAATTGATCATCCAGCATGGCTATTAATGCATCTTCAGAAATATCCTTGAAATGCTCTGCAGCATGATCATATAAGTTTGGATCTTCACCATCCTGTAACATCTTATGTTTTGCGATCTGATCAACACTCAGGAAATTGTGCTTATCGGCATAATCACCGGCAACTACTATGCGATCACCTGCCCATGAACCTATGATCGGATTATCAGAATGAAGATCTCCACCACCTCGACCATTACCATCAGCAAGTAAGATTGCCAGTGCTGTTAAGGTTCCTTCACTGCTGCAACCAAATTCTAATAACTTGGCACCGTCGTTAAAGGTGTAGGTATCAAGAAATTCCTTTTTTGTTAGATTAACGATCTTGTAATACTGTCCCATATGCTCCTGCCTTAAGCTGCTGTCTGATAATGACGCATTTTATTCATTATCTTCTGAGCTTCAGCTGCTGTATTACTCCTGGCAACATCGTTATCGCGAAGGGTTTGTGAATCATTCACAGTGAGTTTAGCTTTGATCTCTTCTACTGCATCATTCAGTTCTGGATCGGCAGTAATGTTAAGCTTAGGCAGCAGATCACAAAGATCTGTGATATTTTCTACCAGAGTATTCTTGAATTTATTATCGGGATCTGATAATCTTTCCACCATATGATCGACAACCTTGAATAAACGCTGCCAGAGATCCTTCATGCCAGCTTGGGTGGAATCTTGTACCTGTTCTCTGATTGATGTACGAATGCTGTCCACTTCATCATCTGTTAGATTAACACGGAAATCATCTGCTTCCGGAACCGGTAGAATCATGCTTTTTATTGCGAACTTGGTTTCCAGAGTAGCTGCATCCGGATAATCTTCTTCATCAAACATACCATTTAGACGCTGTTTTGCTTCATCTTTCAAGCTGGGATATACTTTCAGAAAGTTAGTTACTTCCCGTTCAAAGTCATCCTTGAAGCTTTGGATCGATTTAACGTAATTGAAATAATTTGCCGATGGCAGCAATCTTCCACCCTGATCCGACCAGGGAAGTGTATTGTCGTAGTGGAAAGTCCTGGCTGCTGAGATGGTTTTCTGAATGTTAGCAAGGTGCTCCTTCGCGATCAGAATTTTGTTGTAACGACCTGCATCGTCAGTGTTGTATTGAGCTTCGATCTCCTGAGATATCTTTTTATCATATTTCCGAGCTGTCCAGAAGCCTATATTAAGGTACACCAGCATTGCTTTTTCGTTTAGTGACATTTTATTTTCCTCCTATTTATCCAGGCATAGCTTCAGCGACGCCGGATTGTTGTTACAGAATTACATCGGCATGGTCGATAGCCCAGGCAGAGAACTCTTTAGTGTTTGATAGTGATTTATTACGCTTGATAGCGTCTTTGATCAATAATACCTGGAACTCTCCAGGTAAACGGTCAGTAAATTTTATGATGTTACCGAGATTTTTTTTGTTTGCTTTGGCAGAAAGGGATCCACACACAGCAAATAGCACAGACGGTTCATCCGGAACAATTGCATTTTCAGGATCAGCGATCAATTTTTCTATATCGGGTAGATCCCGGTATATCTTTAGAAAGCCCAAGAACTCTGCGGCGAATCCTTCACCTGCTGCTCCAGAGATCATTTCGTATTCGGTGTCTTTAGGCAGTCCTGCATTCATCATCATGCCAACGGCTGCTACAGTTCTGGGATTGGGAGTGTTGATAATGTCTGCAGTAGGTTTAAAATCATGAAGTAAATTCGGTCTAAAACGCACAAAAGCTATCAGCTCCACCGGTAAGCCTTGTACGATAGCCCAGTCCACCCAGTCATCAACATTAACTTCCAATTCCAGAATTGCAGCGAATCTAGATTTTACCGGCTCCAGAATTCCTTGAACGGCTGCTCTGTCTTGTCTGCGATTTGTTGCAGCTAAGAACACTACATGCTCAGAAACTGCATGCCCATTGATTCTACGAGCTAATAACAGGTGCATCAAACTGGCTTGAACTGAACTTGAAGCCTGTCCAATGTCATCGAGAAAGAACACTGTTGGCTTATC
>JAVCCH010000174.1 GCA_030765535.1 Candidatus Tenebribacter davisii
AAACAGAATTAATTGACCGAAATGTAGAAATTATTGAATATCGTATTAGTGATTTTGAAAAGAGTGATTTTCTAAAAGAATATAATTCACCTGAATATTATGGTAAATATAAATTTATTAATAATATTCTTATTGAATTTTCTTTTGGTTTCACATATCCGTGATTATTAAAACAGAGATGATAATGCCCATAACAAGCGTGTCGTTGGCTTTAAGAAATTAGAAATTGAAATTCGGCAACTGTCGGATTCAGGATTTAGGTTATTCTCTTGTTAACCCTTCATAAGCGATTCAAAATATGCTGGAACTTTTGTTGTAAATGTCATCTTCTCTTTTGAAAACGGATGAGTAATAGTAAGAGAAGCTGCATGAAGCATAAGCCTTTTAATACCTTTTTCATTTACTCCATATTTTTTGTCACCAGCAACTGTACAACCTTTATCCGCAAGATGAACCCTGATCTGATTTTTCCTGCCGGTAAGCAGATCAATTTCTAGAAGACTGTATTTTGTTGATTCTCTAATAACTTTATAACCGGTCTTAGCAAGTTTGCCTTTTTCAGGATCAGTAACAGAATACATTCTATGAATACTGTTTTCTGCCAGATAGGATGTAATTATTCCCTCTTTTTGCGGCATTGTTCCATGTACCAGAGCATAATACTTTTTACTAAAATTTTGCCACTCTTCCTGCAAATAACGCTTGGCTTTCTCATCCTTGGCAAAAACAATAACACCGGAAGTATCTCTATCAAGCCGATGCACAATAAATAATCGACGTTTTGATTTCTGATTCCCTTTACGCACGTATTCAGTCAAGAGATAATAAGCTGTTTTGTCTTTCACCTTCTCACTACTCACCGTTAAAAGACCGTTCACCTTATCCACAACAATAATATCACGATCCTCATAGAGAATAGTGAGTCCCTTTGGCTGATATCTTTTGGGTGGTCTTTTAAATTGCTTAATACTTTCCTGCATATTGTTCATTCCTTAATTCACTTTTTTATCTTATTACATTAAAGTTATTTATAAATTCACGAGTCAAGTGATATAATTTCCGAAATCGTTACACGATAAATTTCGTGTCATAATTAATAAATTTTAGACTTTTATTTTAAAATATATTTATGAGTTCTGCAAAATAGAGTGTGTCTTGTCATCCTGACGAATCAGCCAAGGCTGATAAATCTTGCATGTTGTTCTTAGGAAGGATCTCATTTCTTTCAATAGAAGTTAAGCTGAGTATTCAGCCAAGAGATTCTTCGAAAGTAAGGCTATAAGAAACTTCAGAATGACGGTAGATTGTGAGTAACGTATAAGATTCCAACCAAAAGCTAATAAACGTCAGAATGACAATAATTTTTCATTTTAAATTCCTAATTTCAGATTTAAAATATTCTCTATTAAATCTATCAACAATTCTGACCTTTTATTTTTATCACAAATTTAACAAAAAAATATTTGACAAATATTATTGGTCTATTTTTTTTTGACTAAAATAAGTAAGGAGATATCTTAATGATTGAAAATATTTTTATTGTAAATAGGCTTTCTCAGATGAAAGCGATCAGCTCAGAGTTAAAAATTAAAATCATAAATGAGTTGATACTTAATCCTGCTACAGGGCAACAATTGTCCAAAATATTTGGACTAAGTAAACAAAAAATGCATTACACTTTAAAGGCTCTTCTTGCTGCCAACCTGATTAAGATCATAAATATCGGCAATCATAAAGAAGTATATTATCGAGCCAAAGCTAAAAATTATTTTATCGATTTTTCCCTTGGTAATAACACAAGTAAAAACGAAAATAATCGCAGTCGGATCAACCAGATTTTACAATCAAACGATCTTAATCTTACCAGTATTGCAGCCAATTTGCTGGAATATTCTTTGAAGATGACAGCTAAAGAGAAGCTTTTAATTGTAAGTGGTGATTACAATATACCGCTGGTAAAAAAGATCTTGGTTGAAGCATCCAAAAGGCAGATCGAAACTACTTTATTATTAAGAGATAAGGAAATGTTGAAAGCGAAACACGATCTTTTCTCATTAGCCACCTATAGTTGGGATTTTGAAAGCTTCAATAGGCAACTCAAAAAATGTAATGTTTATCTATTTTTGAATGGTGAATCAAGGTTCAATCCGTTGAACGATCCCGAAAAGAAAAAGATCCAACAGAAAGCATTTGGAAAAAGCAGAGAAATTATTAAGAAAAATAATATTAGGACAGCAATGATGGAAGGCTTGATGAAAGATGAACTTACAGAAGAGAATATTCTTTCTGAGATCAATTTCTGGAAGTCACTCGATATAAATTATAATGAACTTGCCGTTGAAACCGAAAGAGCATCAAAGCATTATTTGGATTCGAAGAAAATCAAAGTTCAAACTGAGAATGGTAGTGATTTTGTTTTCGATATCCATAAAGTTCTCTGCGATTATGGCTCATTTACTGACCTTCCCAGGCAATGTCCACTAATATCCATACCTGGTGGAGAGGTTTTACTTATCCCTGCTGAGAAAAATTTCAACGGTGTTATTATCGCAAAAACCGGGTATCTTTATGGAAAAAGTATTCAAAAACCAACTCTAAAAATAGTTAATAATGAAATCGTAAGTTATCAGGCTGAAACAAACGAAGATCTAATTACAAAGGCAATTTCGGAAGGTGGACCCGATGCGCGAAAGATTTCAACGATTAATATAGGAACAAACTATAATATGAACCAAGTGAATATTGATCCTCTTTATTTAAGCAGGGCAAAAGGGATTATCAGCATCAAATGGGGAGAAAATGTTTCGATTGGAGGTTCAGTGAAAGGTGGTGTCGAATGGCAGATTCAATTAGAAAATCCAAAAATAGATATAAAAAAATAGGAGAATAGTTATGAACAAAAGAAAAAGTATATTATTGATCGCAATCATGTTGCTGCTGACGACAATGGTTTGGGGACAGTGGAGTCTTGATGAAAGTTTTGAAGGCGGAATTATTCCAGCAGATTGGACTATATACGATGTGAATAATGATGATTTTCAATGGATAGCTTATCAAAATTCTGCTTATGCCAATTCGGGAGATTGGATGGCAGCAGTGGAATGTTACGACAACGATGGTGAAGACTGGCTGGTTACCCCAGCTGTAGTAATTCAGGATGGGGATTCATTCAGCTTCTTTGCCAGAGCCTGGTATTCCACAGAGAATTTTAATGTTCTTCTTTCTACTTCTGGGAACGCCATGAATGATTTTGACATAACTTTAGAAAGCGTCATTGCTATAGAAGATGATTATGTAGAATTTACCTATGATTTGAGTCCCTATGCTGGAGAATCAATTTTTCTAGCAATTGAGTGGCTGCAGGATACTTACAGTCTGCTGATTGATGATGTGAAAGTTGGACAACCCGAACCGAACGATGTCGGGATGCTGTCCATCGATGTACCAACTGCTCATACTTTTTTGAATTCGGAAATATACCCCGCCGGTTACATCCAAAATTACGGTACTACCGTGATCACAGCAAATTTCGATATAACCTGTGAAATTACAGATGATCAATCTACAGTTGTTTACACCAGTACTATCCAGCATACAGGAATTTTAGAATCCGGGGCAAGCGAATTGATCGAATTTCAGGATCCGTGGATTCCGGATGAAATTGGGATTTTTCAGGTAACAATGACGACATATCTTGCCGAAGATGCCAATCCAGTTAATGATTCGATGACAGAAGAAGCGGAAATCGTGGAACATTATGGAATTGGCGGACCGGATGATTTCGGCTATCAATGGATAGACAGCACGGAAGAGAATGGTCCCGTGTATGACTGGATAGAAATCAATGCAACAGGAACATCGGCTATAACTTATGAAGTACCAAGTTTTTCCGGTGATGATAATTTCTCCGAACCGATTGAATTTGGATTTGATTTTCCATTTTATGGAATTCCGCGTTCCTATTTTTATGTTGATACAAATGGTGAATTCCTTTTGGCAGAAAGTAACTGGTATGAACCTTATCCTTCAACTGGCTGGGGAAACGACGGGAATGTTTTCAATTATGTATACCCAATCCCTGGTTATAACGCCATGCCGGCTTTAATTGCTGTTTTTTGGGACGATTTGGAAGCAGATCAAGGAATCGGTGATATATATTTCCAGACTTTTGGTACGGCTCCCAATAGATATTGTGTAGTAGAATGGAACAATGTCAGATTTCATGCTGGAACCGGAGGTGACCCTACCATCTGTTTCGAAGTGATTTTCCATGAAAACGGCGAAATGATTTTCCAATACAAAAATGTTGTCAACGGTCAAACTGGCAGTACTTGTCCGCATGACTACGGTCAGAGTACAACTGTTGCAATTCAGAATGATACAGCGGACATTGGTTTATGTTACCTGCGGGAATTGGTAGAAAATGGTCAATATTTGGGTCTCGAACCTTACGGTAATATTCTACAGAATGAACTTGCCATCAAATTTTATACCGGTGAGGATAACAGTGTTCCCAATTTTGTTTTTGAAGAAATGGGGAATACGTTTAATAATAATCCGGAATTCTCAGTCTTAATCAATGACATGTCTTCAATTTTTCCGATACACTTTATTATAATCTTGGCTCCGGCTGGGAAGGCATTGCTCATACTGGTTTTGTGGAACCGAATATCTATTCATACCAATTGCCTGAAATTCCGAACAGCACAACCATTAATTATTATTTTGTTGCTATTGACGATTCTCCAGCTCAAAATAGAGGAACTTTGCCGAATAATGCACCGGATGAATTTTATACTATAAAGA
>JAVCCH010000029.1 GCA_030765535.1 Candidatus Tenebribacter davisii
CCAAGGAAGAAATCTTATAAAACTTGGTAATTGGATATTCTGTATTCATCGGTTGATTATTCAGAAAAAATGAATAGCCAATGTCCAATATCGAATGACCAAGGAAGAAATCTTATAAAACTTGGTAATTGGTAATTCTGTGTTCATCGGTTGGATATTATAAAGAAAATGAATAGCCAATATCAAATCTTCAGATAGGAAGGGAAATAGATGATATCATTCTTAAATTCAGGAATATTATTCTTGAGTTCTGCAATTCTAATTCCTATCCTGATATATCTCTTTGCCAAGAGAAAACCGAAGAGAATAATCTTCAGCTCAATAAGATTTATTAAAGAAAGCCAGCAAAAGCAAAAACGTAAGATCAATTTGAAAAACCTGCTGCTACTTATTATAAGAATACTCATAGTTTTATTTACAATTCTGGCAATAGCCCGACCTGCAATCAAATCCGATCTATTAAAAAAAGGAACTGATCACCCAAAAACCGCTATTGCGGTTATAATAGATAATTCCTATAGTATGAACTACCTAGTCGATACACAGACCGATCTGGAAAAAGCAAAGAGTATTGCACATCAATTGAACGAAATATTCACAGAAAATGATAATACCATAATTCTTACTTTAAACGATAATTGGAATAAACTTCATTCCGGCATTAACTATGGTAAACTATCTGATAAATTAATTAACGAGATCACAATTTCAGCACATATAATGAATCTGGAAAATGTGATCAAACTTGCTGAAAAGAAGCTTATGGAGACTCATCTTCCCAATAAAGAGATTTATTTGATAACCGATATGCAGGTACAGGAACTTAACATTAAGTTGGGATTCCCCACCTTTTTTATCCCAACATCTCAGAATGAAGACAAAAATAATGTGAGCTGCCAGAATGCTGTTATTAAAAATGAGATTGTGAATAAAGGACTTAAGAAACAGCTGGAGATCGAACTGGTTAATCATTCCAAAATATTACAACAGGATGTGATCTATAAACTATTTATTGACGGCAACACCGTCTCTGAACGTGCTACTGATTTACATCCTGAACAGAGAAAGAAACTAACCTTACCACTGGAAATGAATAATCCCGGTTGGCATTATGGTTATGCTTCTGTAAAAAATGAGAGATTGTTTTTCGATAACCGCAGTTATTTCAGTTTCTATCTTGAACCTGACCCAAATGTTGCAATTATTTCAGATCTCGAACAAATACCTGTCACACTGGAATCAATTCTAGATATCTACACAAAAAATATTTCAGTTATATCTACTGAAAATGTAAATTATGAAATTTTGCAGAATTTTGAGAATATCATCGTTTACAAAAAACAGAAACTCTCGAAAAAAATGATTTCTATCCTGAACAAATTAAAGAAAAATAATCGAAAAATATTATTCATTGCAGATAATAATTTATCTATAGAACAGCAGAAATATGTATCTAAATTATTCAGTTGTGATTTCCAAACTTTTAACAGCAGCAGTAGAAATATAGATCAAATAAATAAATTTCACCCGATAACAAAACTAATGAAGAATATGAACAACATTGATCTGAGAGATTTCTGGGAAGTAACTTCTAACTCCAATATTCTGCTTCGCTCAAATGAATTTCCCCTTGCGATTGAACACCAGAATTCTGTTCTCTGGCTATTCGATGTTGAAAGCATTAAAAATCCATTTTTGCTGGATCCCGTATTTCCAGTTTTTGCTTATAATTGTCTGCAATTTACCAGTGAACATGAAAATATCTCTTATGAAATTGGGCATAAAATACAACTGGATTCTCCCAATGTAACACTTCCTGATGGAACTTCAATAACTTTAAAAAACAATTATTTCTCACCAGCTAAAACCGGAATTTATTTCAACGACAACACCGTGATCGCTGTAAATCTTGATTATACGGAAAGTAAATTTGAAAGATGGAAAAATTTGAAAATTAAAAACCTTAAACTTCTTGATAGCAAGTGGCAGGATAATATTCTACAATCACGCTACGGATTTGAACTTTGGAAATATCTTTTGATCGCTGTCCTGGTACTATTCATTTTAGAAATGCTGATCATAAAGAGAGAGGAGCGAAAGAAGAGTTAGGGATTAAGGGAAGAGAAGAATATCCAATATCCAACAAGGAACGATCAATGATAAAGTAAGGAGCATTAAGTTCTCTATCAAATTCTAACTCATCCTGCTGTCCTTCTCTTAAAAAAGAAGGAACATAAGAAGCCGCAGAAAGAATTTAATCTTAGATTTCCGATATGCGATTTGAAATTTAAGAAAAAATAGTGCTATTTTTCTGAGGACTAAACTACAAAAGGCAAACCTCGAAGAATCTTAGCATTTTTATAATAATAAGTCTGAATTATTTTCCATTTGACAGTTAAAAACAAAATACACAATTTCGATTTTGCAAGTAGGAAAAGCAAAAAACATAGTAGTTTATTAAATTTGGAAATTGGGAAACAATGATGCTAATTAAGAAGAGAACAAACTATCATGAATGATATAATACAAAATTACACAAGAGCAATGAAGTTGTATGGCTATAATGATATTACAATTAAAACTTATCGGCATCATTTCCAACGATTTTTGAAATTTTTTGAAAATTCAAAACCGGAAGAGATTCCACTTGATGACACTAGACAATACATCTTACATTTAGTAGAGCAAAGGAAATTGTCGGAAACTGTACAAAATCACACAATAAGTGCTATAAAGTTCTATTTCAATCATATACTGAATAATCCGATAGATGACTTTTACCTGCCCAGACCACGCAGAGCCAAAACAATTCCAAAAATTTTAAATGAAGAAGAAGTGAGTAAGATATTAAAAAGCATAGATGATTTAAGAAACAAATGTATGATATACCTCATCTATTCAGCTGGTTTATCACTAAGCGAACTTACTTATTTAAGGGTTAAAAATATAGATTCAAAGAACATGAAAATATTCATCAGCAGTGCAAAAGGTGATAAAGATAGGTTTGTTATTCTATCTGAAAAAGTTCTAAAATTATTACGCGATTATTATAAGATTTATAAACCTAAAGAGTGGTTATTTGAAAGCAAACCAGGAATACAGTATTCCAAGAGGAATCTTCAAAAATCTTTTCAGGTTGCCGTGAAGAAAAGTGGGATTACCAAACCTGCAACTCTTTCCATTCTCAAAAATTCTTTTGCGGTTCATTTATTGGAAAAAGGTGTTGATGTCCGTTATATCCAACAAATGATGGGACATAAACACTCTAAAACTACTATGAAATATTTACGTGCTAGTAAAAGAGACTTGAGTGTAATAAAAAGTCCATTGGATAATTTGGATGTGTGAGAAATAAGAAAGGTATAAGGCGTAAGGGTAAAAGGGATAAGGTGATGGGAATGGATATATTAAAAACTGATGATTATAAATTAACACCCATTTCTAAAGACAGATATAAAATAGAAGTGGCATCTTTTAAGTTTAGTAACATACATTCAGCAACAATTCAGGGATGTTACTTCAGCGGACCGCAACAAAGCTGGGTAATGCCGCAAACAGAAGAATGTTTAGCTCAATTTCTAAAACTATTCCCTTCCAAACCAAAAAAAGAAATTAAGAAAGTTTCTCCCTTTGAAAAAGCTTTAAAGGATTTTAGCGATCAATTAATTCTTAAGCGATATAGTGAGAACACGATCGTAATCTACAAGGAACAGATAATAAGATTCTTCAACTATTACAAAGAAATAGCTCCAAACGAATTAACCGATGAAAATGTGAAAGAGTATTTGTTGTTCCTACTTAAGGAGAAGAAAATTTCCTTTTCATATCAGAAACAGGTTATAAGTTCGATAAAGTTTTATTTTGAAAAAGTATTGAGAAGAGAAACGAAGAAGTATTATTTTGAAATCCCTAAATACAAAGAGAGAAAATTACCTATTGTTCTGAGTAAAGAAGAGGTAAGAGAGATAATAAATTGCACAAATAATCTTAAACACAAAACGATTTTATCTACAATATATTCGGCTGGATTGAGATTGAGCGAAGCGGTTAACCTTAAAATTGCAGATATCGATTCGGAGAGAAAATTAATCTACATTCGTAATAGTAAGGGTAAGAAAGATAGAACAACGATCTTGTCTAAAGAGTTGATACTTATGCTTCGAGAATACTATAAAGAATATAAACCGAAAATATGGCTATTTGAAGGTCTGGCTGTAGGTAAATATAGTAAAAATAGTGTACAGGAAATATTTTACAAAGCTTTAAAGAGGTCAAATATTGACAAAAAAGTATCAGTTCATACTTTACGTCATAGTTTTGCAACACATTTATTAGAACAGGGAGAAGACTTGAGATTAATTCAAAAATTATTAGGTCATAAAAGTTCTAAGACAACAGAGATATATACTCATATAACAAAAAAAGGAATAGGAAAAATAGCAAGTCCCTTAGATAATTTAGATATCGAAAAAGAGAATTAAAATGTAGTACAATAACTTTTCTAAAAAAGTTATTGTACTACAAAAATACCGTAACTATAGGTTAGTTATGTACAACAAAAAATTGGGCGTGGCACACATATGTTAGTAGCAACTTAATAATTGGAGGATAGTATGAGGATTTTAATTATTATCATGAGTTTTGTTTTTGTTTTGAATTTATCTGCAACAATTATAAACATTCCTCAAGATTATTTAACGATTCAAGAAGGCATAAATGCATCAGTAAATGCTGATACTGTATTAGTTCAACCAGGAACCTATAATGAAAACATAAATTATAATGG
Source organism: Candidatus Tenebribacter davisii (assembly GCA_030765535.1). Lineage (GTDB taxonomy): Bacteria > Cloacimonadota > Cloacimonadia > Cloacimonadales > TCS61 > Tenebribacter > Tenebribacter davisii. The sequence goes on from JAVCCH010000029.1 coordinate 4,787, forward strand.
GAAAGATATTACTATTGCCAGTTTATTCATAACAACTCAAGATACTATTTACATTTCACAGACTATAATAGATGGAAACCAAAACGGTTGCATTGTCACTTTTGACGAATACGAAACCAGTTTGGCAAAGCTTATTGGTTTTTCACTCATCGAAGGTAGCGGAAAACATTTTCTGTTTGAGGTAGAACCCGGAATTTTCCATTCTTTTTATTTTGGTGGAGCCATTTATTGTGCTAATTCATCACCAGAGTTAAGTTTTTTAAATATTTATAATAATGAAGCAAATCAAGGATCTGGTATTTATTTAAAAATGTCAAATTCTACAATTTCAAACGTGGAAATATTTAATAATCATTGTATACAAGACATATATGGTGAATCTAGAGGAGGTGGGATTTGCTGCTGGTCTTCTAACCTTATTCTTGAAAATATTGAATTATATAATAACTCAGCCACTGGGGGTAGTGGTGGTGGAATTCATGCAAGCACTAGTTCAAATATCACCATACAAAATTTAAGTTCATATAATAATATTGCAAGTTCCGGAGGGGGATTATTTTTTCATGGATCAAATTCCGAAATTACTAATGCTCAAATATTTGATAATTCTACCTTAAATAGAGGTGGAGGTATCACGTGCCGTAATAGTTGTACTATTACGCTTACTAATGTATCAATTTCTGACAATGACACAGGTCAAAATGGTGGTGGAGTCTTTTGTGCATCGGGTTCTAATTTGAATTTGATTAATACTGTTATATCAAATAATACATCACAACAATATGGTGGAGGAATATATTGCAATGATGCAAATATTGATTTTGATTTCGTTAATAAAAGTAGTATTTACTCAAATTCTTCTATTTATGGAAATGATTTATATTCCAATGTACTTATTATTGCCATTATAGATACTTTCACAGTAATTGAACCAACAGAATACTATGCTTTCCCTATAGATAATTTTTATTTTGACATAGAAAATTCAATATTAGAGCAAATTGCCTCTGATGTTTATGTTTCTCCTAACGGTAATGATTTAAATAGCGGTACATCATGGGATAATGCTTTAAAGACAATTAATAGTGCATTAATTAGAATTCAAGTAAATTATGATAATCCTCGCACGATTTTTTTAGATACTGGAATTTTTAGTTCTGAAACAAATGGAGAAATTTTTCCATTATATCTACTAAGTTATTTAACTCTACAAGGTATGAGTGAAATAGAAACAGAATTGAATGCCAGTAATGAAAATAATGTAATTTACTTAAATCAAACTAATAATATATTTATAAAAAATATGAAACTATCAAATGGTTTTAGTGGAATTTATTCATTATATGCTTCTCCTGTTATTGAAAATGTTCATATTTCAAATAACAATTGCGAAAAAGGAGCTGGAATTTATAGTAATGAATCGTCCTTAATATGCAATAATATTGTATTATCTCAGAACGTTGCAAATGATGGTGGTGGGATGTATATAATGAATTCTGATCTATCATTAAGCAATTCAAAAATAATTGATAATCAAGCTATTGATGAAAGTGGTGGTGGTTTATATTTCTATGATAGTAATTTTGTAATTGATAGTACTCAAGTAATTAATAATTATAGTAGCACTAAGGGTGGTGGAATACATTTTGCAAAATCATCAGGTGATTTAAAAAATACGCAAATCAAATATAATCAATCTCTTCAAGGAGGTGGAATATCTAACCGTCAAGAGTCGAATATTAACTTAGAGAACGTAAATATTCTTTACAATCATGCCTATTGCGGAGGTGGATTATATCATAGTGATGGATCAAGTCAGGATCATACATATATTGAGTTTAATCAGGAAGATAGATGCAATATATATTTGAATCAAGCTGCATATGCGAATGATTTATATATTAGCACCTTTTATCATCAAATTGACGTTATTGTTGATACATTTACTGTTAATAATCCATCAAGTTTCCATTATGGTGATGATTTTGATTTTACAGTAGACATCCTGCATGGAAAAGTTGAACAAATTAATTCGGATCTCTATGTTTCTCCTGTAGGCAATGATCAAAATATAGGTGACGATCCTGAAAACCCATTAAAAACAATTTATATGGCTTCAGCAAAAATTATTGCAGATGAGTCTAATAATAGAACGATTAACTTACTTCCAGGTATTTATAGCCCGACATCTAACAACGAAATATTTCCAATATCTTGTGCAGACTACGTTGCTTACAATGGACAGTCCACATCAGAAACAATTCTAGATGCTGAATTCACAAATGATGGATTTTACTCGAGGCGAAATGAACAAGTAAACATATCTAATGTTAAAGTGAGAAATTGTCTAGGTGCTGGGATATATTCATCGCTTTCTCATTTAACTCTTAATAGAATTGAATTATCAGATAATTTCAATTCCGGTTATGGAGCTGGTGGAGTATCTGCTTCAAGTTCAAATGTAACTTTACTCAACTCTACTATAGTAAATAATTCTTCGGAAAATTCAGTTGGTGCAATTAAGTGTACATGGTCAGATATGTATGTGCTAAATACAATTTTATGGGATAATGGTGAAGAACAGATTCAAATTTCAGGTTCAAATTATACCAGTGCATATATGCTTATTACCTATTCTGATATTCAATTTGGAGAAAGCGATATAGTAATCATTGGAGATAGCGAATTAGATTATGAAGATAGTAATATCGATGAAGATCCTTTATTTAACTGGAATTATTACCTTCCCGAAAATTCACCCTGTGTGGATGCTGGAATAGATTATTTTGAATGGAATTCCGAAGTTCTTCTGTATTTGCAACCTGATGAATATTATGGTCCTGCTCCAGATATTGGTGCTTATGAATACGGTTTTGTTGAAGCTGACGAATTAAATATGATTTCATTGAATCAATCTATTATATCTCAAAACTATCCTAATCCATTCAATCCAGAAACACTGATAAAATTCTCAATTCCTGAAGACAGCAAAGTGGATATCACAGTTTACAATGTCAAAGGTCAAAAAGTGAAGACTCTAGTTAAAAAAGACTTAGAAAAAGGAATTCACGAAATCATTTGGAACAGCAAAGATGATAATAATAAATCGGTTGCATCTGGAGTTTATTTCTATCAATTTATCGTGGATGGTAAAACAAAAAAAGTGAAAAAATGTTTATTGTTAAAATGATAAAAGATGCTACTAACAAAAGCCTCCACATTCAGATTGAACGAAAAGCAAGAAGAACGTGGCAGGCTCGAAACATTAGCAACAGCTTAAGGAAATGGAGTAAAATATGAAAAAGCTGATAATTTTATTGATATTTTTAGTTAATTATATCCTACTTATCTCCCAAACTATTATTCCAGCAGGAAACGTTTCAGGAACTTGGGACTTTGCTGGTTCTCCCTATCTCATTTATGGTGAAATTGAAATACCGAATGGAGAAACTCTCACTATTAATCCCGGTTGTTTGATCGAATTTCAGGAACATTACAAGCTTAAAGTACAAGGTAGACTATTAGCAATTGGGACTGAACAGGATTCCATTAGATTTACAGTCGCTGATACAACAGGATTTTATAATTTAGCAACAACTGATGGTGGCTGGCGTGGTTTTATTTTCGACCAAACACCAGCTACTAATGATAGTACAAGAATTGTACATGCAATTATTGAATTTGTAAAGAGTCTTGAATATGGAGCTGGAAGCTATGTAAATAATTTTGATAAACTTAAAATTTCAAATTCGACTTTCAGAAATAACTATGCAGATCAAGGTGGAGCATTTAACTTACATAATACTTCATGTGTTTTTATGAATAATTTGTTTGTTAACAATAAGTCGAGATACGGTGGAGCTTTGTCCCTATTTCAAGCATCAGCAAAAATAATCAACAACATTATTATAAACAATATTGCTACAATCCATGGTGGTGCTTTGAATATCAGTGGTGAAACTAATGAGAATGCTCTAATAGTTAATAACACGATTTGCAATAACAGCTCCAGATTAAGGGGTGCAGTGCATTTACATGATAATGTGTCATTGATAAATAACATTGTTTGGTACAATCAAGGATATCAGATTTCAGGTGCATATAATAGCAATACATTGCTAAACAACAATATTGAAAATGGACTTTCTAGTTATCCAAATTATTACGATACAAATCTTGATTTTAATCCATTCTTTATGGGTGAAAATGATTATCATCTCAATCCCATTTCATCCTGTATAAATAGAGGAATCTCTGATACTACGGGTTTATACCTACCAGTATATGATTTTGATGGAAATCCTCGGATATTCTATGGAGATAGTCCAAGAATTGATATTGGTGCATACGAATACCAAGGAGAACCGATTCTATTTTACCCGGATTATTCATTTGATGGAAATTTTGGAGCTGTTCCATATACAGTTCAATTTACTGATTTATCAGAGGGTGAAATAGGTAGCTGGGAATGGGATTTTGAGAACGACGGGATTATTGATTCTTATGAGCAAAATCCTGAATTCACATATCTTGATGGAGGAATCTTTTCTGTATCCTTAACAATTTGCAACGGTGAGTATGAACTAACTCGGACAAAACATAATATCATCGAAACTGGCAATGCTTATTCTTACTATCAAGAAAAATTCAGTTTCAGTAAAATCAATAGCAATGATGAATTATGCAGCATTCAGCTTTTTGATTTTAATGGTGATGGACAAAAAGAAATATACACTTGTTATAAAAATTCAATTGAAAGAGATTTTAGAATTTTGGGAATAAATATTAATGGTGAAGCAATTTTGAACGACGTAATCCAAATTGACAATGAAGATGAAAATCTTGAGAAAATAAGTCTTCTAAAATTTAGTAACACAGGATATATAGTAATTGTATCAAAAATCACATATGAGCTTGGTGGATATCCCCAAGTCAATAATTATGACATAATAATCCGTGTATATACGCTCAATGATTTGACAATGATTACAGAAAACAGTATTTCCTATAATAATCATACTGGTTGTAGTGTTAAAAAATTAGCAATATTCAGTAATGATGAATCAAAGATTTATGTTGGCTCAAGACTCAGTTATAATGAAGAATGTGGTGGATCCTCCTACGATAAAATGATTCGATGTGAATTTAATGGTTCAGCACTAAATAATATAATTCTCTCTAATAGCATTGGTACTTTGATATATCCACAAAGCAATTTGGGAGCAAGTTACTATTCTTGGTGGGATGATTTGGGGGGTGGTGAAAGCAGCGTTTCATTTAAAGCTTTAGACAATTTGTTGCCTTTTGCAAGTTCAAGTAATACATCCATTTACGGGTTAGCAACCAGAAATGATGATTTGTTTGAAAATTATGGATGCGTAATTTACTTAGATGAATATTTAAAATGCTATTCACCTAATTTATCTACACTTCTTTGGCAAACTCAAATGCCTTTACCTACTGGTTTTTGTTCATCTACCATTACATATAATAACAACAATCATTATTTGCTTTTATTTGATAGAACAAATGAAACTGTTAATCTAATTGATAGATTAAATGGCGAGGTAGTAGGTTCCCACGACACGTCACTATCTCCCTCCTCTATACACAAGACTGCATCTGATGAACTAATACTATTCGAAAATTTTAATGATGAATATATTGTATATACAAATGATCCTAATTATTATACAGGCATTGAAAGTTTTGAAATTTCAGGAATCTCTCAAAAATATTCCTTGAATAACTTTCCTAATCCTTTCAATCCATCAACGACAATTGAATTCTCTGTTCAGAATGATTCAGATGTTGAAATTTCAATTTATAATATAAAAGGGCAAAAAATTCAAACTCTAATTCAACATAGACTAGATAGCGGTGATCATTCAATCAATTGGAGTGGTGATAACAATAAGGGTAATTTAGTTAGTTCAGGTGTTTATTTTTGCAAATTGAAAGTTAACGGCAAAGTTGAAGCTGTGAAGAAATGCTTACTATTGAAATGAGAAAGCTGTTGCTAACAAAAGCCTCCACATTCAGATTGAGAGAAAAACAAGAAGAACGTGGCAGGCTCGAAACATTAGGCGAAATACAAAATGGAGTCAAAATGACTAATCAATTCAAAGAAGATTTATTCAGATTGTTTTTTGTTGAAGGCAAAAAATATCAAGAGATTGCTGATTTGTTAAACATTTCATATTCTATTGTCTCTTCTAATTACTGCAAAATAAAGCAACAATTTTCTGATGATTACTTAGAAGTGAGAAGAATGAAAACGATTTATTCGAATAAAAAAAGTAAGCAAAAAAAAGATTTTAAATTCAAAGATTTTTCTGAATTTTATGATTGGTTGAAAAAGCAAGGTAATACTTGTCATTATTGTAAAACTGAACAATCTAAGATTACCAAACTTATTTATGAGGGTTTAAAAAATAATCCTTTAGGTATATCATCTAAAAGATTTAATAAAAGAGGAAGAAGTTTGGAAATTGATAGAAAAGATCCTTTAAATGCTGAATATTCAATACATAATTGCGTTCTTGCTTGTTACTTCTGCAATAACGATAAAAGTGACATCTATTCTGAAAAGGAATATTTAGAAAATTTTAAAGAAGCACTAAAAGAACGGTATAAATATATTAATAAAAAATACTCAAAACTAATTTAAGGAGCAAACAATGAAATCATCAGTTAAAATATTGATAATTTTTTGTATTATAATAATTGGTTGTAGTAGAGGTTCAACTGATTTGGTTACAGCAAAACGATTAATCGAAGATGGTCTTTATTATGACGCTATCTCAGTTTTAGTTAAAGTAAAAGATATCGAAAATGTTGATTATAGTATTAAGAAATCTGCTCTAAACCTTATATCTACAATAATTGATACAATACGTACTTCGAAATATGAAGAGATGAAACAAGATAGAGAAGACAATGCTTATTTAGATTTCAAATTTGGTATGTCCAAATCTACCACCAATAAATATTTAGATAAATTAATGAGAAAAAACAAAATTAGTAATAGAGTTACTTACTCATTTCAATATTTAGGGGAAAAAATTAAATACTCAGGTTATGAGCTTGATTTCTTCATTATAAATGATAATGAAAGTTATAAATGTAAAGCATTACTAAATTGTTCTTTCTTTAACAAAAAACTTGATAATATCGGTCTTTTCTTATTCGATTTTCCAAAAATGGAGAATTCCTCATTTACGAAAGAGATTGTTGCAAAATATGATTTAAGTAATATGTATTCTCAGAAATATGGGAATAATAGTATTAAAGAAATTTATTATTCTGAAGATGATTCCGATGACATTGAGTACTTCTGGCAAGAATCCAATAAAGGTGTCTTGATCAGAGATACTCCTCTTGGTATATTTATTGAATATCAAGATTTAATTTCTAAAATTGAAAAGGATGATATTCAAAAAGTAATTGAAGATTTAAAAAAAGAAAATGAAAAAGAAAAAGCTAATCAATCCATTCAAGATATATAATGGTTTGTAATGGTAAGAGGAAATCGCCTAACAAAGCTATCCTCGTTCCATTTATATCGTTAGTTTGCGTTGAATCGTACCGATTCAACAAGCTGGTTAGTTTGAACTTGAATTTATCGCGCGGCACGCGGCATAGCCCATACATTATGCGAAATGAAGTTAAAAAAATATAAGGAGTTAGAAATGAAAAACAGAATTTTAATTAATCTTGCAATAATAATTATATTACTTGCAGGTTGTTCTTCTTCTACAAATGTTGAGAAGATAATTACTGTAACCGTATCTGGTCTGAGTCCTGAACCTTATGATGTAGAATTATCCCATTCGGTTGTAATTCCTATAACCAAATCCGGTGCTATTTTCATTATGGAAGAGTGCTACGGAGAATACAATTCATCTCTTGGTGAACCTGAATTAATCAATGAAAATTGGGTATTCAATTGGTCACCTGAAATTGCGTATTTTCAAATTACCGTAAATAGAAATGATGGGAATGTAACGATAAGTGAATTTGGATAGAGAATACAAGTAACATAAATACTTCTTTAAAAAAGTTGTTCAATAAAAGCATATAATGGTGTAATTTTGTAACAAAAACGGAAACGAAGAATAATTCTGCAACTGATAATTCTAATGATTTCTGATCCTATTTTCAGACAAAAACGATTTTGTATTTTTATTAATTCTCAAAATTGATTTTTTTTGCTTAATGTTTTATTAAATCTGAACAGTTTCTAAAATTTAATTGTTAGTTAAAATGATTCAATAATTCAAGCAATAAATTAATCTTAAATATTTGAGGTTTTAAGTTATCAAAATTACATAAAAACAGAGAAAGAAAAAGCAAAAGAAAACCTCAACAAAGAAGAACTGGCTCAATCAAAAGTTTTCTATTTAGTTTCAGGTTTCTGTTCTCGATTAAATGATTTTTCAGCGAACATCAATTGAAAATCAGTTAACGCTATTTTGTAACTGTTTAATTTATTTAGTTTTAGTAGTTTTGTGAGGAATAATTGAATCGCATAACAAGCAGCTCCACATTCGCTTCGCTCATCGTGGCAGCTGCACCACATTAGCCACAAATAGTTTAAAAATTAATTCGGAGGACTAATTATTAAAGAGATAGGATTTCTTTTTTCCCTTTTAGGTTTTACTATCATGTTCGTCTCATGTGGAATCTTAGACATTACTGAGATAACATCGGAAGAATGGATTGCTATAATTGATATTGATGGTTCAAACTTAGAATATATTTGTGAATCAGATGGAGCTGAACCTTTTTTCGTTCCTGACTTGGATAACCCAGATGAAGAGTTAATTCTGATAAGTTATGCCAGTAGAGTTTATCTGATGAATACGGATGGAACAGATCGCAGAACGATAATTGATAGTGTTGGAACAGTTTTCAGTTTTTCCCATGACAAAACCAAAATGTTGCTAAACCGTGATGGTGAGATCTATATTGCTAATGTAGATGGAACCGATTTTAAGAATTTAACAAATACTCCTGATATCTGGGAACGTGATCCATCATTTTCTAATGATACCGAAAAAATTGTCTATTCATATAGTCTTGATAATACTCATGCACACTTAGTGATAAAAGATTTAGTAACCAATCAAAACAGTATAGTATTTGATTATCAAGTAGAGAGTTCAAACCAAAACATATCTTTTAGTAACCCTTTTTTTCAAAATGATAATCAGATTATATATTGCTTTAAACATAAAGAACAAAATGAAATATCTTATGATTATAGATACGAAATACATAAAGTATCATTGAATAGTAATAGTGACGAAATAATCTTTGATAATTCAAGAGTATATCATTTTTTGTACAATAATGATATTGATTTATGTATTATTTATACTGAAATAGCAGCTTTACTATTTGATGTTAACTCTTTACTGATTCTACACGAATTTACAGATACAAGTTATCATGATACATATCGTTTCAGTCCTAATGCTAATTATTTAACAATTAATAGAATAATATATGGATTCATTGATGGTGTAGAGTATTATGTTGATACTGAAGAAAATGATTTTAACCAAACCGAAACAAAAATTGTGGGTGTAATCAATAGACGTTACCCTGAAGATTAAGAGAATCGAGTTTGAGAAATTTGTTAATGAACTTGTGGCTAACAAGCGTGTCGTCGGTAGAGTTAGTCAGTGTACTTTGTTTGAATCTTGCGATTCAAACGGTGGTCAGTTTTTTTTACGGCTGAATCTTCCGATTCCGCCGCACACGCAAAACATTAGGTGTTCTTAGAAAAAGGAGAAATTAATGAATAAATTGCTAATTGTATTATTAATTATACCGGTACTTCTGGGTTCGGTTTCAAATAACGATGACAGCGAGTACTCACTACGATTTTTTGAAATAGGAAAGATATGGGGTGAGATAAAATTCTTTAGTCCTTATTTGAATATAAACAATGTAGATTGGAACCAAGCATTTATTGATACATATCCGCAGATTGTTGATGCTGACAAAGATGATGTTCGGGATATCGTAGTAGAAAAGTTGTTATCTAAACTTAATGATCCCTTTACGGATATAAATTTTGATGCAGGATGTTTAGATTCATTAGCTTCAAATTCTTTTGAAGTTTTACCGGATTCTTTATTAGTTTTAAGATTGAATAATTGGGAAGGAACTGATATTGACAGCTTGATGCTCAAGACAATTGAAAGATCTAAAACTTGTAAGGGTCTTATACTGGATTTAAGGAACCTTCGTAGTGTAACAAATAACAGAATATATGATTCTTTAGACGACAACAAATTCTTCGAGAACTTTTTAACAGAAAATATCCAAAGACCTACAGAATTAACAATTAAATACGACGGATATCCCTCTGAGTTTCAATCTAACTCTTTTACCGGTTCGCTTCAATTAGATACTGAAAAAGATATGATAAGTAAACCCGACGGTAAAGTTGTTCCTATAATAATATGCTATTCTTACGGAGAGAAATTGTCCGACGACATACTAGCTTTAAGAAGTAATAAAAAATGCATATTGGTTGCACAAAAAGGAAACAATGTAACCATAACAAAAAGTGAATATGTTATAAAAAATCAATATGGCAAATTCCGTATTTCTTATTCACTCCCAATATACGATGGAAATACTAAACCTATTTTTGCAGACCATACATTAGATAAGAAGACAGAGACAGATACAGAGATCATTGAGTTTGCTTCAAACTTGTTTTTAAACTACAGTGATAGTTTTGCTGAAGATGAAATCATTAATATAAATTCCGTGTTCAGGTATCTTTCAGAATTTAACGAAGAAAACTTTCCAAGTGAAGCACAAAGAGTATTAGCAGTAATAAAATTTTACAATGTAATATATCATTTCTTCCCTCATACTGGTCTTATCTCCCGTGATTTGGAAGCAGAAACCAAAAGCTTTATATCAAGAGCGAAGGATTGTAAAAATTTAGATGAATACATTTCTGTGATTAAAGAAATGAGTTGCTTATTGGAAGATTCTCATAGCTTAGTAGTGCACAAAGCAGGTAATTTTAAGTATGCTTTTATTCCTATAATATGCAAATGGGTAGAAAACAAAGCTGTAGTTAGTAATGTTTACAATGAAGAATTAACAAACAACCTGAATTTGCATATTGGAGATATTATTTTGGAAAAAGATGGTGAACTGATTGAACAATTCTTGATCAACGAGGAAAAATATATAAGTGGTTCTCGCAAAGAACTTCAAAGAAGAAATTCTATCCGGAAATTATCTGCAGGAGAAATCGGAAAAGAATTCCAACTAAAAATTAAAAAAAATGATGGTAAAGAAGTTATTGTTAATGGAAAATATCAGAAGTTTAAACCAGATAAAAATTTTGTAAAAGAATATAAGGTTAAGTTCAACACTTTCAACGATTCAATATTGTATGTAAATGCCTTTAAGATAAAAGAAAGCGATGTAGATTCATTGTATTCTATTTTATCAGATTACCAAAAAGTAATTTTCGACCTCAGAGGTTATCCCCGTTTTATTGACGTGGATAGCATTTTTGTTAATTTAAGTAAAAGTGAGACTTTTAAATGGGGTAATTCTTGTGAAAAGGAAATCAACTTAACAGACAAAGTAAAAAGACAAAAAAATGTAAAAACAAAGACAATAAATAGTTACAGCTTCTTTTATAAATCATATATGAAATACGATATTGATATTGCTGTCTTGATCAATGAGTATACTCAAAGTTATTCGGAAGCTTTAGCTCAATCCGCACAATACAACTGTAATGCAGTTCTAATAGGTTCAAACACAGCCGGTGCAAATCAAGTAGTTACTTATATGAAACTCCCCGGAGATGTTGCATTAAGTTTTACAGGAGCAAATGCTTTACTTTGGAACAATAAAACAATGCAAAAAGTAGGCATAACTCCAGATATTGAAGTTCATCCTACAATAAAAGGAATCAGCGAGAAAAGAGATGAAGTTCTCGAACGAGCAATATTTTATTTTAATCAAAACTGATATGAGAATTAGAACGTAAATATGAGCACCTAACAGGCGTATCTTCGGTTAAAGTTTTGCAGGTAATTTGGTTTGAATCAAACGATTCAAACAATGATCTGCATGCTTAAGCAGGAATCATACTGATTCCGTAGCATACGCAGAACATTAGCAGAAATTTAGGAGGTTAATAATGTTGAAAATGAAGATAATAGTTCTATTATTATTAATTGTATTATCGTACTCAATCTATGCTGAAGCTAATATTATTGAAAACTATTTGGTTAACAAAGATGCAATGATTAAGTTAAGAGAAACTCGAAGTGTATCACTTGAGCATTTTGGTAATATTGACTTCTTCTTTTTAACTGATAGTTTAAAATCCTGTCCTATTGAATTAGAAAATTTTGAATTTGATAAAAAAAAACTAACTTCAACAATTCCAAGTAATCAATTATTAACATTGATCGCTGAAAACGGCGGAGATCAAAGAGTTGTTATGCTAGAAGATTCAAGCCAATTAGTCGTAGTTAATTATAATGAACTCAATGATAAATCAGTATATTTTGATTTTAGAAACACTTCTTTAACCAACCTTGTAGAGCTTAATAAAGAAGAAATACTCTTAAGTTTTTTTATCAATAATCCATTTAACTTTGGTATGATGAATTACCGTGAAAAAAATATCCGATATTTAGCGGATTATTTAGATAAAAGGGTAGAATTATCCAAATCCAATAAAAATTATAAACTATTAACCAAATACAAAACAAATGATAAAAAGATAATTTTTAAAAACGAATTGATTCCAGCTCCTTCAATAAAAAGAATATGCAAATATCAATTTAACAAACTCTTAACCAATAAGCCTTTAGATTCTCTTTTCCCACTAATAAAAGAAATAGCTTTGGATGACGATATACCGGTAAAATGTAAAACCTATTATACAAATTCACTATTATATTACTATCTTGAATACTCAGATGACTCTATAAACAAAACAGAGTATTTAGATTATATCTTAAAAGTAATAGAAGAGAGTCGTATAAAAATTGAAGAATCTATCTCACATACCAATTCCGATATAGAAGCAATGAATTCATTATTTAGTAACACTAAAGATGAGAAAATATCGGCTAAAGAACTTTTCGAAGTTTCCAAACAAATTTTAGATATTAGCGAGAATCCAATAGTAATTCTTCAAGCATACTGCGGTATTCAATTTTATTACATAGAAACTAACAATTTAGATAAGGTAATAGAAACAGCTATTGAATCCATAAATGAATATGACGACCCGATTTTATGGAGCTACTATAAAGCACCAGATTACTTTAATGCTAAAGCATCGCTTATGTATCTTGATTTTCTTACACAAAATGAAAACGATTCAGACGTAGTAATTAATTTTATCGATAAATTGATAGCAATCTCATCTTCTCACCCTGAATTTCAGAACTTTCTAATATATAGAAAAGCAATTGTAAAAGATCTTTTTTCATATCCTCTTCAAGATGTAATCTCGGCTTATAAAGAAATAGATATGAATCCAGAAAACTGGTATGTATTTAATCATCCATTTTCTCAAATTGACTTTACTCGTACAATATGGAAAGTCGAAACAGATATTTTACCTAATCTGCAATCTTTCAAAAAATATACTGAGGAAATGGATAAATCTCTATTAGTAAAAAAAAATATTTTATCAAGTAATTCCGACACAATTACATTAGATAAAAATACAGAAGTCATTATACATTCACACACACCATATCTTCTTACCAGATTTGGTAATGATGATTACTTTTGGTGGGTTAAAGGCGAGATTAATGGTGAAATTTATTGGATTTATTCTAAGTAAAATTCTGCTAACATACAGCTCCGCGCTTGAAGCGCGGCAGCTGCCATCCATTAATCAACATTCCGCTTCGCTCCATGTTGATTAATGCCGTCGTGCCACTAACAGATACTCGCAACAATATCGAAGCAGAACATCGTTTAAAATTGCATCCACGGAATCTCGTAAATAGACAACCCTTGACTTTATATTTACTCGTTTTTTTAATCATCTCACTTGTCGCTTCAGGATATGAACATCATATCCAAAGCTCAAGGTGAAATGACGTGTCACACCGCCATTAGTGGCAATGATGTAACAAAAATCTAATCTGAAGGAATAAATAATGCCGATTAAATTAATTATTTTACTCATCATAACATTGATAATCTTATTTTCTTGTGCAATAAACAAGGAAAATCATAGTAAAATTGAGGAGAAATATATGACACAAATTCAACCACCAATAGCTAAACAAATCATCACGAAATCTACTTTTCATGGAGACGAAAGAATTGATAAATATGCTTGGCTTAGAGATGATACTCGAAAAGATAAAGAAGTCTTAAAGTATATCGAAGATGAAAACAGATATGCAAATTCCATTTTAGAATCTTCCAAAGAATTAAAAGAAAAGATTTACAGAGAGATAATTTCTAAAACAAAAGAAGAGACAAATAGTTTAGAAACTGAAGAGAGAAATGGATATTTTTACTACCACAAAAATGAAGATGGAAAAGGTCATCCGATTTATTGTAGAAAAAAAGGTTCGATGGAATCAGAAGAAGAAATTTATTTCGATGTTAATTTATATGCTAAGGATCAGAAGTTTTATGATATTGGTTTAATGAAAATTAATCCTAACCAAAATCTATTGGTTTTTACTGTAGATATAACAGGAGAAGAAAGACATGACTTGTATATTCTGAATTTGAAAAGTGGTAAATTATTAAATGAAACAACAAGTGGTGTTGATTATGTTGAATGGACAAATGATAGTAAAACATTTATTTATTGTACAGATAATGGAGAAGAGAAAATACCTTGTTTGATCAAAAAGCATGTTGTTGGTAATGAGATGTCAACGGATCAATTGTTGTTTGAAGAGAAAGATGAACTATTTGAAGCTGAAATCAAAAAATCTAAAGATGAAAAATATATTTTCTTTTTTACTGAAAAGTATGCTGTCTGTGAATACTATTATATGGATGCAAATAAACCCGAAACAGATTTTAACCTTATTATCTCTAGAGAAAAAGAAATCGATCTTGAAATTCAATCAGTAGATAATGATTTGTACATATTGATGATTGGTAAAAAATTCCCGAATGGGAAAATAATCAAAACATCAATTGGTAATCATAATGAAAAAAACTGGAAAGAGCTAGTTCCTCATCGTAAAAATGCTAGTATTGATTGGGATATTATGGGTTTTGAGAAAGGTCTTATTTTTATGGAAAAAGATACTAAATTGGGTCTAAAAAAGATAGGAGTAGTAAAATTCCCATCTTATAGTGTTGATTATATAGATTTTCCAGAAAAGGTAATAGTGCCTTCTCTGGTAGGAAATCAAAATTTTAAAACTGACAAAATCAGAGTAAGCTATAATTCCTTAAAAACTCCTGATACTTACTATGATTATCATATTCAATCTGGTAAACTTGAGTTTGTAAAAAAGGATAAAATTGAAGGTTATGATTCTTCTTTATATGAAGCAAAACAGCTTTGGGCTACAAGTAAAGATGGTACTAAAGTTCCATTGTCTTTAGTATATAGAAAAGATTTATTGAAATTAGACGGTTCAAATCCTGCGCATATTTATGCTTATGGTTCCTTTGGATATGTTATAGAACCTGAATTTTATATTAATTGGTTACCTCTATTAGATAGAGGTGTCGTTTGTGTAATTGCTCATGTAAGAGGAGGTTCAATTCTTGGAAATAAATGGTATCAGGATGGTAAACAGTTAAAAAGAAAAAATAGAGCTTATGATTTTATTGCTGTTGCCGAGCATTTGATAGAGAAAAAATATAGTAGCAAAAATAATATTATTGCTAGTGGAGGAAGTGCTGGAGGAGAATTGATGCTTACTTCTGCTAATTTAAGACCTGATCTGTTTAAAGTTGTGATAGCAGATGTGCCTGGGACAGAACTTTTAAATAAGATGTTAGATCCAACTATTGCTGGTGTCGTTTGGCATTATGATGAAATAGGAAATCCTCAAGATAAAGAGTTTTATGATTACATAAAATCTTATTGTCCATATGAAAATATAAAAAAAATGGAATATCCA
>JAVCCH010000164.1 GCA_030765535.1 Candidatus Tenebribacter davisii
CATCCAGATCGTGAAAAATATAAGGAATTCCACAAGGAACTAATCCTTTTGCCTCTTCATTGATCATTAAAAAACTTTTTCCGGGATTTCGTTTTTTCCCAGTAACACCAGTGATAATACCTGAAGGCCCACCACCAATAATAATTACATCATATTTTTTCATCTTAACTCCCTTTTTTTATTCTACCACTTCTAATATAAATAGAATGATCTATTTTATTTTAAATTATTAATTCTTACTAGAATGGTATTGGATCGAATCCTTCCCATACTATTTTGCGAAAATTGATCGGATCGGTATTCCCTTCTGTATTGATCAATAAGACCTGTGAGTTTTCATTCAATTTCAGTTTTTCTTTTAATTCACTTAGAACTGAATTTTCCATGATCTCCATCAATGTACTTAAGGTTACTGCTCCCGATTCTCCCGAAACGATGAATGGATCGTCTTTCAATGGAACTGCATAAACTCTCATTCCTTTTGCAGCAATATAATCTGGTGCAGAAATAAAATAATCAGCAGATTCACAAAGAACTTTCCAAGCTATTGGACTAGGATCTCCGCAAGCTAGTCCAGCCATAATTGTATCCAGTTTACCTGAGAAATTATGCGGTTGATCATCATTTATACTCATTGAGTCAAATAAGCAGGCAGCTCTGTCTGGTTCAACAACTACACTAATAGGAGCATTTTCCCCTAATAGACTTTGATAATGCCCGATAACAGATGCAGCAAGGGCACCTACCCCAGCTTGTACAAAGATATGAGTTGGTCTTATTAGACCTTGTGCAGCTAACTGTTCCTGGATTTCGGATATCATAGTAGTGTAACCCTGCATGATCCAAGTGGGAATTTCCGTATATCCAGGCCATGAAGTATCAGAAATTATTTCCCAGCCATTTTTTTTTGCATCAATATTTATTTGTTCAACAGCATCATCATAAGTTCCCTTTATGATCTTAACTCTAGCACCATAGCTGTGAATTGCATCAATGCGAGGTTGTGAAGTTTCTTCATGAACATATATAACAGATCTATGCCCAAGTTTTTTTGCCGCCCAGGCAACTCCTCTACCATGATTGCCATCAGTAGCTGTGGCAAAAGTGATCTGACCAGTCTTCTTATGAAATTCAGAAGAGATCAATTGTTTATAAGATAATTTTTCATTTGTTGCAGATACCTTATTTTTCAGGAAACGATATATAGCATAAGAACCGCCAAGTACTTTAAAAGAATTTAAATTTAACCTGCTGGATTCATCTTTCACCCAAATTCCACCCAGGTTAAACATTTTTGCTAAATTTGATAAATTCTTAAGTGGTGAAATTCTATAACCAGGTATCTCATTATGAAATGCTCTCGTTTTCGAACTTATCTCTTTTGGAAAAAGTTCATTACATTTTACATGATTACCATAATTACAATTGCTATTTGATATCCATTTAATACTCGTTTTCATAATAAACCTCTTTTATTCCTTCATTAAATAATGGTTATTTTTTTTCAACATTAAAATAAACGGGATTGATAAAATGGAAAGAACAGCACATATCTGATAAGTTAAGATCAATCCAAAACGATCTCCCAAAAATCCGATTAAAAGTACCATAATTGAACTGACACCAAAACTTAAAGTCATGTAAATCCCATTAACAAAAGAGGGATGATCGGAATCGGTATCTTGAACAAGTGCCAGAATAATTGGACCTGAAGCAAAAAGAAAAAATCCCATAATTATTAGAATCGGGATCATAAAGCGGCCATCGGAAGAAATAAATATCCACATTAAGATTGGATTAATAATTGAAGTTATTAGGAGTATGTTTTTCCTCCCAAATTTATCTGAAAGTGGTCCTGCAAAAAAAGTTCCGATTGCACCTGAAAATTGTAGTAGAGCTAAGGAAATTCCTGCTAGCCAAAGAGTATTCCCTTGCTTTACTAAAAAGGTAGGGAGAAAGAGCGTAAGCGATAATTTCATAGCCGCTCTGAAGATTGTAATCCCGGAAATAATTATAAAAAATGGAATTAATTTTTTAAAAGTATCTTTTGCTCCTATCTCTTTTTTCCTTTTTTGAAAGTCTTTATTTATATTTATATTTCTTAGTTTAAAATACAAGATAATGGAAGCAATTATTCCCAACGGCATCACGCGCCATGAACCTTCTAATCCCCACCATGAAATTGCTGCTGTTATAAGAAGTGGTCCCAATGTCCTGGCTAGTTCTCCTCCCAGCATATAATAGCTCATACCTTTTCCAGTTTGTTCTGCTGAAACATGTTTTATCATTACAGGAGATGGAACATGAAAGAGTGTGTTGCTAATACCTGCTACCAATAATAAAATCAAAATGATTGGATAACTAGGTGCAACACCTAACAAACTCATGGCAATGCCCGTGATAGCAGGAGTAACAATAATAAAATATCTTACGCAGATTCGATCTGCAATTAATCCAACAAAAGGATTAAAAAGTGAAGGAAGCTTTCGGGTAATATCCAGAAGTCCTGCCAGGGATAGTGAAATACCCAGTTTTGAAATGAGAAGTGGAAGGAGCGGAGCTAAGAAAGCAGAATATATATCATGAGAAAGGTGTGCAAAAGATAAAGTTAAAACATTTCCGAATTGAAATTTCTTCTTATCTTTCATACTCGATTAAAATCCCAACAATAACCCAATCACACCAACAATTGTACCGAAAATGAGATTTACTGTTTTCACAGCAACAAATCCACTTTTAGATTCTGCCAGCATTGGTAACATGCCATGTCCGTCCTGAACAATAGAACTTGCTAATAAAATACTGAATGGGATAGTCCCTGATGCAAATAATGTAACAAATACAAGATGTGGCCCTGATTCGGGTACTATACCAATAATAAGAGCAATAACTAAGACAACAAACATATTATCAGCTATCCAGTTATTAATATCAATAAATTGCAGTAGGAAATTTACTACAAGCAATGTTCCAAACGTCCAAAGAAAGATCTTTGGGATATGAACTTTGGCGATATGTTCCCAGAGATGTTCTTTAAGAAAATGTTCGGGAACTGTAATAACAATAAATAGTGCAATGAGTGCTGTGATAATTATTGTTATTCTTATCCAGTTCCACTCTTTTTCACCAATCAAACCTAAAATAGTTCCCAATAGAAAAATTGCGATAATAATTATCATTAGAATTCTTGGAACAGAAGTTATAATAAAATTGGCAAAAAGATTTTTACGTGGAATGCAATCACATTTTTCTTCTTCATGTAAGGGTAATTCATTTTTAGAAAATTTAGTTTCAAAGTATTTTTTGGGTACAATTTTATCTGTGATAATTCCCGCAATAATTCCAACAAAAAAAATTATAACAGTTAGCAGAATTGCTTTTTGCGGGAACATAGCCAGCATCACAAAGGCTTCATCACCACTGGTTGCGATCATCGCAGTCACAACAGCCCCAAAA
Organism: Candidatus Tenebribacter davisii; assembly: GCA_030765535.1. Lineage (GTDB taxonomy): Bacteria > Cloacimonadota > Cloacimonadia > Cloacimonadales > TCS61 > Tenebribacter > Tenebribacter davisii. Next base: position 3,457 of record JAVCCH010000164.1, read on the forward strand.
GATATTATTCGATGTGAAAACAAAGTTACTGCTGTAAAAGCTCCCAAACATCCGGGAATTGCTCCGAGAATTGCTGCTAGAAAATATTGTTTCCATTGAGATTTGGCGAGATTTTGATGCCATAACCCTCTGGTTTGAACATTAATATATTCAATAATAAGCATCATCACAAACACAAAACCTGTGATCATTAATGCGTGCTTTAAAACTTCAAATAATATTTTCATTTTTCCTTGATTTCAAATACATTTCCTATTTTATCTTCAATAAAGACAAGGTCATGTTTTTTTCTGGGGATTATTGTGCAAGTGTAATTATCCTCTTTTGCTTTTTTTATCAATTTACTGCGAGAATATACATTTACACAAATATGATTATACTGTTTGAGAGCTGAATTTTCATTAATAAATATTTCGAGGATTAGATTATCTTTTTGCATTAAGAATACATTTGTTTCTTTATTAATTTGGAAGATCTGTTTAGAGAGATCACTGTTGAGCGTGAATTGTTTTACCAGCTTCATTTCTAATATCTCCTGGTAAAAAGTGTTTATTTCAGAAGGGTCACTAATGGATATACCAATGTGATTTAACATATTAAACTCCTTTTAAAATAATGTCGTTTTCTTTTACACCAAGGTTATTGGCGATAACAGGACACTTAGCTTTTAACAGGAAAAAGATGGATCTATTCACACCGGATAATCCTTCATAATTTCCCTGTCCTTTA
>JAVCCH010000195.1 GCA_030765535.1 Candidatus Tenebribacter davisii
TATCTGAATTATTAAAGGAAGAAATTTCAGAGAAATTATCAAAGTATGATGCATTAATCGATCAGGTTAGAGAAAGTAACATTAAACAGGGAACATATTTAAAGACACTAGAAAAAGGATTGCTAGATTACATGGACATAATTGATAACTTTGAAAAAGTGAAAGAAGATATTGAAGATAAAACATTAAAAGATTCTATTGATTTTGCAGTTAACATGAAAGATCAAATTAATAAAAAACTTGGTGTATTGCAATTGCCTGGAGAAGGTGCAGACATTGATATTGATGTGCACTATATTATAAAAACTGAAGAAACAGATAATATACAATTAGACAATAAAGTTAAGGAAGTTGTTGAGCATGGATATCGAATAGGAGAAAGATTGCTAAGGAAAGCGACTATAATTGGGTATAAACATAGGGGAACAAATGAAAAATAATGGGAAAATATTAGGTATAGATCTTGGAACAACCAATTCTGTTGCAGCATATTACAAGGATGGAAAGAAAGAACCTGTTACAATAAGCAATTTCAGTACTGGAGATGGTGACATATTATCCTCAGTAGTTGGAATTCGTCCAGATACGAAAGAGTTAATAGTTGGTAAAAAGGCAAAAGAAGTAATCATACAATTTTCAGAAAATTTTATTCAAGAAATTAAAAGGGAGATGGGTAAGGATAAGAAATTTCAATTGGGTAATAAGGAACTATTACCTGAAGAAATTTCGGGACTTATCTTAAATTATATAAAGAAATATTCAGAAGAATCTACAGGAGAGAATTTTGACAGAGCTGTGATAACAGTTCCCGCAAACTTCAATGACAGACAGCGTAATGCAACAAAAAAAGCTGGAGAATTGGCCGGTTTTAAAGTAGAGAGAATCATAAATGAACCTACAGCTGCGGCACTTGCATATGGATTAGATAATAAAGATAATAAAAATATCATGGTCTATGATCTTGGTGGTGGAACATTTGATGTTAGCGTTTTAGAGTTAAGTGCAGAGATACTTGATATCAAGGCATCTGCAGGTGACAATGAACTAGGTGGGAAGGACTTTGATAAGATTCTATTAAAACATGTTTATTCATTATTTAAAGAAGAAAACGGCTTTGAATTACCCATACCTGACAATACAGGTATGTATTATAAAATATTATTTAAATGCGAAGATATTAAAAAAGATTTAAGCTTTATGCAAAGCAGTACATTGAATATAGCAGCCATAACAACAAAAGATGGTAAACCAATTAATTTGTCTGTCGATATTTCAAGATCAACTTTGGAGTCATTAATTGGTGAGAAAATCAATGACACGGAAAAGTCAATTGATAAAGCGTTGAAAGATGCAAAGCTAAAAAAAGACGATATTGATACCATACTGTTAGCAGGTGGATCTACTAGAATTCCTTATGTAAAGGAACTAATTGAAAGAGTAATGGGTAAGAAACCAGTACAGGAAATTGATCCTGATAGGGCTGTAGCGGTAGGAGCAGCAATTCAAGGAAGTATTATTGATGGGGAAACGAATACAATTATTATGGACGTTTGTCCATTCTCACTTGGTATAGAGGTTGTAGCAAACATTGGGGGAAAAATGATGAATGGTTTATACAGTGAGATTATCCCCTCGAATTATCCTCTTTTGAAGGAGAAAAAGGAACTTTATTATACAACTTATGGGAATCAGGAGACTGTGAACATTAAAGTTTATCAAAAGAATACATTGGACAAAAGTGAATGGGTTGCAGATAATACTTATTTAGGTGAGCAAGAATTATCAGGTATTCCTCCAAATGAAGAAGGTAAAGAAGTTATATCAGTATATTTTACATATAATTTAAATGGGACATTGGATGTAAAAGCACGAATAGAAAGTACTGGAAAAGAAGAAAGTTTTCAGTTAGGATCACAAAAGCAATTCGAAGATACAACAACAGTAAATATTGAAGATATTTGGCAACAATCTGAAAAAGCAGGTAAAATAAAATCAACTATTGTAGCAGCTGAAAAGGTACTTAACAAGATAGGCGAACATACAGAATTGGAGAAGAAGATTTATAAATTAAAAGAAGCTGTGGTGAAAAACGATGAAGAACTTATTGAGAAATTAGATGATGAAATTACAGATTTAATGTTCGATCTTGAAGAAAACTAAACGATGAAATCTGTAGAAATCTACGAAAAGATAAAAAGTGGAGAATATTTCGAAGCATTACTGTTAGCAGAGAAGAGTTATAAACAAGACAATACAGATATAAATAAATTAGTAGATTATGTAACAATTCTTATAAAACTCAACACTTTAGACAAAGCAGAAGAAGTATTAAACAAAACCAACATAAAACCAGAGAAGAATCCAAGTGTATATTGTTTATATTCTAAGTTATATGCTTCACAGGGCAAAATTGATAAGTTAAAAAGTTTAGAAGAGATAGAACGAAGTTTTGCAGAATGTTCAAATTATCCAAACATTAATTCTTTATCTGGAGTGGACGAACTGACAAAGTATGAAAATGAATATTACAAAAATCAATTATCAGAAGTATTAAAGTTTCTTATAGAGAAATTCCCTATATACAGCCATAAATTCAAAAAAGTAATTATCCAAATGAAGAATAATAGTCTTGGAATCGGTAAAGATCTATTAAAAAAATGCGCACATTCAATGAAAGATAAGAATCTAGGTTATTTCTTGCTTGGTGAGATAGCAATGTTAGATGGAAAATTTGAAATTGCACAAAACAGATATACTAAGATCGTTGATGATTTCCCATTTAAGTACATAATATTAAATAGACTTGGTGATATTCAATTATCACTCAATAATCATGAGAAAGCCAAAGAATATTATAATAAATCAATTGAACTAGAGCCTGATGATCTGAATACGATAATTGATTTGATAAGACTAGATATAGGGAAAGGTGATTTCAAAAATGCAAAAAAAGCTTATATGAAAGCTACATTAAAATTTGATGCTAATAAATTACATCAAATTAAACATTTAATTGAATCTCAAGAGGAGATAATAAAGCAGGATTATGTAAATGGACTAACATGGTTTCAGGGTGGAGGGAATGTAATAAAATTAGAATTCATGTGTGAAAATGGTTCTGGATCTCTTAATCCTACTGGGAATTTGGGATTTCAGTTATTAGATGCATTAAACTTATCGTACACTGTTTGCTCGAAAAGGTTCAGATCACTGTTGAAAAAACAAATGAAAAAGGATATTTTTGTTAATATTCCCAATGCTCTTGTTTTTGTTGATGGAGGATCTATTGGTTTAGCAGCAACTATTGGGATGTTATCCCAGGTTCTAGGGAAAAAGATTCCAACCGAATATGCCTTTACGGGGGAGATAACTTTAAATGGGAATATCCTTCCGACTGGTGGATTAAAATGGAAATTGACTTCAGCTTATCTGCAGAATATTAGAACTGTGTTTATTCCAAAACAGAATTTTAAAGACTTAACAAATGTACCAAATAATGTTAAGGCAAATTTATCAATTAACTTAGTCTCAAATATTAAAGAAGTTGAGAAACAGTTATGGAAACATTAATCATTTGTCCTGATTGTAATAATTTATTAAAATCAACAAAATGTGATAATTGTAGTTACGAAATTAATAATGAACAAATCTTGATCGACTTGGTATATTCTGAATATAATAATGCGTTGGAATTATGTGAAAATAAGATGGTTTATTCTGCATGGAAGAAAATGGAAGAAGTAATCAAACTATACCCTTTCTTATTAATTCCACTAGAACTGTGTTTTTATTTAGCAATTGAATTCGGAGAATATGACAAAGCAATTGAATACCTTAATCAGATGCAATCCCTTATTTCTGAAGAGCAGGTCAAATTATTATCAAATCTACTATCGACTAATATAGGAGTTTATAACCAAATATTATCTGATAAAAGAATCACTGAATTAAGTCTTGAGGAACTAACTTTTATTCAACTATATTTGTTGAAACTAAAAAATAATAAGAAATGTAATCTACATCAAATTGATAGTTATCTTAATAATTATAGTCCAAATCTTATTGAAACAAACCACAGATCAATAAAGAAATACAAGAGAATGCTATTCTTACTTGTATTTCTTGCTAGCATTCTCATTCTCTTACTCAGTTACTTCACAAAACAATCAAGTAGAGTCTTAACAGATGATCTAAACATATATAAACAAAACAAAATCGATATGCTCAATCAAATAGAAGAATTACAGAATGAA
>JAVCCH010000085.1 GCA_030765535.1 Candidatus Tenebribacter davisii
CAATCAATTTGCCGGGGTATTTTTTTGATAGTTTATAAAAATCTTTCGCTATTTTAATTTCCGCTGAGGCAATTCCCTTAATCTCAATATTATATTTTACGCTGAGATAAGCATTGTAAATAACCCCACCCAGTATCAAGTAATCTACGTTTTCCAAAAGTGAATTAAGAGGACCAATTTTAGTATCAAATTTTGAACCGGCTATTATTGCCAGCATAGGATGATTCGGATTATATAGTTGATCGAGATTTTTTATTTCATGCTGCATCAGATAACCTGCATAAGAAGGAAGATGCTCAGTTAGTCGTATTGTTGAAGTATGAGGTTGCCAGGAACCAAAAGCATCATTCACAAAAATATCAGCCAGACCTGCCAATTGTTCTCCCAATTTTTCAGCTTCCAATCCTTGAGCTTCCTCCCCTTTGAACCAGCGAATATTCGGCAGATAGATCCCATCAATTTCTCCTTTTCGCAATTTCTTTATAAGAAGATTAACTCCTGTGTCAATTCCAATATAGCCACCATTTTCTTTGTCTTCTCTAAAATCGGGAACAATAAATTTAGTGAAGAGTTTGCTATAGAGGTAGTCTACAATTGGTGTTACATCAAACTTGGAATCCATATTTATCTTTCCAGTCTTCTTATCTTTTGGTCTGCCCACGTGTGACATCAGGATCAATTTACCACCCTTTGACAGAATATTGAACAGTGTACCAAAAGTTTTATCAATCCGAAATGGATCTTTGATCATATGTTCCTTAGCTACGTTATGATCAACACGAACTAAAACTATCTTACCCTTAAGGTCTGCATCCTGAATTCTGGGAATATCAAACATTAATCCTCCAATTATTATTTCTTAAAAATTTATTTTACATTATCAATTAGTGCTTTAACCTGCGCCATTCCTCTTGGTGAACCTTGTTCAATTGCCTTTAGAACAGCACCACCACCAGTGAATATGTAATATTTTGGGTGATCTAGTGCAACAATGTACAGACCCGGTAATAATCTTTTCAATTCCTGCATTGTATCACCACCACCATATAGTTTGGTTGCTTCTGTGTTAGTATCTATCAGTTCATCTAAAGCTATTGTTCCTTCATTGAAATGCGGAGTTAATCCCATCACAGCATTTACTAAAATCGTTTGTGAAATCTGAAATATTTTCTTTACTTCTGGAATTTCAAAGGAACTTTTATCTATATCCAACACATAGTTCAAGCTTGCTCCTGCTTTAAGTTCATGAATATTATGTGAGCGATGTTTCCCCTCTAATTTTCCTTCTAATACATCCGATTCAACAATTACAGGGAGTTCCACAAGCTTGCCGGGAAATCCTTTTGCAAATTCAACAAACTCTTTTGCCAGAGCCAAATCAGTCTCAGAAATTCCCTTTATTGTAAAACCATATTTTGCGCAAAGATAGGCATTGTAAACTACGCCACCCAATACTAAATAATCTGCAACTTCCAAAAGTTTATATAATGGTTGGATTTTTGTATTGAATTTAGAGCCGGCAACAACAGCTAGAAACGGTTTCTGAGGTTTATATATACGCTGTAAATTCTCAATTTCCTTCTGCATCAGGAATCCAGCATAAGAAGGTAAATATTTACAAACTCCCACTGTGGAAGCATGAGGTTGCCATGAACCAAAAGCATCATTTATGTAAATATCCGCAAGACCTGCTAATTGATTCGCAAATTGATCCGCCAGTTCTCCACCGGATTCTTCACCCTTGAACCAGCGTGTATTGGGAAGATAGATCCCTTCAATCTTATCTTCTTTCAATTCACGTATCATATGATTTACAGAGGTTTCCAATCCCATGTATCCTTGAGTAGGATATTCTACAAATTTTGGGATTTTAAGTTTTATGTGTAACTTACTTTCTAAATAGTCTACAATCGGCTTTACGGATGTATCTTCAGATATCTCAATCTCCCCGGTTTTCTTATTTCGGGGTCTACCGATATGAGTCATCAGAATTAATTTACCACCTTTAGCACTGATGTAATATAACGTTCCAAGGGTTGCATCAATTCTGTACGGGTCATGGATCAATCCTTTTTTGACTACATTATGATCAACTCGTACAAGGACAACTTTACCTTTCAAGTCAGCATTTTGAATTTTAGGAATATCAATCAAATCAACACCTCCAATTTTATGAATTATCCAGATCGGATTTTTATTTTCTTTTTTTTTAAGGCAACTATTTTCTCAAAATTGTTTCAAATAAAAAAAAAAGCCCTACGATTTCGTAGGGCTTTTAATAATCAAAATTATCTATTTTAACAAAATCACTTTTTTTACACTTGTGTAGTCACTTTCTTCGCCTTCCACATCAAATGATGAGAGATAAACACCACTGGAAACTTTTTTCCCATTGGCATCTTTTCCATTCCATACAACACTGTGCATTCCAGCAATTTGATATTTCTTCACTAAAGTATTTACTAATTGTCCTTTTGTATTATATATTGATAAAGTCATATTTGCATTATTTTTTAAACTATACTTTATCGTTGTTTCAGGATTGAAAGGGTTAGGATAATTGCCGATCAATTTAGTATTATTAATAACCTCATTACCTGCATTTGTTTGAGTAATGGTTAGAATAATAGGGATAATGGTTTCCTCTCGATTGTCAATTATGGTAATATTAGTATCGTAGCTTCCCGAAATCATATCTGTCGTATCAAAACTAAGCTCAATGTTTTGGGAAACACCAGCGGGCAAAGTTCCACTTGTCGGATCAAGTGACAACCAATCAGCTGTTTCAGACATATTATAGTCCATAGATAAACCGCCAATATTGGAAAGCTCCATAATCTCCAATGATACTGTGTTTGCTGACATCTCTATAGAGAAATAGGTGGGATCTACAACTAATTCTGCTGGAGTTGGATTTCCTGCAATAGTAAAAGTATGAGGATCAGGTTCACCAATAAATGGGTGGTTTGCACTATGCTCAGATTCATCGGCAGCATGAATGAAGTATGATACTTCACTTCCGGGATCTAAGGCTGGAATCATTGCAGAATAGTTATCACTACCTATTGATGCCATTACTATTGAGATAAATTCACCATTATTCATTTTATAATTCACAAGCAGTGAATCTGCATAAAGTAGTTCACCACTGTAAGGAATTATTTGCGCCACAATATCAATCTCTTCTCCTGAAGGCATTTCTTCAAAGATCGGAACATGCTGAATATAAAGCATCTCTCTGTCAGCAACACCACGGGTTCTGCAATGAAGTGCATCAGTAGAAGCCCAGCTTCCTGTGAAACCCAGAACTTCATAACCGGGCATAGCATCTTCATAAACCTGCAAAGCTGCGTCATCATAAGCTGTATTACCTGTTATGGGAACAAAAACCCTGTCATTCAATATTAGAGAATTTGTATAAGGTTGATCGTAAGGCGTATTTACTCGATAAACTTCATACGGCATTCCATAAGAAGAAGTCTGTGCGGCAAAATAAGCCGCTGTCACTTCGATCTCATCATATTGCGGATGGGTGACAGGAACTTCTCTTATCAGTATTTTATCAACATCTAGAAATTTTCCCCAACAATCTATATGATCGATATAAGTATTATTGGGATCGGGGACTTTATGATATGTTTCAACTCCCAGGTAATCCAGAACGAATTGATCTATTTGAGCAATTGTAAGAGAAGGATTTTCTGTGACAACAAGTTCACTTGATGCAGAGATGCTCATTCCGTCTGTCATATAATTTCCACCGGTATGGATTAAATCCATTCCATAGAGATCTAATCCAAAATAATCTGCTACAACAATTGGAATTTCATCATCATCAGGTCTAGGACGATTGTATGGAAAATCAACAATCGCAATTTCTCCACCATTGTCTATAAACCAAGGACCAAAATCTCGTACCCAGTATGAATCTGTAGAAGCATTTATGAATTCACAATTTTCCAGATTTACACCGTTACTCTGATAGCTGGTCTCACATTGATTTTGCTGATAACTTTCAACAATCGTATAGACTTTTGTATCTTGGGACATTTCAGCAATAAGGGCATAGGGAACTCCAAGTGGATAAACTACAAGTACACCTTCCATTTGTTCAAATTCAGATGTTTGGCGAACTTCACCAACTGGTGGATCTGTTGGAGTAAAATTTCTTTCATAATATTCATTTAATAGAAGCTCATCCAAATGCAAGAAATGTGCTAGAATAGGATTATCTATTGTTTTTTTTGTAACATTGTTCATACCATTTAAAGATATTGCCTGAATTACAAAAACTAAAAAAAATAAAACTATGATCTTTCTCATCTTTTCCTCTTTATTTATTAATACACAATAATGATTCCAAGAAATTATATTAATAATATTAAGCAATGATTATGTTTTATAAAGCAATAAAATATTCATTAAATATGACAAAATTATAAACAATTGGTTGAATTAAAACTATGTCTCACAAAAAAAATTAGCCCCGGATAACCGGGGCTAATTAACACTGCCAGTTTTAGACAGTTATCTTTTATTTCATCAAGATCATTTTCTTTGTAGCAGTATAATTACCGGTTCTCATTTTGTAGAAGTATATACCGCTTGAAACTGACTTACTACTGTTATCTTTACCATTCCAAACAACATTATGATATGCTGCATCAAGATATTCATTTATAAGTGTTTTAACGAGCTGTCCTTTCATGTTATAAATGTTTATGGAAATATTACCAGGCTCATTCATTGAGAAACTGATATTTGTTACTGGATTAAATGGATTTGGATAATTACCTGTAAGTTGAGTTTCAGTTGGTTTAAGCACACTATTGAAATCTGTGTGATCAATAACTGCATCATCTGACATTTCTGATTCCCAATCTCCATCATAAACAGTTACAACATTATACGTATACGTTCCACTTGGAACATTCAGATCCTCATAAGGTGAAATTGATAAATCCTCTGCTATCATAGCATTATCACGGTATACTTTATAAGAATCTATACCTCTTTCAGCTGGTATTTCCCAACTTATGATTATGTTTGGATCTTGTGATTCAGCTAATACATTGATCGGTGCTGGGAGGATAACATTAACATTAGCCGGTTCAGAAGGATTTGATTCTCCGTCATCATAAACTGCAGTCACTGTGTAAGCATAATTACCAGCATCTAATGCCTCATCGGTATATGTGAGTGTTGCAGGATCAGTGATCTCAGTAAGTTCTGTACCATCTTCATATATTGTATATCCAGTAAGGGAACGTGTCTGTTCTGTTAATTCGCGAGTAATTACTTTGTTTTCTAATGCAATATTGATTGTTTTCTTCTCTGTTGTATTCTCTGTGAGGAATTCAGTTGGAGTTTCCCAAGTTATTACTATATCGTTATAATCCATAATTTCCGCTTCAACGTTTTGTGGTGGGAAAGATGGATTCATTGCGAAATTAATAGTAGTTGTTTGATCTTCTTGCACAATCACATCTTCTATTAATATATCAAAATAATTAACTGCTGAACATGTGAAATCATAAGTTCCAACACTAATATCAAAAGTATAGGATCCGTCAGCCCCTGATACAGCCAAGCCTGCAATATCAGCACCATCAATTGGAAAACCTGAGTCAGCATCAGTTACAACACCGGCTACAGTTCCTACAACAGCTATTGTCCCACCACCTAAGATTACATTATCTACGTACCAGTTGTTAATGTTGTAAGAATATCCGTCAAAAGTCCAGGCAATCTGGAAAGTTGGTGAACCAACATCTGGTGTTGTAATTTCAATTTCTTCCAATTGTGGACCAAAGTTAGAAGATGGGAATGTTGTAACTGTATTCCAGGTTAATCCATCACTAGTAGTTTCAAGTCTAATTGTATAATTCCCATTATAATTATCAACGGTTTGCATAAATGAAAGGTTTAAACTGCCTGCACCGGTTGTGTTCACTGGCTTGGAAACAAGTCTCTGAACAGCAGTTGTAGATGGTGACCAGTAGAATTCAGCTTCAGGAGTTGTACCTCCTGCATTACTACTGCTTCCCTGAGTCCAGTTACTTCCACCTTCAGTAGTCCATTCAATAGGAAGCCAAGAATCAAAATATTCTTCAATCAAATAGCCACCTATCTGAGCTGAGAAATTTCCACTTCCGCTAACTCCCTGGCCACCAGCAAAATCAATTACAAATTCAGCTAAATGAGCTTCTGGAGTAGCTTCATCAGAAACAACATTATATGAAACCTCTGAAGTATTACTAAATGTAATATCTCCGAATGCCTGAGCCGTTGGTGTATTTATAGTTACGTATGGATCAACTGACGACAAAATACCATATATATCAAAAGCATCTGATGCACCATTATTTTCCAAGGTTACATTAATATCAACAGTTTCACCCGGATCCCACATATAGTCACCATTACCACTTGCAGTATCATCAACAAGAAATTCTAAGAATTCTACGTTTGGAGCAAGAGCATCAATGCTGAAATAACTTAACCATGTCTCTTCGCCAATTGAAGTTACTGTGAAATCTATTACATGACCATTCGGAACATCATTTGTTACTTCAATCTGGAATGCATCTTCAACTGTTACTAAAGTACCGGTATCAACATTTCCAAAATTTTCTGTTCCATCTATAATAGTTATATAAGGATCAGCACTTGTAATTGTAATATCAACATTAGTTGCTTGAGAGCTACCTACATTATTAACTATCATATCAAGGTCAATTGTTTCACCATAGTCAAGTGATCCATTATTATTACCAGCAGCATCATCAATTACATAAGAATCAAAAACTACATAAGGTCCATCTGGTGGTATAACCGGAATTGTCACATGATATCTATAATGATTTTGTTTAGTGATCACAAGATCAACAATTGTAGGTGGTATTTGCGGTTCAATAACTACAGAAACAGGAGAGCCTGTTCCTTCTGCAACACCAATTACTTCGCCATTTACAGATAATGCAATAAATGATCCTTCATCAGCTGAAACATCAAACGTAGGAAGACCACTAAGAAGTACCGGATTATGAGATACTGTAAGATCTTGCGGCACTTCAGAATAAATTGTGGTAAAGGCATCACCGTGATGATGGAAGAGATTATAAGTTACCTCTTTATCCCAAGTATTATAAGGCCATGCTGATTGCTGCAGGAAATATTTACCCGCTGCATTTCCAAAAGCCGGTAATACATCTCTTGAATCTGGTGTTGTACCATATGTCGGTAAGAAATCCGGCCACATATTATCAAACATTCCCCAAACATAAGTATCATTTACAAATGAATAAGATACTTCTGAAGCAGCTATTATGCCAAGTGCACCGGAATTAACACCATTATATTGATATCTATGGAATTTCTCGGCAAAACATTCACCACTCATATTATATTTTCCTGTGAGGCAATTGATCGAAAATATAAATGTCAGGTCAGTATTGGTAAGCCCGTTAATACTAGTTGAATTATAATTCGGTTCTCCCCAGCCTGTTTCTCCACCATGATCTCTATGCTGAAGTAGGAATGCTCCATCATTTATGGCATTATTCACCATTGTAGCAGTTCCACCTGTCCAGCCACCAAGTTCTACTGGTGTGGCAGGAATATAACCCAGATCACTCGGACCAAATTTATTTACCACAACAGATGTATTTGTAGCTGTTGACCAGGTAGTGCCTGGAGTACCGCTATTAACAGCATTAATTCTTACAGGATTTTTTCCCTGTTCGTGAAGGAAATATCCACCAACTGCTTCAGAACAGATCTGGAACCAGCGGTCAGTTTGCCAGCCCAAGGCAGTTATTGGATGATCATAGAAATCCGGATTTGTAGGTGGATTTCTTTCATAATTAATAAATTTTGTAACCATAGTTTCAAGGTGTGTTTCATTTTGAGCAGTCATTCTAGCCAGAATCACATCCGGCATACTATTCCCAGAAACATCAGCATAGATATTATCCGATGCACAGTAATTATCCCAGATAGGAGACACAACGGTATTACCTGTTGTTCCATAGTCACCCATCAGTAAAACTGCTGATGGAGCAGGATCCCAACCAGTAGATGGGTTCATTATATCATTAATATAAGCCTCAATAGCAGTTGCATTATTTCCACCAACTTCAGCAGTGGTTTTAATCACAGTAGAAATTCCCTGCATTGAACGGAATACTTTAATTGAATCCGCCCAGGCTAAGAAAGTTGCATCATCAGGACAAATAATCAGATAATCAGCACCATCACGAGTACGATTTCTAGTAGTATAATCTATAACTGGGAGTGATTCATGGTTAAGAATACTATCATTCAGAATCGGATCCCACCATCTACTACGAAGATTGTCAGCACCAAAATGTCCGTTTCCTCCCATAAATTCTACTTCAACCTGAAGATCACGATAAACCAGTAACTCTTTTGTTACAGGATTATATTGGAATGGAGTGATTCCTAACATCACAACATCTACACCGCGCATTTGAGTTTTCTCGCCAAGAGTAACCGGACTGGCAGGGTAGAATTCATTCTTTGAATAAATAGATTTATTTCTATTAAACTCGAGGGGAGTATCATCTGTATCCAGAGGTATTCTTGGAGCTGGAGCTACTTCTACGTTTGAAAAGATTTCGGTTCTTTTTGAAATGATATTCAATTTTGCATAGGCACCTTGTGGAAGAGCTATTAAACGCCCACCACCAGCTAAATTAGGTGCACCCTCATCGTTCTGTAAAAGCACATCCGGCAACAATATGTTTACCATATCCTCACCATTAACCCTGATATCATTTAGTGAAAACTCGCTTATTGAGTAGTTCACCTGAACACCAGAACCATTTCTTTGTTCTAAACTAAAGCCAGCACTTGCCCAGTTATCATTATATTTGATAACCTCAGAAGCAAAAGCTAAGCTAGCTAAAGCAAACATTACAAAAATAAGTAACGTTGTTTTTTTCATTTTATTCCTCCTATTTTTTTCTCTATTTTATTATAATAATAACATTTTATTATTTTTATTATTTATTTATTTTAAAAGAATTACTTTCTTTACACTGGTATAATCATTATTACCATCATCAATATCACAGGATGAGAAGTAAATTCCTGAGGAGACACTTTTACCATTATTATCCGTTCCATCCCAAACTATCTGATGTGATCCGGCAATTTTATTCTCACTTACTAAAGTTTTGATCTTCTGACCTTTGATATTATATATTGCTAAATTAACCTGAGAATCATTAGCTAAGCTATAACTGAATGTAGTAGTTGGATTGAATGGATTGGGGAAATTTCCAGTAAAATTTGTAACGTTCAACAGTTCATCATCTGCTGAGTTATAGAGATTAGTATCAAAGTATATCTCAACCTGGAAATCTCCACTGCTTGTATCAATATCAAGAATATCTGATACTATTTCACGTTCCCCATTATCCACAGGCATATCTATCATTATTGTAAATTCTAATTGCTCTTCAGCTGACATTGTATATGGAAGCACAAGATTAAAATCATATATACTCCAGGCAAAACTATTTCCACCTGACTCATCCATATTATTGATAATAATATCATTATCTGTATTATTAAATATTGAGAATTGCAATCCTTCTAGAGATTGATCATCGTAAAATTCTAATATTGTTGGTGTAATGATAACAGAGCCTAAAGGAAAAGTTATTTCATCGATCCAGCCACAATCCTGATAGGAAGCCACTCCTCCATCTTTATAATATTCCCACTTGAAAGTATGAAGACCCGTTTCAACAGTGAATGTTTCAAACTGCCAGTCTTCATTGCCACTCCAACTCCCATTCATTGTACTATCTATATAAAAACGTAAATAATCATAATTTTCTTCTGATGATACTTTTTGGTAAAAAGAAATTTCAGCATCAGCTTGTATGAACAAAGAAATTGAAAGTGCAGAAGTCTGGTCATTACCAATTATTCCTGATCTGGCAGAATAATTTCCTGAGTATACAGTTTCATCATCTATTACCCAGTTATTGTTCCCTGTTAGATTCCAACTACTTATAAATTCACCAGTTTCAAAATTTCCATCAGGCATTTCATATAACTCAAAATTGATATTGCTATTTGCTACAGTTACAAGATAATGATCTAATATTCCGGCATAATTCGAGTTATAAACAGTTATAGAATAATTATATTCATAAAGATCATTAATTACATATTCTCCAAAATCATTAGTATATACTGGAGCTATATTATAATCCTGAATTGCTACAACAGCATTTGCAATTGGTTCACCTGTATCACCATCAGTTACAACTCCCGTAAGATCTATAGTATCTGTTGAAGTAACTAAGGCAATATCTATTGCAGTAAGATTATCATTGATTGTAACGTTTTCAACAGTTTGAGAATCATACCCATAAGCAGAAAAAGTTACATCATAAGTACCATTAGTAAGCAAGCGATAATAACGTCCAAATTCGTTATCACTATTATAAGGTTCACGATAAACTCCAGAGTCATCTATCCCTTCAACAAAGATCTGTGCTACAATTGGCTCTAGAGTTCCAGCATCTGTAATATGACCGGTTAGTGTCGATCCATTAACTCGATCAAGCAGGATCATTGCCGCTTCAACATTGTCAGCACAAATTCCAGCTACCTCACCGGCAGGCGGGATAAATTGTGTAGCTAACTCTATTGTATAAGAAAAGATCCCCTGAGTTCCATAAGAATGATCATCGGTCGTTCCAGTACAGGGGTAAAGTTCCCATGATGCTTCCGGTGTATAATAACCACCACCTTGAGAAGGGATTGTGAGAGCCATATTAGTCGCAAGTTCTTCCAAAGCAGCTTGATCAGGTGCAATCACCTCATCAGCATAACCAAACGGATAAAGAATTAACTCACCATAGCTGTGATAGCTTATACCTGCTACAAAATGATGTGAGTTAATTAAGTTTTTAACAGCTTGAGTTTCCGGCTCAGAAAAAGCGGAAGTTCCCTGATAAGTTTCACTTGTCCAATTTGTGCTGGCTCCACCCCACTCCCAGCCATAATTTCTATTAGGGTCCACACCATCCTGAGGAGAATAACCAGTAACATTCAAAGTTCCATTTTCATTATTATCACGAATATTTTTACGCCACATCGTATTAATTTCGTCAGTTACAACTTTATGACCATTTGGATTTACAAGTGGAACAAACCATATTTGAGTATTATTAACATTATCCGTAATTTCAGGATCAGTTCCGTAATTATTGATAATATTATTTAAGACAGCCATACTAACTTCAAGACTAATAGGTTCACGAGCATGGTGTTCAGCCAGATAATAAACACAAGGTTCATCTTCTTCTATTGCAACATTATCTGAAACTTTCAAGGCCCATATTTCATGGTAATAATCATCGTATATACTATTACCAGCATCAGAGTATTCCTTTCCAAGAGTTTCACCAATATCAAATAATTTACATATAGCGGGATTATCCGCTTCTAGTTGCTGTAATTCTGTTAACATCTCTTCATAATCTCTATAACCATTAAGTTCGGTTGGATCATTAAGATTATTTTTCATTTGTTCTTCAGTTTGTGTAATAATTACATCATAACCTTGTTGAAGTATTTTTTGGTAATCAATTTCAGATACAACGATATCTAGAAATTCCCCAGGTTTAAAAGCAGCTATATCATAATTTCCATCAATAAAAGTACTTATAATTTGCGAGTTAGGATCTTCAAATCTAATAACTACACTGTTTGCAGCGAATAAACTAGAAATTGAAATAATCAAAGATAACAAAATAATTAGATAAAATAATTTCTTCCTCATTAATAACTCCTTTTTTACATAAGTTTTTATTGCAATAATTGTTCCAAGATTAGCTGTAAGTAGTTAATATATATAATAAAAAAACTGCCGGAAGATCCAGCAGTTTTATTGAATTTAGATAGATTATTTATAAATGGATCAATGTTTTTCTAATAACTTATTAAGTTCCATTTTCAAAGCTTCGATTTCACTATCAGATACTTCATCTTCATGATCAGCTTCTTTATATTGTAATCCTTTTTCAAGTGTTGTTAATGCAGTTCTATATTCACCAAGTTCCTTTTGTATATTTGCTAATTGAATATATGCATCGAAATGATCTTCTCTTGATTCAATTGCTTTCATTGTGGCGAATTCCGCACTTTTATAATCTTGGAGATTTTGAAATGCTTCACCTTTATGACGCCAGGGACATGACCATTTAGGAAAGTCTGCATTAAGTTGATCATAAATATGAATAGATTCATTAAATTTACCTAGTTCTAATAATAGATTTGCATAAGAAAATTTAGTCATATTATCCAATGAATCAGAATTGACCTTGAGAATATCAAGGTTCCTGTTTAATTCCATTGTATATAGATATGATAACATTAAGGCTGATTTATTATTATCAGGGATTTCATTATTTGAGTTATAATGTTCAATTGCTTTTTGGAAATTATCAAAATTCTGATCTTGCTGATATGTCATGAACAGATCATTGCCATTATGTTCATCAGCTACTAGTAATGTTATAATAAGTACTGCTATAATCAAAAATAAAATTTTTTGCATTTTAACTCCTGTCTAATTTCTAATAATCCCATCCTACATCCATCGGATGGGATTATTTATATTATCCTATTTGCTCAGTTCTTCTACAATGATCTCGTAATAAATAGATCGAAGATCGTGTTAAGAGTGATGCTGGGTCGCATCGCCCTGGCTGCTTTGATGTCATCAAGCTTGTAATATCCACCAAGATCAACAGGTTTTCCCTGAACTTCTACTAATTCTTTCAGTATTTGCTCTTCGTTATCTCTCAGATATCTGGCCAGTTTACCGAATCTGAATTTCATTTCCGGATCTTCTGTTTGATCTGCCAGAGCTTCTGCCCAATATTTTGTTAAGAAGAAATGACTACCTCTGTTATCCAGTTCTTTCACTTTTACAGATGGAGATCTTTTCTTATCAAGAAATCTTTCAGTAGCCTGATCCAGAGTTGTAGCCAGAATCTTGGCTTTCTTATTATCTGTTTTTTCACTCAAGTATTCCAA
>JAVCCH010000121.1 GCA_030765535.1 Candidatus Tenebribacter davisii
TCACCACAAGCACCAACGCTTCCTTTTTCACAAACAACCGGAGTTACACCTTTATTTAACATTTCAATAAAAGTTTGTGTAATTATCGGACGACAACCGGAATGTCCATTGGCATGAACATTGATACGACCCAGCATTGCACCACGAACATGTTCGATCGGGCAGGGTTCACCGATTCCGGCAGAATGGTTATAGATCAAATATTTTTGGAATTGTTTTATCTGATCATTATTCAATACAACCTCAGAAAATTCACCAATACCGGTGTTAACACCATACATGATTTCACCTTCTTCGATCTTCTGCTCTATGAAAGTTCTGCAATTAGTCATTTTTGTAAGCGCATCAGAATGTAATTCTACTTTTTCTTTCCCGTAAGCTACTTTATAAACGTCTTCTATTTTTAGGTCATTTCCAGTAATAACAATAGCCATTCACCCTCCGCAAAATTATTAAAATCTATATTGTAATGTAAGTATAGGATTCATCTCAATATCAAATTCAACTTGAGCATTAAGATTTTTCAGATGAGAACTAATCCTGAATGCATTAAGTGTACTTATTATATGATTAGCAATTACAGCACCTGTAATAGCTTTAGCGTAATCACCATATTGAGTGATCCTTTTTCGTAATATGGAATATTCTTTTTTATCGTTTTTATTTTCCCATTCCCAGTACTCACTTTCAGGATAGGAGTTTTCCTCAATATATTCGGTTTGAGCTTGAAGATCATCAGGATATTTTGCTTTCGCTATTTCAACAATTCGAGAATTATATCCGCCAGTATCAAAACCTGAACTCATATATCTGGACATATGATAATAATACTCATCAGTAATATCCATGTTCGGATCGATATGAGCAAATTTAATTGCATAATTGAAAGATGCCTTTTCTTTAAGTTTAGATTCTTCAATGAAGAAAAAACGTGAAGATAGTAATGCTAATTCTGAGGCGAGAAATATAAAACCGGTTTTGTTATTAGCTGATAGTTCACCCCATCCCGGTACAATGGCAGAACGCAGCATATATTTTTTTCTGTTTATTTCTTTCGCTGATATTAATGAAACAGTTATTAAAAGTAATATGATTAGGAAAGTTCTGTTTTTAAAAACGGTATTCATAATTAATTTTTATTCCTTTTTTCTTCCAGTTTGGTTGTACAGTCAATTTGCCAAGATATTGTCCTGAACGATTAAATTTCTTTACTTCCACAGCCGAATCTATAATACTCATAACCCTATTAATAATGGCAGCGGCAAATGCGAAATTCGAATATATTTCATAATCCTGTTTCTTCTGTCTGAGATCAATATATTTTATCCATTCTCCGGTATTATCCCAATGCCATGAATTTTCATCAGGGATCAAATGAGTTTCTAAATATGCTGCATATCCTTCAGGATCAGTATTATATATCAGGTAATAATTTCTAGCATCCCGTAAAACATCATCATTGTATTCTTCACTACTAGCATAATTCTGGATCAGTTGATAGTAAGAATCTTCCATATCCTTTGGTACACCTGCAATAGAAAATGCATATTGTTTATAAGAATTTATGACCCATTCCCGTTCAGACTGCATACGAAAATACGAAAAAATGATAGCAGTTTCTGCAGCTAAAAAAACAGCTCCTTTAGAATATTTCTGGCTGTACATTTCACCTAATCCAGGAACTACTGCTGAGTAAAGCATTGCTTTTTTTACAGATAATTCTTTCCCGAAAATATTAAGTGAAACTGCAATAAGCAAAAAGATGAAGACGATTTTTTTCATGTCTTAGAACCTTTTAGATATCATCAATGCTGGCGAAATATTATTATTCACAAAGATTGGTGCTATCTTGATCTCTAATTGTGAAGTATTAGAAAGGTATTCAAGATTATATTTCTTAGTTAAACGAACTGCGTCGATTGCTGCCAGAATATGGTTTGCAACTATACCAAAACTAAATAACTCTGCCTTATCATATGAACTTTCAGCATCTTGACGCATCTCTATATAATCTGCTCTGAAGCCACTATATATTGTATATGGATCTGAATAATTTGAATTTGGGAGATAAGTACTTGATGGGTTTGTTACATTATTCCCAATCCATAGATTCTTACCTTCTGCTGTCTCTTCCCAAAGCCATTCAGGAGATACGGTATTTCCTTCTCCATTAATTGCAAATATATCAAACCAGTCATCCCAGCCGAAAACGTATTTGTTATACTTTCCAATATCTTCATAAAAATGTTGGGTATTGGTCTCATCCAGGCGGAAATGGTCGTTATAGAAATTCGAGTTATTAGCGGGATCGTTAATCAGATCATCTTCAGCATAATACTGATGCTCTCTGTTGTAATGAGCATTTGCAAATACTTGATAATCATCTTCTTTATCCAATCCATTATTATAATTTATGAAATAGCCTGTTAATAATCCTATCTCAATTATCGGAAAAATATATGTAGTAATACTTCTTTTGTTAGCATAAAATTGTCCAGCTCCCGGGAAAAGTGAAGAAAGGATCATCGCTTTTGCTAAAGATTTCTTCTCATAATTTACTTGGATTATGTCGTTACTGAGTTCCTGAGCAAAGGCAATTGAACAGATTACCAAAATTAGTGTTATCATTAAAAACTTTTTCATTTTTATACTCCTTAATTTATAATTGCGAATGAGATCTTTTTAATTTCTTTTAAGGAAGAAACAATACCAAAATAGATTCCCGAAGCCATTTTAGATGTATCTATCCTGACATCCTGAGAATCATTTGCAGCTTTTTCAATTTTTTGTGACCAGACAATATCTCCTGCAATATTAAATATTTTAAGATCAATCTCAGCTTTAGCATTTATTACTTTTACCCTCACTTCTCCATTTCTGGCTGGATTTGGGAAACAATATGCTTTAAGCTTATCTTCCGGGTTGTGTTGATATTGAATAACACCTGAATAATTATTATAACCATTATTTCTGTATCCGTTCCAGATGATTGGGTCTTCTTCAATATCTTCCAGGTAAGAAGCATAGAGATTTGAAGATTCATCAGAATAGATAAAATGTAATTGCTGAATGTTTTCATCCCAGTAAAATTGATCGAGAATATTTACTTTTTTCCAGAAGAGAGAATGTTCGATGCTTATCTCAGCATCGTTATTTACAGCTACAAAACCGTTATCCTCTTCTTCTAATAAAATAATGTTTTCATTAACAAATGTGATGATTCGCGGGTACGAAGCAGGTTTGATCTCTTTATCATCCAAATACGCAGGAAAGCCTGGTGCCAGAGTACCATCAAGGGTGATGGCGAAAACACGATTTCCAGCTCCAAAGGTAAGGTAGATCTGCCCATCATTAAGAAAGTTGCCAATGGCAAGTTGAGAAGGTGCATCCGTTGAATATGGAGAAAGTTTGAAGATCTCTTCAACTTTATTATCTCTAATTCTTAAAACATTACCGTCAGCATTCTGGAGAAATATAGAATTATAAATATGATTAGTGTCATTATAACAAACAGGAATATGATCTTGATCATAATTTTCAATATCAAATTGAAGGTTTGGTGTTCCGTCTATTTCTGGATCATTAATAATATTTATCGAATTTTCACTGGCAACTATCAGATGTTCTCCATCAAAAACGCACTTCGAATTCTGAATATCAAATTGATATTTTCCAATATAAAGTGAATCTTCAGTTGGTATTACTAAAGTTGGCAAATGCCAGTCTTCAATAAAAAGAGGTGCATCAGAAAGAATGGATGAAAAATTTTCAACAATATTTATATAAGGTGAGATTATAGAAAGTTCAGTATTATTTACAAAGTAATACTCATCTTCTCCATCACTGTCTTCATCAAAGTTAATTATCTGTTGAGATGGAGTAGATTCATAATTTAGATTTACATCAAGTGTATCTTGCCAACTTTCATCAACATAAGAAATAAAATCAATTCCATCTTCACTCAAGACTGGGAATGTAGGAGAATTTAATATATTTCCAACTTTACCGATAGCCCGAATAGAATCAAATTCAGCGATTTTTATTGTTTCATCAAAGAGATTCGCTCCAAATTTAAATGACATAGTTCTTTCCAAACCATAATCTATTGAACAGCTGCTTATATCATAGATCGAATATAGAAAAGGGTATCCATCATTTGTTAAAAGAGCTGGCTTGGATGAAGAACTTAATTTTTCATTGAATATAGTTCCAATAAATTCCAATTCTCCATTATTCTTAACTATATAATCATCATCCCAACCTGTGAACCATCCTTCAATATCGAACTGAGGATGGTACTTATAAAATGCTTCAAATGAAGTTCCTTTCCAAAACATAGAACTAGGATTTCCAATATCATCAAATCCATCAGCTTCGATTATTTTAACAGCTCTAAATGAATGACGTGAGTTAACTGTATTATTCTGATAATTATTGTTTTCATATAGAAGTTTTTCATCTACATGCCAGATAAGAAGTCCACCACCATAACTGTAATAATTATCAGAGATCCAACCCGGCAGAAGGTAGTCATATTCATAGGTGGGATCACTACTTAGATTTGGGGGGGGATAAGTTGGATACAACACGATACGTTGATCTAAAGAAGTACATGGATAAGCCCCGCCGTCTCCATCCGGATCTACCTGTCTATTCTCTATAAGGAGATATTCTGTATCAGTAAGCGGGACTTTAATGAAATAAGCTGAACTGTCTGTGATTGTAGTTGCATCGTACATCTTCTCAGCTGGCAGAACAGTTATTTTCTTATCAAATTCAAATTCATCAATATCCTTTAAAATTCCTCGTGCACGATATGAATCTTCAAATGGAATAATTCGAGACCATGCTCCCGGTAAGGCAGGGAATATACCTTCAATGCTATAAAAAATGTCAGCAAAACCATTACCTGTCTCATCAATACCCAAATTTAAAATGGTGGAACCTCCACTGTCCATGATGTCATAATATCCAACTTGAGGAGTAAAGTTCTTAGTATTATAAAGGTCAACGAATCCAATAGAATGGCCAAATTCATGAACCATAACTGAGTTGATTACACCCCAATTATAAACAATTGGTACAGTCCCGGTAGTGTCAGTTCGAGTATCCTGAATTATCATTTCCGGTACATTACAAGCATGATCAATGGTTACTGTGCCGTTATCAACTATAACTTCTTTACCGTCTCCCACCATAATAAAGAAGGAAGGAAGATCAGAAGGTGAATCGCCATTTACATCGTGCTGCCAGTCAGATCCAGCATGAATAAACATGAAATGATCATATTGAGAGAAATCAATATTTTCATCTTCATCCGCTTTGATAAAACAATCCTGAAAATACTCTTCAAATCGTTCAATTTGTAATTCAGAGCTAGCTCCAATAGGATTATAATAGGACATTTCATGGGGAAGAGTATAGCCGGTAAAATCTTCACCTGCAACAGGCAGCGGGTATATATCAGTTTCAACTATAAAATCACCATAACTCACTGCATCATAATAATGTCTTAATGCATCTAATTGCATTGAAAAGTAGACGTAATTATGTGGAGGTTTTCCTATAGGGAAAGAGTATCCTGTATCATCTTGAATGAATTTCCCATTTCCAGTAGTTGAAACAATATTATCCTCAGGAAAATCAATAAGCAATAACAGCAATTTATTAGATTCCCTGCTTTTTGTATTATTGAAATCTCTCTGACCTGAAAGAGCTTTCTCAATAGGATGAATTTTTAGTTCTTTAACGGGAGTAGTTAGATTCTTCTCTATAATAAATTTCTTAGCATAAGAAAGTTTTGGTATAAACAATACCAAGACTATCAAAGCGGATAGTAATATTCTTTTCATAACTTATTTGGTAACTAGAATTCAACCTTTAGTGAAAAAGTTTGATTATAATCTTGAAGGTCTCCACCAGGTTGGAAAGCAAAGTCAATATTTAACAAATACTGTTCGTTGAATGTATAATGAACTCCAGCTCCAAATGAGAAACCTTTGATCTCTCCAGCTCTATCCAATATATATCCGGATCTAAGTGATAACAGATCAAGGTAAATATATTCGGCTCCAACTCCCCAGATTATTTCTCTGATCTCTATTGAATTATTGAAGTCAGCAATACTAGCAAAATCTCCATCTTTGAAATCATCTGTCCATGATGTGAAAATACGTTTATATATTGGGTCACCATTAGCCAACATTTTATTCATATCTGCATTAATGCATAATTTATTATATTTTGATTCCAAGGCTCGATATGAAAATCCCATACGTAAGTTCATTGGCAGCGGATCAGATTGAGAATCATTGATATAAGTAATGTTTGGTCCGATATTTTGTAGATTAAGCCCAAAATCCAGTTTATCAACTAGAATACTGTATTCAGATAAACCTGCTTTTTGAAATCCACCTAACGATGCTATACCATTATAGATACTTAAAACACCATTATATGGAGATACTAGAATTTGACCGAAGTCAACAGTTTTATGTTTCACACCGAGGTCAAAAGCATAACTCATTCCCCGACCTTTGATACCAACTTCACTGGCTCCTGTTCCTTCCGGTGCGAGATCACTTAAAATGAATTTAAAAGCAAGACCAACACCAGTATTTTGACTGGTTTGGTAACCGTATGTAACAGCAGCAGAAAGGTCATAACTCTCAAAAGTACTAAGCAGATTACCATCTTCATCTAAGTGGTCTTGTTTACCAAAAGTCATATATGTTGCGGCAAAACCGACATTACCAAGATCTTCATAATAGTTATTCCCAGCCAGGTGGAAATAGTACATATCACTGAATAATTTTCCAAACCAGTTTGAGAACATACTGCTAAATTGTTTTTTTCTATTAAAGGCCATAGCACCGGTATTCCAGTATCCCGCAAATGCATCATCGGTTTGAGCGACATAAGCTTGTCCCATTCCACCGGTTCTCGCACTTGGTTCAATTAATAAAAACAATACTGCCGCTTCTGATACTGCATTGGCAGCAATAGGTATAAGCAAAATTGTAATGAGTGTTAGGATGATTACTTTATTTTTCATTGATTCCTCCAGTATATTATTTCGGTAAAAATTAAAACAGAAGATATTACAATATCTTAAAAAAAATAACCTCCTAAAAATTTGGTGCCGAAGGCCGGAATCGAACCGGCACGAGCTAATGCTCGGAGGATTTTGAATCCACTGCGTATACCAATTTCACCACTTCGGCACGAAAAGTATTAAAAAAAACACCTGTTTTTGGTGTCAAGCCTTTTCTGAATGGTTATTTAGTATATTAATAAATAAAAAAGGGGAGAATCACACTCCCCTTTAGATTGTCTTTATATTATTTTAATTTACATTCCCATTCCAGGCATTCCACCCATTCCACCACCAGGCATAGGAGGCATTGTCGGTTCGTTTTCCTTAATGTCCGTGATCAAACATTCAGTTGTAAGGAAGAGTCCCGCAATACTTGTTGCATTTTGAACTGCACTTCTAACAACTTTTGCAGGATCGATGATACCTGTTTTGAATAGGTCATCGAATTTGGAAATTGCTGCATTGAATCCAAAATGTATATCTTTAGAATTTTTGATGTTTTCAACAATAAGAGCTCCCTCTTCACCAGCATTTGCGGCAATATGATAAGCAGGTTTTGAAAGTGCTTTTTTGAGAATTTCTGCACCCACTTTTTCTTCATGAGTTTCATGTTTCATCTCATCAATTGCTCTGGCAGCATAGATAAGTGTTACTCCACCACCAGCTACAATTCCTTCTTCTACTGCAGCACGTGTAGCATGAAGAGCATCATCTACTCTTGCTTTCTTCTCTTTCATTTCAGTTTCAGTTGCTGCTCCGATCTTGAGAACTGCAACACCGCTTGAAAGCTTGGCGAGTCTTTCCTGAAGTTTTTCTTTATCATAATCAGAGGTTGTCTCTTCAATTTGAACTTTAATCTGTTTTACACGAGCTTCAAGATCTTTTGCCTTTCCGCTACCTTCTCTGATAATTGTATTTTCTTTATCAATAATCACTTTCTTAGCTGTTCCCAAATCTTCAATTTTAGTAGATTCAAGTTTTCTTCCCATCTCTTCTGAGATAACTGTTCCACCAGTAAGAATTGCAATATCTTCCATCATGGCTTTACGTCTATCACCAAAACCTGGTGCTTTTACAGCAGCAACGTTCAAAGTACCACGCAGTTTATTCACAACTAAGGTTGCAAGTGCTTCACCCTCAATATCCTCTGCGATAATGAAGAATGGTTTACCTGTTTGAGCAACTTCCTGCAAGATTGGAAGCAGGTCTTTCATAACACTAACTTTTTTATCAAAAAGAAGAATGAAAGGATCATCAAATTCTGTGATCATTTTGTCTGGATCGGTTACGAAATATGGGGATAAATATCCACGATCAAATTGCATACCTTCAACTTTCTCTAAGTATGTATCTATTGATTTGGCTTCTTCAACATTAATTATTCCTTCATTTCCAACAGATTCCATGGCCTCCGCGATAAGAAGACCAATTTCCTTATCATTATTTGCGGAGATCGAAGCGATTTGCGCTATCTCTTCATTCTTTTTGATCTCTTTACTGATTTCTTTGATTCTCTCGGTTACAACTTTTGATGCTTTCTCAATTCCCTTTTTTAGATACATTGGATTAACACCAGCTGTTACATGCTTAAGACCTTCTTCAATAATAGCTTGAGTTAGTACAGTTGCCGTAGTTGTTCCATCTCCTGCTATATCATGTGTTTTTTCCGCAACTTCTTTTACCAGTTGGGCTCCCATATTCTCAAACGGATCTTCTAACTCAATCTCTTTTGCTACAGTTACACCATCTTTTGTAATGAGTGGTGAACCAAATTTTCTATCTATTACTACGTTTCTACCTTTGGGTCCTAATGTAACCTTTACAGCATTTGCCAGCTCATCTACACCTTTTTTCATTGCGGTTCGTGAACTATGACTAAATTTCATTTGTTTTGCCATGATTTCATAGCCTCCTATTTATAATTTTTCAATTTTTAGCAATCACACTTATTGAGTGCTAAGGATAAGATAATCATTTTTCTGTCAAATAAAAATATTAATTTAAGAAAAATTGGTTGCATATAATTTAAGTTATCGAAAAACTAAACCCAGATGATTATTCTCGGAGGAAAAATGAAAAAAATAACTTTAATAATTATATTATTACTTTTAATAATCTCAATTCAGGCACGTCCAAGATGTGATAGAGATAAGCTTTCAATATCGAATTTGCAATATGAAAATACAAGAGCTGATTCTGCTCATGGCTTTGATGTATTGCATTATGATATTATAATGCATATTCAAGAAGCAACTGATTTTGTTTCAGGAGCTGTGATTGCAGTTGTAGAAGCTGAAGAAACAATATCTGAGATCAGTTATGAATTAGAAGCGATGACTGTGATTGATGTGCAGCTGAACGGCAGTTCTGCAAACTATACATATGATGGCAGCCTGATAACGATTGAGCTTGGAACAATGAACCCGGGGGATCAATTTACAACCATTGTAGAATATTCCGGTTATCCAATATGGAATGGACTGGGTTTCTTTTTTGGTAATACATTAATATTTACGCTTTCCGATCCAAATGCCTCCCGTTTTTGGTGGCCCTGTTATGATCATCCCTGGGATAAAGCGATAACAGATCTTCACATAACAGTACGGAGTGACTGGCTTGCAGCTTGTAACGGCATTCGAACTTCAATCTTAGATAATGGAAATGGGACCAGTACACATAATTGGGAAGGATCAAATCCTATGGCAACTTACCTTGTGTCAATTGTAGCCCAAAATTATGTAGAATTAAATGATACATTTGGAGATATCCCAATACAAAATTTTGCTCCTCCCAGCATGGCTGTAAATGCCGAAGAGGATTTTACTAATCTGCCTTTTATGATGGAGACATATACAGATCTTTATGGTGAATACCCGTTTGAAAAATATGGGAATGCAGTTACAAATTTTGCTACTTACAGCGCCATGGAACATCAAACAATGACCACACTTGGGAGTGGTAATATAAATGGGAATCATGGTGGTGAAATTACTATTGCACATGAATTATCTCATCAGTGGTTCGGAGATTGTCTTACCTGTCTTACCTGGAAAGATATTTGGCTTTCTGAAGGATTTGCCACATATTCAGAAGCGTTATATATGAATGCGTGGCAGGGATATCAAGCGATGTTAGATTACATCCATACATCTATACATCAATATTATCTAAGTTGGGGAGGAAGTTCACCTCATACTGTTTATGATCCTCCTGCCGGTGCTTATTTCACTCCGGCAACATACGAGAAACCGGCATCTGTTCTACATATGCTTCGCTTGAAAACAGGAGATGATGTTTTCTTCCAGATATTGCAGACATATTTTAATGAATTTCATAATGGTAATGTGGTCACTGATGATTTCCAACAGGTATGCGAAACTGTGAGCGGATTGGATCTGGATCAATTTTTCCTACAATGGATCTATCAACCGGGTTTGCCTTCCATACAGTATACTTATTTCTTCAATCCGTATATGGCAATTCCCCGTTTAATGACATTTGTACAGACAAGTTCCAATACCGATACCGACTTTTATATTGATGTCCCTTTCCACATTTATTCAGATACGGAGCATGATTCTGTACTTGTTCAGGGTACACCGGATATGCCGTATCAAACTATTGCAATGACTAATATCCCTGTTTATGAAAGTGTGGAATGTGATCCTGATGACTGGGTTTTAAATAGAGGGATTACATTTATTCCTGTAGAAATAAATAATGCCTATTCTGCTGATGGAAGTGTGACCGTTTATTGGAATGAATTCTGGCCCGAAGTTATTATTGATGGTTATAATTTATATCGTGCTGAATCTCCGGAAGATCCCTTTATCATGATGAACACAGATATTATTACAGAAACCTCTTATATTGATGAAAATGTTATTAATGGTACTACATATTATTATAAACTTAAAGCTGTGAAAGATGAATATTATGAAACATCATTCTCGGAAGTTTACGAAGCTACTCCGCTTGATTTCCCTCTTGATCAGGGAATTCTGGTAATTGATGAAACTAATGATGGTAATGGATCTCCCGGGAATCCTGATGACGCTATGGCTGATGAGTTTTATGAAAGCATTATAAATAGTAATTTTACTGCTTATGATTATGCTGATGAGGGAGAGTTAGAACTGGAATATCTTGTTAACTTTTCCACCATAATATTCCATGATGATGATATTATAAGTCACAGCATTAATGATAATCTTGATGTCCTCGGCTGTTATCTGGCAGGAGGTGGGAACCTGATGATCTCCGGATGGAAAACGGCTTTAGAAATGCCAGAATTCTTCATATCGGATTTTTTAAATTGCAGTGAGGTTCAACAGGTTTATGAATGGGAATTTACCGGAGCTACTTCCGATGAATATGAAAATTTGATTGTCGATCCTGATAAAGTCCACCTTGCTTTTAATGGAATGCTTCCTTATATTGGGATCTTCCCGGGATCAACAAATGGTATCTATCAGTATGATGGTGTTGCTGGGAATCAATATATTGGCGAAAATTGTGCCTTAAAATCTCAACCAAACGGGTGCTTTGTTTTACTTGGATTTCCTCTATATTTCATGTATGATTCTGAGGCTGAAATATTCATGTCACAATTACTGGAAGAGATCGGAGAAGTTGGAGTGGATAATAATGAATTGCAAATTACAAATTACGAATTAACTAATTATCCCAATCCTTTTAATCCAAGTACTACAATTTCATTTATCGTTAGCAACGAACTACACGAACAAAGCGAACTGATAATTTATAATATAAAAGGTCAAAAAGTAAGACATCTTATAAGGTCAGAAATCCCAGCAGGAAAACATTCTGTAGTTTGGAATGGAAAGGATGATAATGGGAAAACTGTATCATCCGGAATTTATTTTTATAAATTTAATACAGGAAATTATCAATCAACGAAAAAAATGTTATTGCTGAAATAGATGGAGATTGAGATACCAGCTTGCTTTTAATAAGTAAGCTGGTAATACTTCTAGAAAATATAATTTTTAATATTTTTTTCAGAAGATAATTTTAATATAGATTACATTTTCAATTTGTAAAATTGGAGAGTTCATGCATAAAATATTTTATTTTACTGGATCAGGAAATTCTTTGGCAATAGCCAAGAGAATTGGTGAAAAGATTGGTCAGTACAAAGTTGTCAAAGTAACATCCAAACTAGATTTCAACAAACCTGTTAAAGCTGATATCCTAGGTTTTGTGTTTCCTGTTTATGCCTGGGGCATGCCGGTGTTATTTAAAAAATTTCTTGAACAAATTGAAATATCTAAAGCGAAATATATATTCGTTGTGACGAATTATGCAGGCAATGGTGGTAATGTACTCGGTTTGTTTCAAAAGTTAATGAAAAAGAAAAACATCAATATTGATGCTTTCTTTGAAATATTCATGCCAAGTAATTATCTGGTTATGGGAGATGCAGATCCCCAAGATAAAGCTGCACAGATTATTAAAAATTCAATTCCAAAAATTGAAGAATGTGCTCAGAAAATTTATGATAGAAAAATGGTTCCAATGCAAAAGGTCTCATTTATGGGTAAATTATATACTAAATTAATTTACCCCCTATTTGCGAATTATATTAAAAGATCTGATAAAAATTTCTTTTTCACAGAACTATGCAATGGTTGCGGTATTTGTGAAAAAGTGTGTCCCGTTGAGAATATAATTTTAAATGAGAACAAAAACCCTGTCTGGCAGAATCATTGTGAACAATGTCATGCCTGTATTCATTGGTGCCCTCAACGGGCAATTGAGTTTTCTAAAAAGACTTCAAATAAAAATCGCTATACTCATCCTGATGTTAAAGTGAGTGAATTGATATAATTAAAGATAATATTATCAGTTTGATTGGGTAAAGTCCTATTTCTGAGATAAATTTATTTTTAGGATTAGTCATATTTTTTCTTGACGGCAATAATACAGATTTCAACTTTGTAATCGTTACAAACTTGAATTTGTAGCAAAGGTGGAAATATGCAAAATATCATTGAAGTCTTAAAGGAACACAATATTGCACCTTCAATGCAAAGGGTGAAGATACTAGAATATCTGCGAGATTATAAAACTCATCCAACAGCAGATATGATCTATCAGGCTTTGGTAAATGATATCCCTACCTTATCAAAAACAACGGTTTATAATACTCTTAAAACATTTACAGAAAATGGGATTCTAGTGGCTCTGTCCCTTTTCGATAATGAGGTTCGTTACGAATATAATACTGATCCGCATGTCCATTTTAAATGCATGAAATGCAATAAGATATACGATCTTAACAAGACTTTTGATCTATATAAAAATGAATTTATTGATGGCCACAAAGTTACCGAGCACTATGTTAATTTAAAAGGTATTTGTAAAAGCTGTTTAAAGGAAGGAAAATAGATGCCTGAACTTCCAGAAGTACAAACTGTAATAAACGGATTGAATAATCTGGTTCTTGGAAAAGAAATCAAGGAACTGGTAGAGTTACGCCATAATACTATTGAGTGGCAAATTCCGGTTACAAATTTGGGAAAAATTGAATTAATCACAAGGCGTGGGAAATACATCATAATACAAACATCAAAAAATTATAAGCTAGTAATTCATCTTAGAATGACGGGGAAATTAATATTTGAAACTAATCTCAATAAAACTGCGGTGCATATCAGGGCAGAAATCATTTTTACTGATAAGACTAAATTGATATTCGATGATATCCGTACATTTGGTAAAATACAAATCATGAAATCAGCTGATGAAGTGGAAGCTTTTAACAGGCTTGGAGTTGAACCTTTATCTCTTGAATTCGATGAAAAATACCTGGGGAAAATTTTAACAAAAAAAACTGCTCCTGTTAAAAATATTTTGCTTGACCAACAGGTTATTGCCGGACTAGGTAACATCTATGCAGCAGAAATTTTATATCGCTGTAAATTAGACCCAAGAAAACCCGGAAGTAAACTTAAAGCTGCAGATATTAATAAAATTGTGAAATATACAAAAGAAATTTTAAAGGAAGCTATAAAAAATAACGGCACAACAATTTCTGATTATAGAAATGTGGAAGATAAAACAGGGGAATTCCAAAATTTCCTGAAAGTATACGGCAAAAAAAACTGCGAATGTGGAGCTGTGATCAGCAAAATAAAACAAGCAGGTCGGAGTACGTACTTTTGTGAGAAGTGCCAGAAATAATTTTTGAAAAAAATAAAAAGGCAAGGCCAACTGCCAATAGGCTATTGGCTGATATGGAGGAAAAATGGCAATACAAAAAATTAAACAGAATGTTTTTTCAATTGGAGCAAAAGATTGGGATAGAAGGCTTTTCGATGAATTGATCCCTTTACCTGATGGAACCACATATAATTCTTATCTTGTAGAAGGATCAGATAAAACTGTCTTGATTGATACAGTTGATCCGGAAACCCTGAATGTTCTATTTGAGAATTTAGAAAATTATGGTATTTCAAAGATTGATTATATTATTGTAAATCATGCAGAACAAGATCATTCAGGTGGAATCCCTGCTGTTCTATCTAAATATCCAGAATCAAAAATCGTAACAAACGAAAAATGTAAAATGATATTGATAGATCTATTAGAAATTGCTGATGATAAATTTATTGTTATCAAGGATGAAGAAACATTATCACTTGGAGATAAAACATTACAGTTCTTTCTTACTCCATGGGTTCATTGGCCAGAAACTATGGTAACTTATTTAAAGAAGGAACGAATCCTTTTCTCATGTGATTTCCTCGGCTCTCATTATGTATCAAGTGATTTATTTGTAAAAGATGAAGCCAAAGTTTACAATTCCGCCAAACGTTATTTTGCTGAAATAATGATGCCGTTCAGGAAAAATATCATCAGACATTTGAAGAAATTGGAAAGTATTGAAATCGATATGATAGCACCAAGCCACGGTCAGATTTATGATAATCCAAAAATGATTCTTGATGCTTATAAAGATTGGACATCTGATAATGTTAAGAATGAAGTGGTTATACCCTATGTTTCTATGCATGGAAGCACTCAAAGAATGGTTGAATATTTAGTCGATGCACTCATAAAAAGAGGTATTAAAGTTAAACCATTCAACTTGACTGTTACCGATATTGGTGAGTTGGCCATTGAATTGGTTGATGCTGCTACGATAGTTATTGCTTCACCGACAGTATTAACAGGTCCCCATCCGTCAATTGCTTATGCTGCATTTTTAGCAAATATGTTAAAACCAAAAGCTAAGTTTGCCACAGTTATCGGTTCCTATGGCTGGGGTGGGAAAATGGTAGAGAAATTAGTTGGAATGCTAGGGAACTTAAAAGTGGAATTGTTGCCTACTGTAATGGTAAAAGGATTTCCTGAAAAAAATGATTTTCAAGCTTTAGATGATTTGGCTGATAATATTCAGAAAAAACATAAAAGTATAAATCTTTAAGAAGAACATCTGATTGATCAAATACAATAGGAGAGAAAAATGGCAAAAATTACTTTAAAGGGAAATGAAATAAACACAATTGGTGATATCCCACCAGTTGGAGCAAATTTAGATGATTTACAGTTCAAACTCACTAAAACAGATTTATCTGACATAGAACTGAAAGATTTTAGAGGAAAGAAAGTTGTCTTGAATATTTTCCCCAGTCTTGATACTGGAGTATGCGCAGCATCAGTTCGCAGATTCAATTCTGAAGCAGAGAAATTAGATAATACAGTTGTTTTATGTATTTCAAAGGATCTTCCTTTTGCACATGCTAGATTCTGTACAGCAGAAGGATTGGATAATGTGATCTCGTTAAGTGAATTGAGAAATTCCAATTTTAGTGAAGGGATTGGAGTGAAAATAATAAATGGACCTATGGCTGGTTTGATGGCAAGAACGGTAATCGTATTGAACGAGGGCGGAGTTATCAAATATACTGAACTTGTACCTGAAATTACCCAAGAACCAAACTATGAAGCGGCAATAAATAGTTTGAAAGGTTAAGGAGAAAATTATGATATCAAAAAAATTAGTTGATGCGTTTAATGAACAAATTAATAAAGAATTGTTTTCTGAGTATTTGTATCTATCAATGGCTGCCTGGTTTGAAGCAGAGAATTTACCAGGTTGTGCTAATTTCTTTAAAGTGCAGGTACAGGAAGAACGTTTCCATGCCATGAAAATGTATGATTATGTTAATGAAAGAGGTGGCAGGGTTTTATTGAAAGCTATCGATCAGCCGGAAATAGAATTTAAATCTGCTCTTGAAATTTTTGAAAAAGCATACGGACATGAGCAATTAGTGACAAGCTTGATCAATAACTTGATGGAAGTTGCTATAGAAGAAAAAGATCATGCGACAAAAAGTTTTTTAAACTGGTTCATAGATGAGCAAGTAGAAGAAGAAGCATCAATGGATGCTATTGTAGGAAAATTTAAAATGATCGGTGGTAATGGACATGGTATGTTGATGATTGATAACGATCTTAGCCAAAGAGTTTTTACACCACCAACTGTATAAAAAACAAAGGGAGGAAAATATGACACAATTAAGAGAAGTATATTACTGTGAAAAATGCGGTAATGTAGTAGAGATCCTGAATGAAGGTGCTCCAGCACTTGCATGTTGCGGAGAACCAATGGAAAAATTAGTAGCAAAATCTGAAGATGCAAGCACAGAAAAACACGTGCCCTACGTGGAAGAAAAAGATGGTGGAGTTTTGGTGAAAGTTGGTCAAAATGCAGCTCATCCAATGCTTGACAAGCATTATATCAAATTCATCGAAGTTCTCGCTTGCTGCAAGGTTTATCGTCAAGAATTGAAACCGGAAGATGCTCCTGAAGCATGGTTTCCAGTTAAGAAAGAAGATATTGAAGAAGTACGTGAATGGTGTAATCTGCACGGGCTTTGGAAAAGTTGATAAAATTGGAGGGAAAATGCCGGAATTAAAAGGAACAAAAACTAGAAAAAAATTTATGGGATGCTTTTTCAGGTGAATCACAAGCCCGTAATAAGTACACATATTTTGCCAAAGCGGCAAAGAAAGAGGGTTATGAGCAGATTAGTAACCTCTTCTTGGAAACAGCAAAAAATGAGATGGAACATGCTAAATTGCATTTTAAAGCTTTGGGAGAACTGGGAGATACTGCTACCAATCTGAAAGCTGCAGCTGCAGGTGAAAACTATGAATGGACAGAGATGTATCCCACTATGGCTAAAGAAGCTAGAGAAGAAGGATTTAAAGAAATTGCAGTTATGTTTGAAGGTATTGCAGCTGTAGAGAAAAAACATGAAGCCCGATATAAAAAACTTCTTGCCAATTTAGAAGCCGGGACTGTTTTTATAAAAGGTGGAAAGGTATATTGGAAATGTATTAATTGCGGCCATATACACGAAGCAACAGAAGCTGCTAAAATTTGTCCTGTTTGTAAGCATCCACAGGCTTATTTTGAAGTGCATGTAGAAAATTATTAATAATTTAAAATGGAGGAAAAAATGCAAAAGTATGTATGCGATGCATGTGGTTATATCTATGACCCTGCCGAAAATAACAATGTTGCATTTGAAGATCTTGCTGAAGATTGGGTTTGCCCTGAATGCGGCGTAGGTAAAGATCTTTTTAGCCCAGTTGATTAATTTGATTTAGTGGAATTACGGAATTTCCGTGATTCCACTTTTTAAATTTTAATGAAATACTATGATCTTGAAATGGTTTATAGAATTAAATCCGGTAATTCAGGCATTATTTGCAACTTTATTCACCTGGTTACTCACTGCTCTAGGAGCAGCAATGGTTTTTTTCTTCAAGGAGATAAAACCAAAAGTTTTGAACGGGATGCTGGGATTTGCAGCTGGTGTGATGATAGCTGCAAGTTTCTGGTCATTATTAGCTCCGGCTATAGAAATGACACCGTCAGTAACAACTTTACCAATATGGTTTCCTGCCATGATCGGCTTTTTAACAGGTGGTGCTTTTCTGTGGGGAGTTGATAGAATTCTTCCGCATTTACATCTGGGTTTACCATTAGAAGAGGCAGAAGGGATTCATACAAATTGGAGACGGAGTGTTTTACTCGTTTTAGCAATAACTCTTCACAATATCCCGGAAGGACTTGCAGTGGGCGTAGCATTTGGTGCTTTAACTGCAAACTTACCATCCGTAACACTAGCCGGTGCAATTGGATTGGCTATTGGAATTGGAATTCAGAATTTCCCGGAAGGGGCTGCTGTTAGTATCCCATTACGAAGAGAAAAACTTTCCAGAAAAAAAAGTTTCATGTATGGTCAGCTTTCTGGAATAGTTGAACCAATAGCTGGTGTAATTGGTGCAATTGCTGTTATAACAATGCGTCCAATTCTGCCATATGCTTTGTCATTTGCAGCCGGTGCGATGATCTATGTAGTTGTGGAGGAATTGATCCCTGAAGCACAACAGGATAAAAATACTGATATTGCAACCATTGGTGCAATGCTCGGTTTTGCAGTAATGATGACCCTGGATGTAGCTTTAGGATAAAAATATTATAAGCAAGGAGAAAACATGACAAAAGACAAATTCAATGAAGTTATAGATTTTGCTGTAGACGGAGAGAAAGAAGCTGTAACATTCTATCAGGATTTGCAGAAAAAAGTGAAATTCAGTGCTCAAAAAGAAATGCTGAAAGAATTGGAAAATATGGAAAAAGGTCACATTATAATTCTTGAAAATATTCGCAGCAGAGGAACTCAAGAGGTCACAGTAAAAGAAGTGACGGATTTACATATAAGTGATTATTTAATTGATGTGAAACCTTATGATGAAATGGATTATCAAGATATCCTTATCGTTGCCATGAAAAGAGAAGAAAAAGCTCAAAAGCTTTATACAAATATGGCGAAACAATACACTGGCACAGAGCTTGAAAAGATATTTCTAAAATTGGCTAGTGAAGAGGCAGCACATAAACTGCAATTTGAGACTCTTTATGACGATCATGTTCTAAAGGAAAATTAATATTATCATTACGGAGGAATTATGGTAGATTTAAAAACCATATATATGGGAATGGAATTAAAAAATCCGATTATTGTGGGTTCTTGTGGATTAACCAGCAATCTGGATTCTATTAAGCAATTAGTAGAAGCTGGAGCTTCTGCCGTTGTATTGAAATCATTGTTCGAAGAACAGATAATGATGGAAGTGAACAAGAATATGGATGATTATAACCCTTTTCACGATCATACCGAAATGTACGATTATCAAAAGTATTTTGAAAAACAACATCTATTAGATAATTATTTACAGTTAATCAAAGGTACAAAGAAAGCTGTTGATGTTCCAATCATAGCTAGTATAAATTGCATGAGTTCTGCTGAATGGACAGAGTTTGCAAAGAGTATTGAATTAGCTGGTGCAGATGCTCTTGAATTGAATATTTTCCTACTTCCATCTGATCCAAAAATGGAAGGTAAAAAAAATGAGAAGGTTTATTTTGATATTATTAATAAAGTTACTTCAAATGTTTCTATCCCAATCTCAATAAAGGTAAGTTATTATTTCGATAATTTGGCTAATACATTGCAGAGATTTTCTAAAACAGGAATCAAAGGAATGGTATTATTCAATAAATTTTACAATACTGATATAGATATTGAGAAAGAAGAGCTGATTGATGGCAATTTCTTAAGCACATCTGACGATATGCCAAACTCTTTACGTTGGATTGGGATTATGAGCGATCTTGTGGATTGTGATTTATGTGCAACTACAGGAATTCACAGCGGAAAAGATGCTATCAAGTTTCTCCTGGCAGGAGCTTCGAGTGTTCAGATGGTATCGTCTATCTACATTAATTCAGCCAAGATCATAACAAAATCTTTAGATGAAATTCGTGTTTGGATGGAGAAACACAATTATAAATCTATTGATGAATTCCATGGTAAGTTGAGTAATTCATCCGAGATGAATGATGCACTCTATGAACGAGTTCAATTCATGAAATATGTTAGTACAAAAAAGAATTAGTAAAACTAAAAATAATGAGATAATCTAATTTTTTTTAGTTTCTAGTGCATTTAATAATAAAGTGAGGGAACTTTTATGTTGTCTGATATTGAAATAGCCCAAAAAGCAAAGACGAAAAAAATCATATTAAGACAAGCAATAATGGAAAAAGTGCTTTTTGCACTTATCCCGGTAATTTTATTCTCCATATTCTTATTTGGCTGGAGGATATTGGCAGTAATTTTAGTCTCGAATATTTTTGCTTTTTTCACTGAATATTTATTCATCAGAAAGAAAAAAGCAGGGAAAGTCTCGATGGCTGTATTTGTTACAGGAACACTATTAGCACTTACTCTACCGCCAACAATTCCTTTCTGGATGGCAATGGTAGGAGCTATAGTGGCAGTATGTTTTGGAAAAATGGTTTTTGGCGGTTTTGGCATGAATGTTTTCAATCCGGCAATTGTTGGTAGAACATTTATTTATATCTCTTTTCCAAATGCTATGACAATGCAGTGGTTAGAACCATTCACAAAATTCCCGGGTGGTTACCTGAATTGGCAAAACAGTGATTTGATCACTTCTGCTACACCGATGATCGAGTATGGTAATACCGGGAAATTAACTGAACTGCCGCAATTATTCTTAGGTACTATTTCAGGTAGCATGGGGGAGACTTCAGCCCTCTTGATCCTGCTTGCTGGTATCTATCTGATCATTACTAAAACAGCTAAATGGCAGCCAATGCTTTCTGTACTGATCTCATTCTGGGTATTCACTTTACTTTTTTACGGTAGCAATCCATTACCATTCATGATAAGCGGGGGCTTGATGTTCGGGGCGATCTTTATGATAACAGATCCTGTATCAATGCCGAAAAATAAATATGCGATCTGGATCTATGGGATTCTGGTTGGTTTTCTCACTGTTTTTATACGGAGATTCTCTCTTTTTACAGAAGGTTTCATGTTCGCTCTTCTACTGGCAAACACATTCATGCCGATCATAGAATTTGTTCTGAATAAGGCAAAGGTGAAAAAATAATGAACAACGGGAAAAAATTATTCCGAGACACCAGAGTATATCCCGTTGTTTTCATGCTGATAATTACAATATTATTTATTGGGATCCTAGCCACATTCTATCAATTATCATTGGAAAAAGTAGAAACCTATCGGCAAACCGTACTTAAGAAAATGGTACTGAGTGTTTTCGAATTACCAGTAAATAATATTGATAAAAATTTTTCCAAGTACATATCAATGAAGAATGTTGATGACCTGAACTATTATGTAGCAGTTAAAGATTCTAACTCTTTAGGTTACTGCTTTCCAATTTCCGGTAGTGGTTTGTGGGGAACTATCAATGCCCTATTGGCTGTAACACCTGATTTTAAAGAGATCATTAATATTGAAATTGTAAGCCAGAATGAAACACCGGGTTTGGGTGGCAGGATTACGGAAGATTGGTATAAAAAACAATTCCAGGGGAAAATATTGATCGTAAATGATGAAGTAAGGCTTTTCAAAATGATCCCTGAAAATGAGAAAGTTGGCATTGGAGAAGTCAGCCAGATCACTGGCGCAACAGCCTCCAGTAAAGCAGTAGTAGATATGATTTATAAGAATGTATTGAAATATAAAGCAAAATTATGAGCTGAATTATGAAAATTAAAGAAATATTGATAACCCCCTTGGTTCCCCTTAACAAGGGGAAAATATGGAAAATTCAAAGCTATATTGTCTTCCTAAATTTCTCCCCTAGGAAGGGGAGATGTCCCAAAATGTTTTGGGACAG
Source organism: Candidatus Tenebribacter davisii (assembly GCA_030765535.1). Classification (GTDB taxonomy): domain Bacteria; phylum Cloacimonadota; class Cloacimonadia; order Cloacimonadales; family TCS61; genus Tenebribacter; species Tenebribacter davisii. The sequence continues at coordinate 21,875 of JAVCCH010000121.1, forward strand.
AGGGGTTTAAACTTTTATGAAAATTAAAGAAATATTTGTAACTAGTGCTTTTACTCAAAATTCTGTCTGGAAACAGATTTTAGGGATCTGTTCTGCACTTGCTGTTACAAACTTGATGATGAACAGTCTGGTAATGGGATTAGGAGTGATCTTCACACTAGCGTTATCCGGTTTTACGATATCACTTATTCGGAATTTTATCCCTAAACGCATTAGAATGATGGTGCAGACACTTATTATTGCCTCTTATGTGATCATCGTCGACCTGTTCTTAAAAGCAAACTATCCTGAAATCAGTAAATCGTTGGGGCCTTACGTTGGTTTGATCATTACTAATTGTATTATCATGGGAAGAGCAGAAGCTTTTGCGGGTAAGAATTCGCCTTTTGAATCCATAATCGATGGCATAGGTGCCGGAGTTGGGTATACACTAGTTCTGTTGGTTATAGCATTTGTGCGCGAGTTGTTTGGTTTTGGTACTTTGTTCGGATTCCAGATCATGGGTGACTGGTGGACGAAATGGTCGATCATGGTGATGGCACCGAGTGCATTTTTTATGTTATCAATTCTAATTTGGATAATAAATACACCCAAAAAGCAGGTAGGATAATATGGAACTGAGCCCTTTTATTATTTTTCTCGCAGCGATTTTCACCAGTAATATTCTACTTACAAATTTCCTGGGGATGTGTTCCTTTCTGTCCGTTTCCAAAGAGGTAGAATCTTCATTGGGTCTTGGTTTTGCTGTAGTTTTTGTTATGACATTAACTACAGCCTTAAATTATGTAGTTTACCATTTTATTCTAGTACCTCTGGATATTATTTATCTGCAATATATTATTTTTATCATAGTTATTGCAGCTTTTGTTCAACTCACAGAGATGATAATAGAACGCTTTTCACCGCTGTTATATTATTCTCTAGGAATTTTTCTACCGCTCATCACAGTGAATTGTGCCATACTGGGCGTATCACTTTTTATGATCATCAGGGATTATGCTTTTCTGCAATCTGTAGCTTATGGAGCAGGTAGTGGGTTAGGCTGGTTATTGGCAATATTAGCTTTAGCAGGTATCAGGCAGAAAGTTAAAGTAAAATTTGTACCTGCCGGTCTAGTTGGAGCAGGATTAAGTTTGATCATTACCGGGATTATGGCTTTGGCTTTTGTTGGTTTTTCCGGAATTGTGGTTATTCAATAGGAAGGAATTCCATATGATGTCATCGATATTAAATACAATTCTGATCGTAGCAGGTATTACTGGGTTTCTAGCATTATTACTGATAATTGCAGACTATTTCCTTGCCAATTACGGCGAATGCAAGATCACCATCAATAAAAAAAAAGAGATAAAAGTTACTGGTGGAGATTCCTTGCTTTCTACTTTGAACGAACACAAAATCTTTTTACCCTCAGCTTGTGGTGGAAGAGGAAGTTGCGGTTTTTGTAAATGTAAAGTAGAATCTGGTGGAGGGCCGCTTCTTCCGACTGAAAAGCCTTTTCTTTCTGCGGATGAAATAGAGAACAACATCCGACTTTCCTGTCAGGTAAAAGTTAAAGAAGATATAAATATTCAAATTCCGGAAGATATTTTCAATATTAAAAAATTTCGTGCAAAAGTGATCAATATTAAAGATTTGACCTACGATATTAAAGAGATCAAATTTAAATTGGAAGAACCAATGGAGATCAGTTTTAAAGCAGGACAATATATGCAGCTTATTTCACAAAGTTATCCTAAAGTTCGACAATCTGTTTCACGAGCATATTCTATTTCAAGCAATCCAGATCATACCGATTTCATCGAATTGATTATTCGTAGGGTTCCCGAAGGGATCTGCACAACATGGGTTCATGATCATTTGCAGGTAGGCGATAAAGTGAATTTGACGGGACCCTTTGGAGATTTCTATATTCATGATACTGATGCAGATATGCTCTTTGTTGCTGGTGGCAGCGGCAAAGCACCGATCAAATCAATGCTGGAATTTCTAAATAAAAGAAACAGTACTCGACGGATGGGATATTTTTTTGGAGCACAACAAAGAAAGGAATTATATTACACGGAAATGTTTGAAAAACTAGAAAAAGAGATACAACATTTCAAGTATTTTCCAGTTCTTAGTCAACCAACAGAAGCTTGTGAATGGGATGGTCGTTGTGGCTATGTGCTGCCGTTTTTCGATGAATTTATTAAAGATCCCAAAAATACGGAAGCCTATCTTTGCGGTAGTCCTGGTATGATAGCAGCGTGTGTTAAAGATTTGATTAAACGAGGAATTCCTGAAGAAAAGATCTATTACGATAGTTTTGCCTAGGAGAAATTTATGAAAGAAACTACTCAAGATAAAAAGATAAGCAAAAATCTGTTACCGGGAGAGATGAGTATTAAAGGTTTCATAGGTGATGATAAACGTCAATTAAATCAGATAATTAATTCTGATAAAGTGATTTTAGACAGGCTGAACCTGACAGCAAAAATGATCGCAGATAGATTGCAGCACTTTACAGATGCAGCTTTCGAAAGCTATTACGGTTCCATTATTATAGATGAAAAATATGAAGTAAATTACCAATCATATCGAGGTAAACTGATCTGTCCTTTTAGTCATCCCGGTATATATAGAAAAGGTTTGATCACATTGAAAAATCTGGAAAATGGCAATACAATAAGTTGGACTCCACTGAATATCCATATGATCAGGGAGCATTGTTTCTTTGAAGGTATTGGCTCTGTTCATAGACTTGAACCTGAGATTTTGAAAGAAACTTTATTCTCAAGGGAATGAACTCATTCGCAAGGTGCGATATCTTAGTATTAATGAAATTAAAGTTAAACTAGATAAATATCATAAAATGATATTTGATAAAGGATGTAATATAATATGAAAAGAATAATAATTGTTGCTGTATTAGTTTTGCTCTTATTACCGGTTTTTTGTCAGGAATACAAGATCATTGATTCTAAATTGAACAAAACTATCAAATTAAGGGAAATGGCAGAAAAATTAGGAAGTTATGATGTGATCTTTTTTGGAGAATATCATGATAACAAGATCTTGCATTCTCTTGAGATTGAATTATTAAAACTGTTTTATTCCAATAATAAAAATTTAGTAATATCTATGGAAATGTTTGAACGGGATGTGCAAATGATGATAGATAAATATTTAAATGAAGATATTTCAGAAGAAGAATTTCTCGCTGAATCACGCCCTTGGCCTAATTATCAGTCAGATTACAAACCTTTATTGGAGTTTGCTAAAAAGAATAAATTAAATGTTATTGCTGCTAACATCCCACGTCGTTATGCATCAATGATCAGCAAACAGGGGATGAATGCACTTGATTCACTTTCTCAGGAAGAAAAGAAATTTATAGCAAAGAAGCACAAAGTATTTAACGATGAATACAAAGAGCGTTTTACCCAAACAATGAAAAACAATATGGCTCATAGAAAAATGCCCATGAGTAAGCAGATGAATTTAGATCTGATCTATGCAGCACAATGTATCAAAGATGATACAATGGCGGAGTCAATTTTAAAGTATCAACGTATTCCCCCACGACGTAAAGTGATTCATTACAATGGAGATTTTCATAGTAGAGGGCATTTGGGAACAGCTCAGAAGATCAAGCTCTTAGAGCCAATGCTCAAAATCGCTGTAATTGCTCCTGTTATGTGCGAAGGTGAATATAACTGGGATGAAGAAGATTTGAAAGAAGGGGATTTCTTAATATTATTAATTGATGAAACAGATGATAATACTATGAATTGAAAGATGGCTAAATTGGAGGAAAGATGAAGAAACAGATGTTGCTTAAAAATTTAAATATGTTTTTATTTTTATCTTTTATCATTACTGCATTAGCATTGATCTTCTACAAATTTATTCCATCTAAGATTCAGGGGAATGAGTTTTTGTATGAGACGCATGAGATTGCTGGAATAGTTATGATCATTCTGGGAATTCTTCACTTCATTCTTAATTTTAACTGGGTAAAAGCTGTATACTTCAAAAAGAAAAAAAAATAAAAGATGTGATCGTTTGAACAAATTTCAAGCCGACGTATAGGAGGATACTATGAAGTATTTATTATTGATTGTTGTATTAATTGGAAGTTCATTGCTAGTGGCACATCCTGCTTCAAATGTAAATCTGGAGTTTGATCAGGAAACATCAATTCTTACGGTCAATTTCGATCATAAGGTCAAAGATGCAGAAAAGCATTTCATTTTCGAGATTATTGTCTACTTGAATAAAGAAGTAATTATTGAGCAAAAAATTGAAAGGCAGGATAATTTAGAAAATGGTAATTTGGTTTACAAAATTATAGATGCAAAATCTGGAGATAAGATCAAAGTTCGAACAAAATGCAATAAGATAGGTAAAAAATCAGCTGAAATAATTCTGGAATAAAGGAGTGATGATGCGGTTGAAAATAGTTATTGTTTTCATCCTGTTAATCAGCTCACTCTTTGCTTATGATTTTCTATGATCAACCTGATTCATCCATCAGGGTTAAAACAAAAGCAAGCAGAGATAATGATTCCTTTAAATTCAGGTGATCAATATGATCAGGTACTTGAATTGGATCAAACCTATCCAATTATTCTAGCACGAGGTGATTATGATGATTTTGACTCATATCATTCTGCTGTTGGATATGCTAATATCACCATTTCGGAGGCTAGTTAGTTATAGGTTACGATCCAACTGAGAAATTCTCAACCTTTTTATTAACAAAAACAATTTGACATCAAAGGACTTTTAATTATCTTTGTTAGTGTTCACTAACTTGGTGAATATTAGGAGGAGCAAAGATGTTCAGTAAAAGGCAACAGCAAATAATCGAAACAGCGATCAAAATTATAGCTACAAATGGAATTCAGAACCTTACAACTAAAAACTTGGCAAATGAGATCGGAATCTCTGAACCTGCACTCTATAGGCATTTCAATAATAAACTAGAAATTTTAAAAGCTGTTATTGCTTATTTTAAGATTAAAATGCAACCTGCTTCAGCAAAACTTAATAAGTCGGCAAACTCTTTAAATAATATTGAAAAGTTTATGTTAGAGCATTTAAAAATAATCAGTCAAAATCCTGATTTTGCTAAGGTAATTTTTTCTGAAGCAAATTTTCAGAACGAAGAGAACTTAATATTAAAGATGAATAATATGATGAATCAATCGCACAAAATCCTTGAAACAATAGTTAGATCTGGTCAGCAAAAAAATGAAATCCGATCTGATATTAGTTCATTAAGCATAATACGAATGGTGATTGGCGCAATGAGATTACTAATAACCCAGTGGAGTATGTCTGGTAAAATCTTTAATCTTGAAATAGAAGGAAAACAACTTTGTAGCGATTTAAGGAAAATAATTGTAGTAAATTAATTTTTAATCAATTTGAGAGTTAATAAACACTAACAAGGAGAAGATATGGAAAAGTTTTTGAATAAGTTTCTGAGATTTCCCAAAATAACGATATTAGTATTGTTGATAATCTCAATAGCATTTTTTATGGTAATGAGAAAAAACAGCAGAATGGAAACCGATCTTGATGAGTATATGCCGCAAGATCATCCTGTCTTTGTTTATAGTGATCAAGCAGAAGAGATATTCAACATCCAGGATGGAATTATTATCGCCATCGAAAATCAGGATGGTATTTATCAGACCGAAACTTTGCAAAAGGTAAAAGATCTAACCAAGCAATTAGGTAAAATGAAAGAGATCGAAAAGAGCGATGTGACATCACTTTATACTGCTGATAATATTATTGGTACTGAAGATGGAATGGATGTGAAAGCATTTTTTAAGA
>JAVCCH010000045.1 GCA_030765535.1 Candidatus Tenebribacter davisii
CCTCGCAAATGTGCTGTTTTCTAACGATATAGATAAATTTAAAGAGTGTTGTAAATTTTTGTCATGTACTTAGTAAAATCATATAATTTATTGGAACTATCAAAAGGTAGATAATACTTTACTAAAGAAATTAATGAGCTCGTATCTATTATTACTTTCATTAAATATAATTTTCAAGTTTATCTGGTTTAATATTAAGTCTTTGACAAACCTCATACTCATTGATAATTCCTTCATAAAATGCAGTTTGGATAGTAGAAATAAATAAGGGTGAAGGTATTGGCTTAGCAGATGAAAACTGTGTTTTTCTTCCTTCTTCCTTTAGTTTTTCTTTTTCCAACTCTCTTTCTAATAATATGGCTCTATATCTTTCATCAAAATCTTCTTTCACTTTATTGTAGTTTGATTGTGAAATTTCATTCTGATATAGAAGTCTTGTAAATAGAGCAATTTGGCTTAAATGAGTACTATTAGAGATATTCTCAATAATGCCAAAATGATAATCATTTTCAGGAGAAGCTTGTGGTAATTGCTCTATAATTCTTTCATAATCTCCAATTAAGAAACAATAAGAAAAATCATTGCACCATCTTTCTATTGTAGACAATTGCCTGTTAGCAATTGATTGATATTCAAGCAAATCAATTTCCTCCTCCTCAAGAAGAAAATGACCAAGCTCATGAGCCAAAGTAAAAATCTCTCTTCTAAACGCTTGATACCGTTTCAATACTATAAAGTTTGGTTTTAAATAAAAACCATCAATATTTGCTTTTTCTTTTCTTTGAGATGATTCAATAAATTCAAATACAAGTATGTTGTATTCAGCAAATTTTGATATTAATGCTTGTAGAAAATCTCTTCTGTTAATTATAAATTTTGGATATAATGTATTTCGTATTTTAAAAGCGACTTCTTTTGGATCATCCCTTAATGTATACTTAGGAAATTTGCGTTCAGTTCTTAAATCAGACAACTTGGCAATTGCAGATAAAGAAAGTTTCAATTCTTCATATTGACAAACAACTTTCTTCGCTCTAATATTTAATTTGGTTCCAAATTTGTCTTTTCGAAAAAAAATACTTGCCTCCTTTGATTTTTCTGGAGCCATTGGATCTAAATAATAGTGCAATCCTTTCTCAAAGATTTTATCAATCCGCTTTAAATGTGTAATTTTTATCTTATTAGAAAATATATCACTCTCATTGATAGGGCTTTTCAGACCCTCGCTAATCATGTTCAGAAACTCTTGAACAGGAAGTTTATACATCAGTAGTAGATGCTTTAATCGTGATATGTTATGTTCTACTTTCAAGAAATTAATTTTTCATCAAAATTAAAATTATTTTTGGAATGCTATAATACAGCTTGTAGAGAACTTACTTATTGGATCGACAAATATGAACCAGTACTACATATCTTGTAGGTTCATGTTTGTTGTTTTTTATACTCCCTGGTCATAAATTGGGCCTTGCCTCTTTACTAAAATGTTTGAAATCTTATTTTTCGTAAAGATCAATATTTTATATTTAAAAACAAAACATACAATGAAAAACAACTGAACCAGCAGTGGGAAAAGCTGCAGAAATGCCAAAATCAAATCTAAAAGAACTGCCTAGCTTGTATTCTAATATTAGCTACTTCTCTCTTGTAATATATATTACATAGTATCATATACCTGTGAGTTGATTGATTTTATCATCCATCGGTATGGGGCTGGAATAAGGTACACTAAGTACGGTGGATTGGAAAAGCTCAACTCCATATTTGGTGTAACCCAAGTGAAATCTTAATTAACTAATAACTAGGTATTTGCTGTTTTGAAAGGGAGCAGACCTCTCACGTATAAGGAGCTATTTTTATTAATTGATAGTAGTGGTCCGCTTTAAGGTTCTGATCCGATGTGGAGACATTGGCGTGCCCTGAAATTATTACTAAATTGGAACCGAAATATTATCCAATATATAGAGGGCCGAATCATTACCCAACAAAACTTTGAAAACGAAAATTAAATAAATTATTAAATTTGTATAATCTCAATAGCTTGAAAATGTTTTCATATTTTTTTTTAATGATTGGTCAATTTAAACCGGTTTGATGTGATCAGGTTGTCCGGTCTGTGCAGTCAGATGAAGTCTTAGCTGTCAGTAACGCCTTAAAACAGTATCTTTTATAAATAACCCACTTGTACGATGTCCTCATCCAAAAAACAAACACAACAACAAAAAAGAACTTCAAAACACCATTATCATCCAAAAAGGGGGAGTGCAATTAAACATCCAAAGACAGATAAAAAATTTCTGTTCATTTCATATGCTATTATTGCAATATTGCCTGCTATACTTTATTTCCAGACCATTCATTTCGATTTTGCTTATGATGATGATGCCGTGCTGAGAAGGAATCGGATCGTAAAACTAGGAACAAAAGGAATATCTGAAATTCTTAAGACACAATACTTTAAAGGCTATGCCACAGGTTATAATGCCATGGCATACCGGCCAGTGCCACTGATTATTACTGCTGTACAGTATGAGATGTCTGGATTAAACCCCGGGCCATATCATGCTGCAAATATTTTCTTTTATCTCCTTACCGGAATATTTCTTTTTGCAGCCCTAAGAAAATTATTATACAAATACCCACTATATCTTCCATTGATCATTACAATATTGTATCTGATCCATCCGATCCACGTTGAGGTTGTTGCTAATATAAAGAACCGTGATGAAATCCTGGGATTTCTCTGTTTTGTAATATCGTTATTGTTGTTACTTGTTTATCTGGACAAAAAGAAATATTACCTGATACTCCTTTCAATGTTTTTTTATTTTCTATCACTGCTCTCTAAGGAAATGATGATCACAACACTGGCTGTCATTCCTTTGATTACATATTTCTTCAGAGATTATAAGTTAAAGAAGATTGCTAAGATCACAATACCATTCATAATAATTTTTGTTATTTATATGATAATCCGGCTCTCTGTTATAGGGTCAGATCATGGCGCATCACCAATAACCTATTTAAACAATCCACTGCTGGCTGCTCAGAATACAGGTGAACGAATAGGAACCAACCTGGTTTCTCTCGGTATGTATATCAAATCATTGATCTTTCCCAATAAACTTGTTTGTGATTATTCATATAACTCAATTCCCCTCGTTGGTGTTCTATATCCACAAGCAATTATATCCTTGCTGGCTTATATAGTTTTGATCATTATAGCAGTCAGGGGGGTTAAAAGAAAAGATCCATTTAGCTTTGCAATATTATTTTTTCTCATCACTATTTCGATTGTTTCAAATGTATTTGTCATGAGTTCAAATGCTTATGCTGACAGACTTCTCTATCTTCCATCATTGAGTATTTGTTTTGTAATAGCTTTTTTGCTTTACACCTGGATTAAAAAGCGGTCGGGAGAAAACAAATATCAGGGATGGCAGGTATTAAAAAAGAATGTAATTGTATTTGCTGTAATACTAGTGGTTGGTGGATTAGCAGTATACAGGGTTTATGCCTATTTGCCGGTGTGGAATAATAACCTGACACTTTTCATGTATTGTTCCAGCCAGCTTCCTGAAAATGCCAGGTTGCGGAAACACTATGGAGGAGAATTGAGCCGGTTAGCAGTAGCTGAAAATGAGGATAAGGAGAAGCAGGAAAAACTGGTCAGAATGGCAATCAAAGAGTTAAATGCAGGATTATCAATCTATCCCAAGCAAGCTGTGGGGCATATTCACCTTGGCAATTGCTATATCATGCTTAACCTGCTTGATAGTGCTGAGATGGCCTTATACAAGGCGCTGACGATCAATCCAAACAGCCATTTTGCCAAAAGCAGCCTGGGAAACGTTCTTTACAGACAGAGGAAATATGCTGAATCTGCTAAAGTGTGGGAAACAATGGATCCACGAGGGTTAACAAAAACCGATTATTATAACTTCTATTTAGTCTACAACCGTCTTGGTGATAGTACAAAAGCCAACTATTATCGCAGGCTATCAGGGAAATAAATTTGTAGAATCGGAGAAGGGTTAACACATTTCACCCAGATTGTCAAATAGAGTCTTAGCTATTACAACTAAATATATGCAATTCAAAAAATATTGTATGTTACAAATTGAAAACAGTACCCCTAAATCAATGGAGCCCTGCTGACTAAACTTGGGGTTACCCTATCTGATGTAATTATCGACAAGGGGGATTGTTTTTATCACAAAAGACAAAGCAGTTTAGTTTTCTTTTTTTAGTATTACTAATATTTCTTTATCATTTAATTCTTTCATTAATGGGGATTATTAACCGCCTTTCCCTTAACGCTATTCATCCACTACAATGCTACTGGCTCTAAGCGATTCATTGCCACAATACTTAGTATCGGGTATGCAAATAATCCCGCTTCATTCAATTCCTCTTTGGTGATATTATCCCACAGATCATAACAATCCCCACGACAAATATATCCATCACTATTTAAATTCTTTAGAAAGTCAATTAATTTGCCCTCCTCTCTCAATGTATTTATCCTTCTTTCACTAATATAAAAGTCTTCCTCATCCCTTTGGATTGTTTTATTAAGATCATGTTCTTCTGGAAAACCCAAACTTAATGAGTATTGGCCGTCAGACTGTCTAAAAACCTCCATTTTCAAACCTTATTAACAGTTAAAGACAATTTACCAACAAAATAGGATTTAAGCCTGAGTTTATTTGTGAGCGTCTGTGTTTATAGCTATCTTAGATGCATAAAATCTACCTTATCATGAAATTTATACAGGGATACGACAGAACCCAGACGGCCTTGTTCCCACTTACCCTCGAACAGTCGATTGGGCAGGA
>JAVCCH010000179.1 GCA_030765535.1 Candidatus Tenebribacter davisii
AAAGAAGAACTGCTCAAGAATCCGGCAATCCAATATGCCAGCGCTACCTATCATATCCCGGGTACAGAAGCTGGTGGTCAAAGTTTCCGAACCGAAGACTCAGCTCCGGAAGAACTCTTGGATCTAACACTGCTTTGTGGAGATTATGATTACCTGGATGCAATGGGAATTAAATTGGTTGCAGGACGTTATTTTTCGGAAGAAATTCATTCCGACAGTAACAATGTTGTTGTTAATGCAACAGCTGTAAAGCGTATGGGATTCACAGATGCTATTGGCAAAAAGATTCTTGTACCGAACTCAGAAGAAGGGCTTATCATAATTGGAGTTGTAGAAGATTTTCACATCTCTTCCTTACATAAAGAGATCGAGCCAATAATTTTGTTACATCCCGGCTTAGCTTGGAATCATTATCTAGCTGTACGTATTCAACCACAAAATGTAGCGGCAACCCTGGAATTCATCGAAACAAAATGGAATGAGTTCTCGGGAGATCAACCATTTGAATATTTCTTTATGGATTCTTTTTTCGATAACTTGCACCGATCAGAACAGCGAACCGGACAATTTTTCACCATCTTTGCAATTCTGGCTATCTTCATCGCCTGCCTTGGTTTATTTGGATTGGCTGCTTTCACAGCTGAACAGAAGACTAAGGAGATTGGTGTGCGTAAAGTTTTGGGAGCTTCTGTTCCAAGTATTGTATCCATACTTTTAAAGCAATTCACACACTGGGTTATACTGGCCAATATTATTGCCTGGCCGATTGGTTATTTCATCATGAAAAGCTGGCTGCAGAATTTTGCTTATCACATTGATCTGAAAGTTGGATATTTTTTATTATCGGGAATTATCACTCTGCTTATCGCAGTAATAACTGTTAGTTATCTGGCAGTAAATGCAGCAAACAAGAATCCAGTGAAGGCACTTAATTATGAGTAAGGAATCGGCTTTGAAAGTAGAGAAAAACGATCTCCAACTTCCTTATTCTCAACGACTCGGCTCGGAACGAAGTGGAGAACGATGTCAATACTCTCAATATCTCCTAGTTTCATTCTAATGAACTCCTTGCTGTTCCTCTTTGGCAAAGAGAAAACGTAGAAAAAGTGCAAAAAGAATAAAAGTATAATGCATAGCTTCGTCTTTGCAAAAGTGAAATAAATAATTAAACGAGGAATCAAATGTTTAAAAATTATCTTAAAATCGCAATTAGAAACCTGATCCGTCACAAGTCGTTCAGTATTATTAATATTGTTGGACTTTCTGTTGGAATGATCTGCTTCATACTAATCGGATTATGGATCAATGATGAACTGAGTTTCGACAAGTACAATGAAAATTATTCCCAAATTTACCGCATGGGAACCGACAGTAAAATGGGAGATCAGGAAGGCACAGGAATATATACTGCCACTCCAATGGGACCTGCCTTGATGGAAGAAATTCCAGAAATCGAAACTGCCGTAAGATTGAAAGGCAATTATGAGAAATTAGTTAGTTTCGAAGAAACGAACCTCCTACTGACCGATATCTATTATACTGATACGGAAGTGTTTGATGTTTTCACAATTCCGCTGATCAGTGGCAGCAACATTGATCTACTTTCACGACCCAAAACTGTTGTGATCAACCAATCGACTGCCAAGAGTTTATTTAAGGATATAGATCCTATCGGTAAAATGCTGACCTTTGACAATAAAACTGAGTATGAAGTAGTTGCAGTTGCTAAAGATCTACCGACAAATTCCCACTGGGATTTTACGATTCTGGCTTCTTTTTGCACACTTAAAAGTTATAATGATACAAACTGGCTCAGCTATAATTTGATAACCTATATCAAAACTACAGGTGCCGCGAAAGAAAACATTCTGGTAGAAAAGATCAATGACCTGTTCGTACAGAAAGCTGAACCAATCTTCCAGCAAGCTCTCGGTATTACTATCAAAGATTGGGAAGCACAGGGAAATTATTTCTATTTGCGAGTAACTCCGCTTTCCAAAATTTACCTGTTCAGTCCTTCTGATGATGCGCTTGGCAAAAAGGGTGACATCCGTTATGTTTACCTGTTTGCAGTTATTGGATTCTTCATTTTGCTGGTCGCCTGTATCAACTTCATGAATCTGACCACAGCTCGTTCTGCAGTAAGAGCTAAAGAAATTGGCATGCGAAAAGTTCTGGGATCAAACCGCAAACAATTGATCCGCCAATTCCTGCTGGAATCAATTTTAATAAGTTTGCTAGCCATGGTTTTTGCTCTCATCGGCATTAAATTACTTCTACCATATTTCAATAATTTCACTGAGAAAGCTCTAAGCCTGAATTTTGCAGGAAATAACTCATATCCAATTTATTTTGTCGTTGCTATTTTCATTGGTTTGATCTCAGGAGGATATTCGGCTGTTGCACTTTCTTCCTACAAAGTGCTTACTGTTCTAAAAGGAAGTCTATTCAAAGGAAGACAGAAAAACGGTTTCAGGAACGCACTGGTTCTTTTCCAGTTCGCAATATCTATCCTGGTAATCTTGTGCACGATCATTACCATGCAGCAAATGAATTTCATCAGCAATAAAAAACTGGGATTTGATAAAGAACAGCTGTTGGTAGTGGAAAGAGCTTACATTCTGAAAGATCAACTTCCTGTTTTCAAAGAAGAGATCAGTAAACATTCCACAGTGATTTCCGCCAGTGCTGCTTTCAGCGTTCCGGGTTCCTGTTCGGACGGCAGCATGTTCAACAAAGACAATAATACCCCCGAAGAATTGTATCATTTCTACCGTATGTGCGGAGATTATGATTACTTGGAAACAATGGGAATTGAGCTAAAAGAAGGTAGAGAATTCTACCAGACTAATGAAGCAGACAAATCTTCTGTGATAATAAATGAAACCGCTGTGAAGGATTTGGGTTATACAGATCCCATTGGCAGGAAGATCCTGGATCCAGGTTCCAAAGAAGAATTAACAATTATCGGAGTTGTGAAAGATTTTCATTACAATTCGTTGCGTGATGAGATCACACCGATCGTTCTCTTTCACCCCGACATATGGTATAAGGAGTTCTTAGCTATTAAGATCCAACCGGAAAATGTGGCCGGTACAATAGAATTTGTAAAAGACAAATGGAGTGAACTCGCTGGAAATCAACCTTTTGAATATTTCTTTATGGATAGCTATTTTGATAACCTGCACAAGGCTGAACAGCGAACTGGAAAATTCTTCACGATCTTTGCCAGCCTGGCTATTTTCATCGCTTGCTTAGGATTGTTTGGATTAGCCGCATTTACAGCAGAGCAGAAAACCAAAGAGATCGGAGTAAGAAAAGTTTTAGGTGCCTCTGTTACCAGTATTGTTTCTATTCTTCTGAGACAATTTACCAAATGGGTTATTCTGGCCAATATCATTGCCTGGCCGATCGGTTATTACATCATGAAAAGCTGGCTGCAGACTTTTGCTTATCGTATCGATTTGAATGTAAGTTATTTCATATTATCAGGATTGATCACGTTATTGATTGCAGTAACTACTGTAAGCTATCTGGCAATTAATGCTGCAAATAAAAATCCGGTGAAAGCACTTAATTATGAATAAAACAAATCAACTTTACGAGGTGCAATAAATCTCGTAAACATAATAGGAGAAAATATGTTAAGTATAAGAGGCGCATTTAAATACTATTCAAACAATTTTGTAAAAACTTATGTTTTGAGAGATATATATCTTGAAGTAAAAGAGGGTGAATTTGTTACAATTATGGGACCATCTGGTGCCGGGAAATCTACACTTTTATACATAATGGGCATGTTAGAAACTCTGGATGATGGAGAATTTTACTACAAAGAGAATCCCGTTCACAAATTCAACGAGAAAAAGAGAACAGAGCTCCATAAACACGAAATAGGTTTTGTCTTCCAGCAATACCACCTTATTGATGAACTTACAGTTTATGAAAATATAGAAATGCCGCTTTTGTACCAAAAGATCAAAAGTTCAGAGAGGAAATCAATGGTTTGTAATATTCTTGATAAGTTTAATATCGTCGGGAAAAAAGGTCTCTTTCCAAATCAACTATCCGGAGGACAGCAGCAATTGGTAGGAATTGCCAGGGCAATAATTGGAAAACCCAGCCTCTTGCTGGCAGATGAACCAACCGGAAATTTAAATTCTACCCAAGGCAAAGAAATAATGGAACTTTTCAAGAAATTGAATGAAGAAGGGACGACCATTATTCAAGTTACACATTCAGAAGAGAAAGCCGTTTATGGAAATAGAATTATTAATTTGTTAGATGGCAGAATAGTCGATTGAAATTTTAAGAGGATTTAATGATCTATAAACAAATAGTAGTATTAATTTAGCATAAGTTCGGCAACAGGCCAATTCTCCATTCCTCACCTTCTTTGGCTTGTTATCGTACTAATTTTTATTGAGGGGATCCAATATGTTTAAAAATTATTTAAAAGTAGCATATCGAAACATCCTGAGACAGAAAGCCTATTCAGCTATAAATATCTTTGGTTTGGCTCTGGGATTAACAGCGTGTATTTTAGTAGGTTTATACATCTGGCAGGATTTCAGTTATGATAACTATCATCAGAATAGTGATCGGTTATATCGTCTTACCACGCACACTACAGACCCAGCGGGAAATTACAGCCTGTTGCAATCCTCTGCCCGGATTGCTCCAGCAATAAAACAGGAGTTTCCTGAAATTGATAAAGTTTCACGTGTTTATTTCGCCGATGAAAACTTGCTGGTTTATGATGATAAAAAGTTCTATGAAGAAGATGTGATTTTTGCTGATGAAGAGTTTTTTGAGATGTTCAGCTATAACACCATTATGGGCAACCAGGATGATTTCCTAAAAAGAAAGAACACAGCAGTTATTTCCCAAAATCTAGCCCAGAAATACTTCGGGGAAGAATCACCAGTGGGTAAGGTGATCAAATATAATGACAAACTGGATATCGAGGTAGTTGGAGTAATTGAAGATGTTCCGGTTAACTCCCATTTCACTTTTGATATTGCTATAACCTACAGCTGTTTAACCAACCTTTCTAAAGCAAATATGATGGATAACTGGCATGGAACCTTTGGATCTTTTACCTATGTAATGCTTCATCAGGAAACTAATATTGAGTTATTTCAAGAAAAATGTGGAATCTTCTTAACCCAAAAAAAAGAAACAGATGGTATCACAAAGCACGCTGTCGAGTTGCAACCTATAGAGTCTATTCATCTACATTCTGAAGGTGATGATGATGTTAACGTTCACAGTTCGATAAAGAATGTGCTTATTCTGGGCTCTATTGCTCTGTTTATATTAATTCTAGCCTGTATAAATTTTATAAATCTAACTACTTCCAGAGCCATAAAAAGAGCCAGAGAAATTGGAGTTAGGAAGGTCTTCGGAGCATATAAAGGACAGCTTATTGGTCAATTCTTAGGAGAATCAATTCTGGTAACATTTATCGCCATGGGACTTGCTCTGGTTATTGCAGAATTAAGCCAAACTTTTTTCGCTCAACTAATAGGAACAGAGCTAATCTACAATATTTTCTCTAACCCTATTATCCTGTTAATCGTAATAGCATCAACTTTGCTAATCGGAATTTTTGCTGGAATGTATCCTGCTTTTATTCTTACCAAGTATCAACCTTCACGAGTTATGAAAGGAAACTTTGGAAAGAGCTCTTCCGGATCTAATCTGTTGAGAAGAGGTTTAGTTCTCTTCCAATTTACCATTTCTATTTCACTTATCATAATCACGCTTATCATTAGCCAACAAACCAGTTTCATGCGAAACTTCGATATGGGATTTGAAAAGGATCAGGTTCTTATTCTTAAAACACCAACTAGAATCGGCAGAAATTATGATGTTATAAAAAGAGAGTTAGAACTTATTCCTGGGGTTACAGCTACATCTGCAAGTTTGGGAGTTCCCGTGATGGAAAGTGGATATGGAACCTTCCTTGTTCCTGATTTGTCAAATGAAGAGCATAATTTTGGCATTTCGATTAAATCTATTGATGACGATTACTTGGATTTTTATGAGATTCCTCTCTTGGCCGGGAAAAGGCTCTCTGATTTGGAAGGTGGGGATTATAGGAATTTAACAGTTGTTAACGAATCTACAGTAAAGCAATTGGGATTTTCTTCCAACGAAGAAGCTTTGGGAAACAGCTATACCATAGCATTTGGCGATAGAGATGGTCGCTATAAGCCAGAGATTATTGGAGTGATAAAAGATTTTCATTTCAAGTCAATGAAATCCGAAGTATCACCGCTACTGTTCATGAGATGGCCAGGATTGTTTAAAGAGGTCTCAATTAAATTGAGTTCTCAAAACATTCCTGAAACCATGAAGAACATAAAAGTCGTTTGGGAAGAACTATACCCGGAGCACCCGTTTGATTACACCTTCCTTGATGAGAAAATAGATAACCTCTACAAAGCCGAAGAGAAATCTTACCGGGTGATCTCCTTCTTTTCCTCAATCGCCATCTTTATTGCCTGTATGGGACTTTTAGGTTTAACGATGTACACTGTGGAACAAAGGCGTAAAGAGATTGGAATTCGCAAGATTTTAGGAGCCTCGATTCCCAATATCGTAAAGAACATATCTTTAGAATTCTTGAAATTAGTATTTATTGCTAATGCTATCGCCTGGCCAGTGAGTTACCTGCTGATAAACAAATGGTTAGCAAGTTTTCCATATAAAGTAAATGTGAATTTCAGTATTTTTATTATGGCAGGCGGGATCGCTTTACTCATTTCATTTATTACCATTGGATATACCGTTTTTCGTAGTTCATATAGCAATCCGATAGAGAGTATAAAGTATGAGTAAGGACGTAACCGATAATTCCAACCAACCTGTATCTTCAGGGATCTATTATGCAGTGCTTTTCTAGAATGGAAAAAATTTAGCTTCCAGCAAAATGATCTTACTGAAATAAACTTTAGGATTCTATTAATAAGATCTGGTTCCCAATTTATATTAGGAATCTTTTTGCTTATCTCATTAAAAGCATTTAAAAAGAGGATTTTTAAAAAATGTAAATGGAAGGCCGAGTTACAAATACGAATGTGACAACAAAACACATCTTACGATCAACTACAACTTCATACTACTTGTAATACGACAACAAAACTTACGTCTTACGATCAACTACAACTTCATACTACTTGTAATACGACAACAAAACTACGTCTTACGATCAACTTACTTCTTACTAAAACTCGACCTTCCATTAACAGAATATACTCTCTTTTATGTTGATGTCAAAATATTAAATGATTTTTTTTAAATGTAAAAATGTAATGGATTCCATACATTGAATTGCTGCAAAAATCAACTTAAGTTCAAAGCGATGTGGGATAAGAGGTTAGGTGGAAACAGTGCAACTAGCAATCCCCATTTAACTTTTCAAATTTCACTTTTCACTTTTCTTATTTCAATAACAAACACTTTCTTACAGCTTCGGTTTTGCCATTTACATTTAATTTGTAATAATAGATTCCTGAACTCACAGCTTTTCCTAAATCATTATCACCATACCAAACGAGTGAATGAGAACCCTGAATAGATTCATTGTGAATAAGAGTTCTTATTTTTTGTCCTTTGATGTTATAAACTGAAAGATTTATTGTACTCGCTTCTTTAAATGAGAAAGAAATTGTTGTAGATGGATTGAAAGGATTAGGATGATTGGATAGCTGAAAATCAATAATGGAATATTGATAGTTATTTATTCCAACTAGTTGATCAAAATAGAAGCAACCCATATCTGCAATTGTACTATCTGGATCAAAAGGTGATGCAGGGTCCCCAGCGTCGATACAGGGTGATACGGATTGCAAATGGTAATCTCCACTACCAGAATCTATAAATAATGGATCTATGTATATATTACCTTCGCCTGTAATTTCCGGAATATCCGAATATGTTGCGGCAACAACACCACCTGAAACGATATATATATCATCCAATGAATTATTCCATACAATGGAATTCGTAAAACTAAAACTTGAATTCCATGAACAATATATCCCATCACCAAGATCTTCAGCAGTATTACCAGATATTGTTACATTCGTTAAAACCGGATCGGAATACCAAGTGGCAATTCCACCTCCCCACATTACAGCGTGATTATTTGCTATAACTACATTCTTTATTATTGGATCTGCGTATCCACAATAGATCCCACCACCATAATTAAGAACTGAATTGTTTGTAATTATTAAATTCTCTAAACTGGGGCTTGCATAACTACATCTAATCCCACCACCATGTGCAGTATAGCCATTTGTGATAGTAAAACCTGATAATAGTGCTGAGTTATCTTCACTAGTCTCAAAAGCTACTACAATTCCACTATTATTTCCATCTATAATGGTAGAAGAGATGTAAGTAGTATCCAGGGTTGTTAAGAACAGTGAGCCCACAGTAATTAATCTTCCAGCGAAATTTACATTTTCGTAATATGTGCCAGGTTGTACCAGAACAGTATCAGCATCAACTGATGAATTTATTCCTGCCTGTATTGTTAGCTGATCCGCAGGTACGTTAATGATAGTTGCTGATAAATTTAAGGCCAAGATCAAACTTACTAAAATAATAAAATTCTTCATTTTTACCTCCAATTCCAAATCTCACTTTTCACATTTCACTTTTCTTATTTCAACAGCAAACACTTTTTTACTGCTTCAGTTTTTCCGTTAACATTCAATTTATAAAAATAAATTCCTGAACTAACTTGTTTTCCTGATTTATCATCACCATTCCAGTTTACAGAATAATTACCTTTATCGAAATTGTTATCAGTAACAGTTTTTATGTTCTGACCTTTAATGTTATAAATAGAAATATCTACATTACTATCATTTTGAATAGAAAACTCAATTGTAGTGGAAGGATTAAAAGGGTTGGGATAATTTGTTAAAGAAAAGACAGCAGCCTGAATTAAATATTCTTCTGCTATAGTGCTCTGATCAAAATAATATGCTCCCATATCTGCAATTGTTCCATCAGGATCTAAAGGTGAATTTGGATCACCAGCATCTATACAGAGTGAATTTGCGGTTAGGTGAAGATCATTATTAGCAATATCAACAAATATTGGATCTACATCAATATTCCCCTCACCAACCCATCCCCCTTGAATATTAGAATAAGTAACTATTGCTGTATCTGAGTAACAAAGAATGCTTTGAGGTGCATTATTCCAGAGAATGCAATTTAGTAAATTTGGCTGCGGACTAAAGCTACTATAAATACCACCTGATTCATTTATAGTGCCATCGATAACATGATTATTCACAATTGTAGAATTAATTATATTTAGAGATGAACCACTACAATATATACCAGCTCCATTTTTAAATGATTCTCCCCAAACGCTATTATCTGTAACTACAACATTATATAATTCAGCTGAAGAATTATCAATATGTAAACCTCCACCATAATTCCAGGCTCCGTCCCAAATTTTATTATTTCTTATTGTTACATTGTAAAGGTACATATAAGAATCCGAATCACATGCTATTCCACCTCCAAAAGCCCAAAGACCACCAAAGACTTCATTATCTTCAATTACAACGTTAAATAACATGGGTGTTGATTCACAACAATATATACCTCCACCTCTACTCCTCGATGTACCCGCAGCAGTATTATTTCTTATTGTTAAATTCTTTAACACTGGAGAAGATTCATCCATGTATATCCCACCACCATAATGCATCCATTCTCCAGATATTGTATTATCGGTAATCGTAAGATTTTCAAGTTTTGGAGATGAACCCTCACAATAAATACCGCCACCGCAAAATGCAAAACCATTTGTAATTGTGAATCCACTTAAAATTGCTGTAGAATCTTCCTCAGATGAAAATTCAACAACATGATTATCTCCATTTCCATTGATAATCGTTTGTGAAATATATGTAGTATCCTGTGTTAAATAATAAAAGGAGGTTACAAGAATACTTTTCCCGGCAAAATGTATATTTTCGAAATATGTTCCTGGTTGTACTGTAATTGTGTCATTATCAACTGATGCGTTTATAGCACTTTGAATAGTTGGATATTCAACAGGAACTTTAATTTTTCTTGCTGATAAACTTAGTATAAAAATAAAATAAAACAAAATCATCAAAATTTTCATTTAACCCTCCAATCTTCTAAGTTGCTACAAATGTTCTACCTGTGCTACTGAAACAGAATGATTACAATTGACTTTGTCGGTCTCTGCTTCGCTCCGGCTCGTAATTCACAATTTCTAATTTCTAATCTCTAATTACTAATATTCTGACTAACCAAATAATGTTATGAAGACATCACCATCACTTCTTTTTACTTTAATCTCAAAAACAGGATATTCAGGACTCCAAGAGAACACCCAAAATTCATCAATTAATTCAGGATCACCCATGGCTGAATTATATTCTTCGAGACACTCTTCCATAATGAAAATCGCACCGGATTTGGTTATGGGAATTACAACAGAATGAGATAATTCAACTTCATATGGATCATCTCCTTGGTTGACGGTTACAAAACTGATTTTTTCAACATCTGTAGAAGAACAACTAACTATTAAAACACTCAGTATTACGAGGAAACATACTAACCTGATTTTCATTGTTAACTCCTTTTACATTTTTTTTTTAAAATTCACTAATGTTTTGCGAATGCGAAGGGATCGGAAGGATTCAGGCAAGAACCTACTTATTCCGTTGATGCTGCTTTTGCTATGCCTGCCAATGCCTGTTCTATTTTTAATATAACCTCTTCACAACCAGTAATATTGTGCCTTTTTTCTAAAAATCCAGGGTCATTATATGATATCCAGACTTTGGCATTATCATCTTCCCAGATTAATACTTTTTGGGGTAAATCAATAGCAACACTTTGCTGACATTTCATAAGAGGGCTTCCTAATTTTGGGTTGCCGAATATTATTAGTTCTGTATCTCGTAGTTCGATACCAATCTTACCAGCACCCTCAGAATGCTTTATTCGATTGAATATTGTTATTCCCTTTTCATTTAATATGTTTTCTATTCGATCTGCAGTTTTTTCTACACTAAAAATGCTTGGAACATTCACCAGCCCATCTGCTGCATACAAGTACACTGCTGCCCATAATATTGACAATGCTATAAGAATTGATTTTTTCATTTCTTTCTCCCAAAAATTTTTATTAATTAATAACTATATTTTGGAATAGTTTAATTATAAATTCTTGAATATCCATTTATTTACCCATCCTTGCTTGTATCAACGTCATGTTGTTCGGTTTCTGCCTCAACTTCATCACTTATTTCTTTAAATATTTCTGCAACTTCAATTTCTTCTTTGGTTTTTTCTTGGCCATGTAATTGTTTTACCTTTGTCCATCCGGCTAATATTTTGAGAAATGCTTTTTGATTATTATTCAGATTATCGAGAATTAATATGCTTTTAATATCTTCTTTTTTTTATTTTATTCATTTATTTGCTTCTTATTATTTTATGACAATCATTTTGCGAACAACGTTAACATCACTATTCTTAATTTTATAGAAGTAAACGCCGGAGGTATAATTGGATGTGTCTAACATAACTGAACCACTTTCTGTTACAACTGTAGACATTTTTTGGCCTTTTGCGTTGTATATGCTGACCGTTGCGTCGTTAACATTATCACTCATAAAGTAAATTGTTGTATAGTTACTTACTGGATTTGGGAAGTTATAAGACAATATTTGGGTTTCTGGTATTTGTGTTGGCTCAACACTTGTAGGAATAATTATCCAATAAGTTTCAGGATAAACAACTATATTCGGATTTGTATTCATATAAACATCAACCGTTGTTCCTGGGGTATAATTTTCAACATACAAATCATTACCTTCACCATATATAAACTCTATAGTATTACCTTCAATAGTACATGGATTTTCTTCATCAAATTCAATAGTATTAGTGGCAGTTATCATAGCCAATCCACCGCCAGAATTATAAGCATGATTGTTTGTAATTTCGGTTCCAGATATAACTACTTCACTCGAATTATCTATATAAACTCCGCCGCCCATTGTATTCGTTTCAAAATCAGAATCATAATTATTATTAGATATAATACAATCAGTTATATTTATATCGCAATTTACTATGTATAGACCAGTATAATTATTACTGTCAATCGTACAATTAGTAATATTAGAATTAACACTATTAAGTACAATACCATATTCATTTAATTCTACTTTAACATTATTAACATTCAAATTACAATATGGCGAATTTGTAGCAAATATACCCCATAGTCCGTTTTGAACGGTTAAGTCTTGAACTGTAATCAAATTATCGGTCCAACTATTGGTATAAATTACGGATACATAAAAGTTTGGTGCTTGTATAATACAACCGTCTCTGCTTTCACCTTGTAAAATTAATTCCCTATTCCATATCTCAAGTGTTTCCACATAAATACCATCGTAAACGTATACTGTATCACCATCACTTGAACCATCAATTGCATCTTGAATTGATTCACCGGGCTGAACTTCCCATGTCATTCCAAATAGACTCATTACCATTAACATCGCAAATACGATTGTTATTAATTTTTTCATTTTACTCTCCTTTTTTTTATTAATTATTTTATGATTCAACTGGTTGAATTTCATATGCGTCTTTGTTATATGATTTTAATATATCTTCTGCTTTAATTTTGGTAAATTGTTTCGCAAAACCTTTACTTAAACCAGAGTACATGATTCTTTTGGTAACTTTTAAAACGTATGCATTATGTTCTTTATTATAAATGATAAATTTTTCTTTATTAAGTTTCATATAAATTACGTCTTGTATAAAGTCAGATTTAAGTTCCGTTATAACATTAAGCATTTTTGCGTTTTTAAGAATTTTTATTTCCTTAACAATACTATCATGATTCCAATGAGTTTCCGGATAGCTTTCGTAAGTTGCAAGTGTTTCTTTTGGATTCTTTGGTAAATCAATTGCATCATCAATATCCAATGTGTACTTTAAAAGGTTTTCAATTACCTGTGATGCTTGCTGAGCTTCAATAGTTCTATTTTTAGCTTCTTCTATAGGAGCGGATAATTTCATCTCTTTTTCTTTTTTTTCAGTTAGCTTCTCCCATTTTTCTTCCCATTTATCAACTTGGGAATTTACTTTATGTTGAAGCATTGATAAATCAGGAGCTGAAATAACCCTATACTCGTTTAGCATATTGTGTTTTATTTCAACTGAATATTTTAAGATTCGTGTACCATTTGCACTATAATGTGCAGTAGCTTGACCAACTTCATAATTCTCCATAATAACTCCTAAAATATACTTTTCTTATTAGGCATAATGTTTGTGTCCCCGACAAATGTCGTATATATTCCATTTAGATCTTTCAATTTTGTTTTTTAATTTAGTTTCATTATTATTATTTTTTCCTCAGAAATTAAAGGCTCACATCCGAAAGTGTTAAGTGATTAGCTAACTGTCAACTACAAAATAATTTAACGGCAGCATCTAATGTTCTCTCTTAGGTTATAGTGAGAACTGAAAGAATACTCTCCACTTCGATTAACTCAGTATGACAGGAGAATTTAATTATTTGGGATATAGTCTAAATCATATCATTGAATTTGATAAACAAAAGCCCTTCAATTTTTATGAAGGGCTAATTTGTTTATTATGTAGAACCCAAGGCGAAGGGTTCCAGCTATTCGCAAAATTTCACTATTTTAGCAGTATCATTTTTTTGGTTTCTTCGTAATTCCCTGCCTTCAACTTGTAAAAATATACTCCTGATGATACTTGTTTGTTGTTTTCATCTGTACCATTCCAAGTGACTGAATTATATCCTGCCGACAAGTTTTCGGAAGCCAGTGTTCTTACAAGTTCCCCTTTAACATTATAAACATTTAAAGTGACTTCACCGGCATTTACCAGATCAAAACTGATGATAGTTGTCGGGTTAAAGGGATTCGGATGATTCTGATGAAGTTGTGTAATAGCAGGAAGAATTGTTCCCGCTTCAATAGGAGGTGCCACTGTTATTGTGACAGGGATTTCCAGATAACTTTCATCTGGATCATTGTTAATGATATGCAGATTAGCTTCATAAATTCCTTCGACCAGATTGGTTGCGTCAAAAGATACATTAATATATGATGAATTTCCCGGTGCAATAATTCCATTTGTGGTGCTGCAATAAAGCCATCCTTCATTTATTCCATCATCTATCTTATAGAGAGGACCGTCCCAGTCACTCAACCACAGATCGAAACTGTCATGTGTAATGGAATAGATCTCTCCTGCATCGGGTGGTATAAATTGTGTAATAAACTCGGCAGTTCCGGAACCGCTGTTAAGATTGAATTGTGACACATAAGAACCAAAAAGACCACAACTCCATAAATTCCCGTTTTCATGTTCCGGTACCCAGACAATTTGTTCTGAGAAACCACCAAAACTCGATGAAAACATTTCAATTACAGTACCGGTATTATCTAACCTATAGAAAGTTGGATTCGTTACATATATATTATTTACTATAAAGTAATCTCCATCCCAGGTCAAGGCGTGAAATGCAGTAGAAGGACAACTGAATGAACCGCCTGCTGAAGTGCCATCAAGGTTATACGAAAACACATCTCCGTTTACATCTCCAATCCAGAGATATGTCCCATCCCAAGTTATACCAAAAGGATCAGGATGTATAGGATATGAAGCTATGACAACTTGGCCAGCAGGGTCAATAACATCTAAATTAAAAGCAACATTTACACTATAAAACAGATCATCAACCAAAACTATTCCTATAGAAAAAGCTGTTGAATTACCATAACTTCCCAAAATATCACCGATAGCCCGTGAATTTGTATTATTAGAAGGATAAGATTCAGCTCTTTCACCGGATGTTATTTCCTTTGTTATGATAAAGTCTAGATGGGAATCACCAATATTTTCGATAGTTAGTACTTGAGTATCCATCTGACCAGTTTCCAGATTGATATCAAAGGAAAGTGGTGTAACTTCAATTTCCGGTGGCGGAATAGTATCAGCTCGAAGAAGCCAGTTACCGGGATGACCGTAATTATCAATTAAATCCAGAGGAAAATCATATGAAGGATCACCTATATCGTTAACATCAAAAGTACCCGGTGATGTTGTACAAACATACCAGGAAGAACCTTGAGTCGTAGTTATATCAAGAGAGCATGGAAACAATCCCGTTGCATTTTCATATAATGAAGCTATATAAAAAACACCGCTAACCATAGTTGCAGGTATTGTAACTGTTGTAAATATGTCTGTATCAGGATTAGTGATAGTCGTCGAAGCTTCTGTTAAATAAACAGCATCACTTGGATCCCAGTCATTAGTTGGATCATTATAAAGAATAAGCCTTACCGGATGACCGGTAGGAGTTACGTCTCCCGGAGTTCCCCAGGCAATACTGATAGATCCGATTATTTCTGAACCTGCAATTGCCTCGAAGGCATTCAGAACCATAAAATCACTGGCTGGGGTCATACCAAGAGTTTCTTCCGAACTGCCATCATCGAGTTGATAAAGTTCCCGCGATCTTTGCGGATCTGTGTTGTTTAAAATACCCTCTTTGATGTTAGAATTTGAGGCAGGTTTAACATCTAAATTAACCATACTAGCGACATTTTCTTGTGCAAACAGCAATGATGAAAAAAAAGTTAAAAGAATAGTAAGGAATACTAAATAATTCATTTTTTTCATTTTCTCTCCTTTTAGAAATTTTAGTTCTATTTTTTATTATTTGAACTTTGAATTTATTTACAAAATTTTTCTTTTATTTTCCTCAGAAATTAAAGGCTCGTATTCGAAAGTGTTAAGTGCTTAGCTAACTGTCAATAACAAAATAATTTAACGGCAGCAAATATAATGTGTGCTTAAGTAGATCTAACAATTATATGAATCCCTTGCAGTTCCCTTTTATACAAAGGGTGTAAGAGGAATCGTAAAAAGGGAAACGTAGAATAGCAGGGAGAAATTCATATCAATGTAATTTCTTTTCAATTACCTTCTTACAATGGCATCTCTTATTCTCCCTTAGCAATAAGGGAGACAGTAGAGGGATTCTCTTTCAACATCTCTCTCTCTTTTCCTGTTATTTACTTCATAACATTTTCAGTGTTTTCTAATACTTCCTACTTCGATGAACTCAGTATGACAGGAGAATTTATTTCACTGTGTCTTTGTACCTCTGTGTTGTTACTTATTTAAAATGTCCGTAATCGTACGTTAATTGTTCTACATCGCACACATTTCTAGCAGGTTATTAAAGCTAATTTCTTATGTTTTAACATCTTATGCCTTTGGCATATTAATTGCTATATTTATAATAGAAAAATAAAATAAAATAGAGGGAAAATGTTAAAAAACTATTTTAAGATCGCTTTCAGGAACATACTTAGACATAAAGGATTCTCATTTATAAACATTTTCGGATTAGCACTTGGTTTAGCTGTATTCGTGCTCATCATGCTGTGGGTACAAGATGAAAACAGTTATGATGAGTTTTATCAACATGCTGATAGACTTTATAGATTAGTTGGCAGGGCAGAATTAGGAGAACAGACTTTTCAAGCAGTAGTTACTCCGGGAGAATTCACTCCATATTTGCAGGAAAATATCCCCGAAATAGAAGAAGCTTCCCGCTACCGACCCGTAGATGAAGTTTTGGTTAAGGTGGGAGACACAAAATTTATTGAACGAAAACTGGCTTGTGCAGATTCAAGTTTCTTCAGGTTATTTGATTTTAATGTGGTTTCCGGAAATGTGGAAGAGGCTCTGAGTAGCGTAGAAAAAATAGTTCTAACTCGCAGTACTGCCCAAAAGTATTTTGGGAACGAAGATCCAATGGGGCAAACTATTGATCTTTATAATGGTAGATTGATAGCAACAGTATCTGCAATTATAGAAGATCTGCCTTCTAATACTCACTTCGATTTTGACCTGCTGATGTCGATGAAATTATTAGCTCCGTTTGATTGGGGTAATCACTATTTCAATGGTTATTTTTTGCTTGCAGAAAATGCCGATCCAGACCTTGTGGTAGAAAAAATAAATGAGCGTATTAAAGAAAAAGACTTTGGGTTCGATGCTCATTATTATCTTCAATCTATCAAAGATATTCATCTCAGATCGAATTTCGATATCGATATTGCTGATAGCACCTCCGAAGTTAATAATAATGTTTATATTTTCACATTTATAGCCTTTTTCATCTTGCTGATCGCCTGTATAAATTTTATGAATCTTAGCACTGCACGCAGCAGTAAAAGAGCCAGAGAAGTGGGAGTTAGAAAAGTTGTAGGTGCCTATCGCAAAAATCTGATGTGGCAATTCTTGGGTGAGTCAGTTTTATTCGCATTTTTGGGAATGATCTTCGCCCTTGTATTAATAGAACTTCTGTTGCCGGGGTTTAATCAACTCACGGACAAAAACCTGCAATTATTCGATGGTGGACAAATTGACCTGATCTTGCAGGTTTTATTATTAACCGGTATTACAGGACTTGTAGCAGGATTCTATCCCAGCTTATATCTTTCTTCCTTCAAACCAATTTTAGTG
>JAVCCH010000136.1 GCA_030765535.1 Candidatus Tenebribacter davisii
TGATGAAGCGATACAGCATAGATTACTTATTTTTGATGAAAATAGAGAACTTATATGGCAAAATACACCTTTAGATCGTCAGGACTTCTCAGTTCAATACCAGGGACCTCCGATTGAACCCGGAACAGTCTTGATCTGGCGGGTTGATGCCTTTGGAATACCCTATACCACGCCAAGTCCTATTGAAGGGAATAATTATACCATCTTACATGGATCTGAATCCGTAGAACGCTATCTATTCGTAGAGGAGTAAATTATCTTGACTTTTAACTGGAAAAAAAAATTTTAAAAATTTCCAAGGAGTATAAATGAAAAAAATATTAATTATTATATTTGTTGTTGGAATGATTTTTGGATTATGGGCTCAAACTGAAGGCAGTGATTTTTCCACATATAATCCAGGTGCTGTCTACCAGTATTCCGGTTCTCTTACAGGGACAGAACAGCTTAAAATAAGAACTTATATCTGGGGTCAGGTTAGAAAACCAGGTCTCTATATTGTTCCCGATGATACGGACCTGCTAACGTTGATATCATCTGCAGGCGGCCCCACAGAGAATGCAAAATTATCTAAAGTTAAAATTATCCGCTCAACAATGGATGGTGATAAAATAATTGAAGTTGACCTGAAAGAATATCTGGATACTGGACAACCTGAATTGATCCCGGTATTAAAACCTGGAGATACTGTCATTATTTCCGGTTCAACATATTATGCTTTTACTAAAGCAGTAAATTGGCTATCTGAGATAGCTGTTATTTTAAGTGTATATGTTGCAATATCAAATATCAGCAAATAAACTATGAGGTAATATGAAAGATCAATACAATCAAGTTAAATTCAACGAGGATTTTGAAGAACAAGAGATTAAATTAAGTGATTATTTAAATATAATTCTTAGATTCAGATGGATAGTAGCAACAATTTTTTTAACAGTGTTTGTCATATCGTTTATATATACTGCAAAAGCACCTCGAATTTATAAGGCAACATCTAAAGTGCTTTTAGAAGAAAATATGGGCAGTAATCTACTCTTTGCTACAATGAGCAATAAAACTTCTTCTATTAATAATTACATACAGATATTACAAAGTTTCCCGGTAATGACAATAGCTAATCAAATACTTTTAAGAAATGATGGATATAAGACCTTCCCCATCTCAGAGGCTGAGATCCTTCCAGAATACTATTTAAAAAGAAACTTGTCTGTTGATACGGAGAGGGAAACTGATGTTTTGATCATAAATTTTGAATCAACTAACCCATTAGAAGCGAAAGAGGCTGCGAATGCTGCATCTCATGCACTATTACAACAAGATACTAATTATGCCAGGATAGAATTTAGAAATGCCAAGGAATTTTTGGCAAATCAGCTTGATGAACAAGATCGTCGCTTACGTTCCTCTGAAGAAGAACTTAGAACATATAAAATTGAACAAGGAATTTCAATGCTTTCAGAAGAAACACAGAAACTTATTGAGCAATCTTCTGACATTACAGCATTATTAGCTGAAGCAGAAACTGAACTGGACGTTGTAAATAGCCAGCTTGAATTTCTGAAAAAAGAATTAGCTGTACAAGACATCTTACTTTCAGATGTCAATTCGGTATTGTCCTCACCAATTCTTGAGCAACTAAAAGGAGAAATTGTAACACTCCAAACTCAATATGTTAACTTGCTCACAAAATCTGATTACTCACCAGACCATCCCGAACTTATAACACAAAAAGAATCAATTGAGGCTGCTAAACTAAAGCTTGGAGAAGAGATTCAAAGAATTATAAAAGTTAAATCCGGTTCTGTCGATCCCTTGATCTTCAGATCTAGTTTGATAGAACAGATCTCTACTGCTCAGATAGACCAAAATATTAAATCATCTAAAGTGATCAGTTTGCGAGCTGTTGTTGAGAAATACAATGAGAAAATGTCTCAACTCCCAGATACTGAAGTACAATTAGCCAGATTAGAACGTAATTATAAGATCAATGAAAAGACATATACAATGCTGATTGAAAAATATGAAGAGGCGAAGATCGCTGAAAAATCAAAGATCGGTAAGATTAGAATTGTTGAGGAAGCACGTATTCCAGATGTGCCGATTAAACCTAACAAAAAAATGAATATGATGATCGCTATAGTTCTTGGTTTAGGTCTTGGAATTGGAGCAGCACTTTTAATCAATTCACTGGATTCAAAAATCAGAACTTTTGATGATGTTCGCAAATTCGTATCATTACCTGTATTAGGAACTATTCCTATAATCCAGACCGATGACTTCGAGCTTGATAATATTGAACAGAAAATAGCTACAGCAAAAGGACCTGAGAAAGAGATTTTACAAAAAGTCCATCAACAGATCCAGGCTAAATTAATTATGGATTATTCTCCAAAATCTTTTACCTCAGAAGCATTTAGAATTTTACGTACGAATATATTATCCCGCAAGAAAAATTCTGATTGTACTACCCTGCTTATAACAAGTTCAGGCCTAAAAGAGGGGAAATCTACAATTCAGGCTAATATAGCTACTGCACTTGCCCAGATGGATGCGAAAGTAATTTTAGTTGATCTTGACCTTAGAAGACCTATGGTTCACACGATTCTTGATTTCGATAAAGAAGTAGGCATAAGTGATTTCCTCATGGACAAATCTGTAAAAATTGAAAGTGTAATTAAGCAATCTAATATTAAAAATCTCGATATTATAACAAGTGGTATTATCCCACCAAATCCTTCTGAACTGCTTGCTTCCAAACGGATGGATGTTGCAATCAAAGAATTAAAAGAGAAATATGATTATATCCTCTTCGATTCTCCTCCAGTTATTGCTGTTACAGACTCTATGGTTATGGCAAAAAAGATCGATTTACTAATTTTAGCGATTCGTGTAGACCAAGCTGATAAAAATGTTGTTAGGAGAACAAAAGAACTACTGGAAAATATTAATATTAATATTGCCGGAGTAGTAATAAATGGCATTCAACCACATAGATACTATAATAGCTACGAATATAATTATTATTACTATTATTATTATGGAAAATCTGAAGAAAAAAAATCTAAGAATAAATTCTTCGGCAAAAATAAATCTCTTTCTTGATGTTCTTGCAAAACGTCCCGATGGATATCATCAGATTAGAACAATTTTTTCTGAAATAGAACTTGCTGATATTATAAATTTTGCTTTGACAAAAAAAGGTACTGTTAAAATTTTGTCAGACATAGATTTTGTAAGTGTAGATAAAAATCTCATTTACAAAGTTGCGGTCTTTATAAAAGAAAAATATAATGTGAAATTTGGTGTAGAAATAGAATTGCAAAAAAAAATACCTATTGCCGCAGGAATGGGTGGTGGAAGCAGTAATGCAGCAAGTACGATAATTGCTCTATCAAAATTATGGCAACTTAACCTTAAAAAAAAAGAAATGCATGATATCGCTGAGACATTTGGTAGTGATATTAATTTCTTTTTAGAAGGTGGTTGTGCTTTGGGTGAAGATCGAGGTGAAAAGATCCATTATCTTGATGAAATCAAGCTGGATAACATTTTCCTGGTTAATCCGGGAATAAGAATTTCCAGCAAAGAAGCCTATGAGGCTGTTTCATTAGATGATCACGAAAACAATAATTGGACTAAACTAATCAAGGACAATGACATTCAGTTGTGCTATAATAAACTTCAAGAAGGTGTTTGTAGAAAATATCCCGAAATCTTAGAGATCATAAATTATCTTGAGGATAACGGTGCAGGGAAAGCAATGCTCTCTGGTAGTGGAGCCACAATAATTGGTTTCTGCCCTGACCGAGCAACTGCAAAGAAATTTTCAATATACTATTCTAATAGAGGCTATTGGAATTACATTACTAAAACTAAAAGGAGTACAAAATGAACATTACAGATGTTAAAGTTTTTCTTAGAGAAAGTAATCAGCTAAAAGCATTCGTTAATATGGTTATAGACGATGCATTTATCATTAGAAACATTAAAGTTATTGAAGGTGATAATGGTCTTTTTGTTGCAATGCCAAGCCGAAGAGTTAGTTCAGGGGAATACCGTGACATTGCACATCCGATTAATACTGAAACTAGAACTTTGATAGAGAATGTCATCATTGAGAAATACAAAGAAGTTCTTAAAGAAGCACTAACTTCTGCTAATGAAAGTTCTGAAAAATCAAAAGAAAAATCAAAAGAAAAATCAACAGAAAAACCAGCAGAAGAACCAGCAAAAGAACCAGCAGAAGAACCCGCAGAAGAACCCGCAGAAGAAGTCAAAGAAGTTCCTGCTGCTGAATAAAATTGAATGTATTCTAGATTAAAGATATTTACAGGAAATGCAAATATAGAATTAGCGAATGAAGTTTCAAAATATTCAGGAATTCCTTTAGGAGATGCTGAAGTTTTTAAATTTTCTAATGATAACACATTCGTTAAGATCAATGAGAACGTTCGAGGTGCTGATACATTTATTATCCAGCCTACCTGCTACCCGGTCAATGATAATGTAATGGAATTATTCATCATGATAGATGCACTAA
This sequence comes from Candidatus Tenebribacter davisii, assembly GCA_030765535.1. Lineage (GTDB taxonomy): Bacteria > Cloacimonadota > Cloacimonadia > Cloacimonadales > TCS61 > Tenebribacter > Tenebribacter davisii. The sequence continues at coordinate 4,541 of JAVCCH010000136.1, forward strand.
AACGTGCATCAGCAGCAAGGATAAATTGTATCATCCCAATATTTGGATATGCACGTTCCGATAAAAAAGATCAACCTGGAGTTGCAATTACAGGAAAGCTGATCGCTGATCTACTCACTAAAGCAGGTGCTGACAGAATTGTGGCAATGGATCTTCATTCAGATCAAATTCAGGGATTCTTTGATATCCCAGTTGATCACCTTTATTCAACTCCGATATTTGTTAGATACTTCAAAGCAAATCTTGATTTGAATAATACAGTTGTTGTTTCACCTGATACAGGTGGAACCGCTAGAGCCAGAGCAATAGCTAAACGGCTTGATTGTACTTTAGCAATAGGTGATAAGCGCAGAATAGATAATAATGATAATGCTGAAATATTGAATATTATCGGTGATGTCGAAGGTAAAACAGCAATTCTTTTTGATGATATAATTGATACTGGTGGTAGTTTATGCAAAATGTCACAATCGCTCATAAACCATGGAGCAAAAAAAGTTTATGCTGCTTGTGCGCATGGAGTACTTTCTGGAAATGCTATAACTAACCTGGAAAAATCACCTATTGAAAAATTATTCATTACAAATTCCGCACCACTAAGCAAAGAAAAAGCAAAATGCAAGAAAATAGTTCAACTTTCTATCGCTGAATTATTAGCAAATGCAATAAAAAAAATTCACATTGAAGAGTCTTTAAGTATCTTATTTAGATAGACATAAAATCCACAGAGGGATTTCAACGGAGGAAAGAATGAACATAAAAATTAATGCAGAGAAAAGAAAATTGGGAAAAAGATCTAATCTCACAGAATTAAGAGGGAAAGGTCTTATCCCTGGTATAATCTATGGGAATGGACAAGAAGGAATTAAAATTTCCTTGAATGTTCGTGAATATACACATGAATATAAAAAATCTATCGGACAAGTAGCATTCTTCGATATTACTGTTGATGGAAAAACATATAAGACTTTCATCAAAGAAAAACAAATCCATCCATTAACAAGAGAAGTCGTACATATCGATTTCTTAGAACTTCATAAAGGTAAATCAATCACTATTGAAGTGCCAATAAATTTTACGGGCGAAGCACTTGGTATTAAAGAAGGTGGAGTTCTTGAGATTATTCAGAGATCAGTCCAGGTTACCTGCCTGCCAGAAAATATTCCAGATGAAATTAGTGTAGATGTCTCCAAATTAAATATCGGTGATTCCATTCACTTTAGTGATATTGATGTTTCCAAGGATATTGAAACTAACTTCTCTGATGATACAACAATTGTATCTGTAGGCTTACCAACTATTATGGAAGAGCCTGAAGAAGAAGAAGAAGAAGAAATTGAAGGTGAAGAAGGCGCAGAAGGTGTTGAAGGTGTTGAAGGTGAAGCTGCTGAGAAAAAGGATTCCGAAAAAGAATCTGAATAATGAGACTTGTAGTCGGGCTTGGAAATCCAGGAAAAAAATATAAATCTAACCGACATAATATTGGTTTCACTTTTCTGGATTCCTATTTTAAAGCCAAAAACCTTAAATTTAAAAAAAGAATTAAATATGATTATCTGATTTTAGATAATGTGATCTTTATAAAACCAAAAACATATATGAATAGAAGCGGTGAAGCAGTTACTTCTATTCTAACAAAGTACCGGATTGATGAAATACTTGTCATAGTTGACGATATTCATCTACCAATCGGAGAGATCAGGATAAGGAAAAGTGGTGGAAATGGTGGTCACAACGGACTTAGATCTATTGTTAGCACTCTTGGCTCTACTGAATTTGGCAGGATCCGAATTGGCGTAGGGTCACCAGAGGAAAAAGACCTTTCCAATTATGTTCTATCCGATTTCTCAAAAGAAGAGATATTAACTTTAAATAATGTTTTTGAAATGTTAAATATTCTACTGGAAAATTATCAAAATAATGATTTTGATCAATTGATCAATGAGTACAGTAAATATAAAAAATCCTATTCTGAGAAAATATTGAAATCTCAGGATCGATAGATAGTAATAAATTTACTATCTGACAATGACCGAAGGAGGTAAAATGCTTAATAAGTATGAAAGTATGGTCGTGATCACTCCGACTCTTAGTGAAGATAATTCTAAAAAAGAGAACGAGTCAATCAAAAATTTCATCAAAGAAAACGGCGGTGAGATCCTTAACACTGACGAATGGGGAAAGAAACGTCTGGCTTTTCAGTTCCACAATTTCAAAGAAGGCTACTATTTTATCAATTATTTCACTCTCGATGCAACTAAAGTAACCGAACTTGACCGTTTCTACAGACTGCATGAATATGTTATTCGTAATAATATTCTAGTTAAATAGGAAGGTATTATGTCAAAAGAACTTAGGTTTCCGAATATTAATTCGATAATTATTAGTGGAAGATTAACTAGAGATGTTGAATTACGCTATCTTCCAAATGGAACTCCAGTTGCAAAGCTTTCTATTGCATTCAATCGGAATTACCAAAAAAATGGTGAATGGCAGCAAGAAACTGGTTACATCGATGTTGTTGTTTGGAGTAAACGCGGGGAACAATGTGCAGAATACTTACATAAGGGAAGCCCTGTACTCGTAGAAGGTTATTTGCGAACTCATTCTTATGTTGATAAGAACGAACAAAACCGAAAAGTGACAGAAATTATCGGCGGCAAGGTTTCTTTCCTGGAAAAGGAGAGTTATGATTCAACTTCAAAGGATGAATTCCAACCTGCTGATAAAACCAGTAACAAGAACATAAGTCAACCAGTTGCAGATGTAACTGATGATGATGTACCATTCTAGAAAAATGTAGGAGATTATAATGGAAGAAAAAATAGAACAAACAAAAGTACAAAATAAAGCACCAGAGACTGCGAAGGCAAGACCTGCAAGATCATATCCACCATCAAGAGCCCCGCAAGACAGAGATAGCAGAAAGAGAACTTTCAAACCAAGAGGAAATAGATTCCTTTTTAAAAAGAAAGTATGTTTTTTCTGTAAGAATAAAGATGCCGTAATTGATTATAAAGATGTTGGTTTATTGAAGAGATTCATATCTGAAAGCGGTAAAATTACACCAAGACGTTTTACCGGTGCTTGTACAAAACATCAAAGAAAGATCGCAGTTGAGATCAAGAAAGCACGTCAGATGGGTTTACTCCAATACACTGATAAACATAAAAAATAAGCAGTGATATTAATAGCTGTAATTTCAGTTGTTATTGCAACGGTATCCCCTTTCTGGGGATTGATCTTTATATTAGCATTTAGTGTTAAATACCAGAATAATAAGAAATTGTTCTTTTCTGTGTACTTTGGTTTCGCCGCTATACTCTTAATCTTTGGGGTTTTAGATGTAATTACTGCTATGGATGTTTTAATTGGAGTAGGATTATCATCATTTCTTTATTTATGGAGTTTGCACCGCACACTTAATTACATTAATGCGATGATCTCAGTTGTTTTTCTTAATATTATTTATGCTGTGATACGAATGATCATTTTTGGAAAACAATTTGCGGAAACCATTGCTCAGGTTATGGATAAATATAAAGAGTTTGTTGCACAATCATTTCAAAATGACAGTGAACAATTATCTTTGGCACTGAAATTCACTGAGAGTTTTCAGGAAATTTTCACAAAATATTATATGGGAATATGGGTGTTCACAATAGTATTCTCAATTTATATAAGCTCATTAATAATCTCCAAAAAGGGAGATTTGAAATTAGAACATAAAAAGATCCGGATGCCCTTCTATATAATATATTTTTTGATAATCTCACTCGCTGGATTCCTTATGCCCAATTTTCAGATCATTGGCATTAACGCACTTATTATGATCACACCATTGTTTTTGATCCAGGGAATTTCAGTTATTGATTTTTACTGGGGAGATTTCTTCAGAAGATCAAAAATTTTGTTTTTTTTATTGATCTTTTCACTGGTGTTTAATTATTATATTTTAATATTAGTAGCTCTGGTTGGGCTTGCTGATATATGGTTGAATTTTAGAAAAATAGATACGGAGGAAATAAATGAAAATTATCTTAACTAAAGATATAAAGGCTTTAGGTGAAGCCGGTAAAGTTGTAAAAGTAAAACCTGGTTATGCCAGAAATTACCTTTTACCAAAAGGATTTGCAATCCCTGCAAGCCCAAGAAATCTCTCCAAAATTGAGGAGATAAAAAAACAAGCGGCTGAAGAGAAGCTTCTTTTACATAGCAAATATCAAGAGGTCGTAAAAACAATCGAAGGTGTTGAAATCACCTTTGTTAGAAGAGCAGACGAGAATAACCATCTTTTCGGCTCTGTTTCTGAAAATGATATTGTAAAAGCACTTGCTGAAAAAGATATTGCTATTAATAAAGCAAATGTTAATATGGAAAAACATCTTAAAGACGTTGGTACATTTGAAGTTGAAATTAGTTTTACTACTGAGATTTCAACTATGATCAAAGTAAATATTGAAGTTGAATAATTAAATTAAAATAATGGGAGGAAAACTTGAAAAAGGTAATTAGTATTTTTGGATGGATCGTTTTATTGCTTGCATTTGCAGCTTTAGGGCTTTCTTCGGATGATCCAACATTTGGATTTTTCTTTTATCTGGCATTCTTCACTGTGGTTTTTGCACTGGTATATCTTTATATAAAAAAACATCAAAGAAAAAATGTAATTGAATCTAAAAAACTTGTAGTAGTTTATAAGATAGCTGGTATAGTTTTACTTTTAGTTGGTTTTTTTAGTCCTATCATTGCCCTAAATAAAATCGGTCTTCCCTTTCTATCAAATGTGTTAATATTCATTGCAACTATAATATTGATCGCTTTGGGTGTTCTGGCAATTAATTTAATAAATGGTTTAAAATTAAAAAAACTACTGGGTTATATCTTGTTAATTCTCCTTGCCGCAGCACCTGCAATTTTTGCGATAACATTCCTATCGACATATTTTCCAAATGCATATAATGCGCTTGGTACAGCATATTGGGCAATTGTTTCAGTATCAATTTTTGCATGGTGGGGAATCTCCCTCTTTTTCAAGAAGGATTAAGCTCCTTAATTATAGTAGTTAATATCCGATGAGAACTTTCAAAACCGGTAATACTGTTAAAGACCTGGTCTTTAGTATTGCCGGTGAAGAAAACCATGATCTTATAGCAATTGCATTCGGCTGGAAAAAGATAGTTGGTAACCTGCTGGCTGAACGTGCTTCTATTGTTAAATTAGAGAAAGGTGTCCTTTTTATTGCAGTATCCAACAATGTATGGATGCAGGAACTTGTACTCAGGAGATCACAACTTATCAGTGATATTAACAAGATATTACATGTTAAATTATCTAATATGGTTTTCTTCTTGAGACAAGAGCAAAATAGAAAATACAGGTAAATAAAATGATAAAAATAGCTCCCTCTCTGCTTTCTGCGGATTTTGTTCGTTTGGAAGAAGAGATCAATAATATACAAAAAGCTGGCGCTGATATTTTGCATTTGGATGTAATGGACGGCCATTTTGTACCTAACCTTACTTTTGGTTTACCGGTTATCAAACAAATAAAAGATATAACCAAAATCCCGGTTGATGTGCATTTGATGGTTACTAATCCGGATAAATATCTTGATACATTGGGTAAATGGAATATTGACTATGTTTCTTTTCATCAAGAAGCTGAAACTCATATTCACAGACAATTAAAAGTTCTGCAAAAATATGGTGTAAGGGCTGGTATAGCATTGAATCCCGCTACTCCGGTTGAAACTATTTTTCCTGTTGTTGCTGATCTTGATTTTGTTTTGATCATGAGTGTTAACCCTGGATTTGGGGGACAATCCTTTCTTCCGCTGGTTTATGATAAAATTGAAAAACTTCGTAAGTTCAGTGCCGAGATCAATCCCGAACTGGAAATTGAAGTTGATGGCGGAGTTAATAAAAGTAATGCACCAAAACTTATCAGTAAAGGTACCGATATTTTGGTTGCAGGTTCATTTGTTTTTGGTTCAGATAATTATAAAAAGCAAATACAGAGTCTTAAAAATAAATAATTATGTTTAATAGTTTAACAGAACGTTTTGATTCCATTTTCCGTAAACTTAAGGGTCGAGGAAAACTCAACGAGCAGAACATAAAAGAATCAATGCGTGAAGTTCGTCGTGCTTTATTAGAAGCTGATGTTAACTTCAAAATTGTAAAGAACTTCATCAATGATGTCAGTGCCAAAGCGGTGGGAACTGAAGTGATGAAAAGCCTTACTCCCGGTCATCAAGTTGTAAAGATCGTACATAATCAACTTATTGAGCTAATGGGTAGTAAGAATTTCAAGATCAGGTTACACGATAATAAACTTAACAAGATCATGATGGTTGGTTTGCAGGGTTCAGGTAAAACTACATCCTGTGCAAAACTGGCTAGTAATTTTCGAAAACAATCCCTCTCCCCTACACTCGTTGCATGTGACGTTTACCGTCCAGCTGCTATTCAGCAATTAAGGGTTTTGGGTAAACAGCTTTCTGTCCCAGTTTTAGCTGATGAGAATCAAAAAAATGTTATCAAAATAGCTAAGAAAGCAGTAAAATTATCAGAGAATTCAGACACAAATCTTATGATCTTTGATACGGCTGGAAGATTGCATATTGATGAAAAAATGATGAAGGAATTGAAGGATCTGAAAAAACTCCTGAAACCTGATTACATTTTCTTCGTTGCTGATGCAATGACAGGGCAAGATGCTGTGAATGTTGCCAGGGAATTTAATAATCAACTTGAGTTTGATGGTGTGATCCTGACAAAAATGGATAGTGACGCTCGTGGCGGTGCAGCTCTTTCTATCAAAGCAGTTACGGGCAAACCTGTAGTATTTGTTGGTACGGGTGAAAAAATCTCTGATTTGGAAGAATTCCATCCCGATAGAATGGCAAATAGAATTCTTGGAATGGGTGATGTCTTGAGCTTAATTGAAAAAGCTGAAGCTAACATTGATCTGCAGGAAGCCGAAAAATTGGCTAAGAAACTGCAGAAGAATCAATTCACTTTTTCAGATTTTCTTTCCCAGCTACAGCAAATACAGAAGATGGGACCCATGGATCAATTGATGGGAATGATACCAGGCATGAGCGGCAAAGCAATGAAAGGAATGAAAGTGGATGAAAAGGATATCAAACACATTGAAGCTATCATCTTTTCAATGACACCCCAGGAAAGGGAAAAACCAGCCAGTATTAATGGAAGTCGCAGAGATAGAATCGCTAAGGGAAGCGGAACTTCAATACAGCATGTAAACAGACTTCTCAAGCAATTCGAACAGATGAAAAAAATGATGAAGCAATTCAGTAATCCCAAGTTCATGAAGAAAGGTATGCTTCCTTTCTAAAACTTGGTAATTTAAGTAATAAGGATTATATGGCAAAACTGTTTTATAACTTTTTACATTGCAATAAGTTAAAACAGTAATTTGAGTATCTAGAAAATGCTTGACGATAAATGGCAAAAAAAAAATTAATCTTTTTTAGTAATTAATAAAAGTTCATTAAGAAAAAGGAGTCGAAATGGTTAAGCTAAGGCTTAAAAGAATGGGTAAAATTGATACACCTTTTTACAGGATCGTTGTTTTAGATTCTCGTAAAAAAAGAGATGGTGCATATATTGAATCTCTAGGATATTATGATCCTAAAACTGATCCGCTAACACTTAAAGTGGATACAGATAAAGCTATTCAATGGTTAGAAAAAGGAGCACAACCTTCAGATACAGTAAGATCTTTATTTCGTAAAGCTGGGATATTAGAGAAATGGCATAATCTGAAAAACGAAATTACTGAAGGTGAAGAGAAAGAAACTAAAAAGACCACAACTAAGAAAACTGCACCAAAGAAAACAGTGAAAAAAGAGACAAAACCTGTTGCAGAGAAACTGGCTGCAAAAGCAGAGAAACTGGCTGCAAAAGCTGAGAAAACAGAGGTGAAAGCTGAGAAAAAAGAAGCAACACCTGCTGCTAAGAAACCGGCAGTAAAAGCTGTGAAAAAAGAGGTGAAAGCTGAGAAAGAAGAAGCAACACCTGCTACCAAGAAACCAGCAGCTAAGAAAACTGAAGAAAAATCTGAACCTAAAAAAGAGAAAAAAGAAACAAAACCAGCAGAAGAAAAACCTGTTGAAAAAGCTGAAAAAATTGAAGCTGTAGTAGCAGAAAAGAAAGCTGAGAAAAAACCTGAAGTAAAAATAGAAGCAACTCCCAAGAAAAAGGAAACTGAAGAGAAATAAAGATGAAAGACCTTATTGAATTCATCGTAAAAGCTTTAGTTGATGATCCCGGAGAGATAAAAGTTGAAGAAGTTAAAGGTGAAAAATCTACTACTTTTAAACTTCGTTCTGCTAAAAGTGATATTGGAAAAGTTATTGGTAAACGGGGTCGTACAGCAAGTGCAATTCGTACAATTATGACAGCTGTATCTGCAAGACAAGGGAAAAAAGCTGTTTTAGAAATTGTAGAATAAATGCTTATTTCTGACCTGGTTGAAATTGGCAAACTGGGAAAGCTTATGGATGAGGATGGATTTATCCCATTCAAACCCGGTATAGATTTCCAACCTGATTTTTTAGAAAATGTTTTTTTGGTCTTTAAAAATAATAGTGTGAGATATGTGACGGTAGAAGAAGTAAAAAAAAACTACCGGATAAAAATTGATGACGTTGAATCCGCAAAGCTGGCAGCAAATGAACGCAATGTGAAAGTGATGCTTCCAAAAAGTGTAGTTGAATCTTTTATCAAAACTCTTGATATTGATGATCATGTAGGAAAAGAAATTATTTTCAATTCTGAAGTGATCGGAAAAGTTGTTGAGCTCTTGAATAATTCAGTTTATGATCTACTGATCTGTGAATTGAAAAATAAGCAGGAATTAATGATCCCGCTACTTGATAAATTCATTCTTGATATTAATGATGAAAACATTACAGTTCACGGCATCGAAGGATTGATGGAATTATGAAGATTGATGTATTAACTCTTTTCCCGCAGATGTTTGAAGATTTTCTTAAAGAAAGCATGGTGGGGATAGCCATAAAACAAAAGGCATTATCTGTTACATTAACTAATATACGAGATTTTGCTTTTAATAAACACCGCAAAGTGGATGATTATCCCTACGGTGGCGGTGCTGGTATGGTTATGAAACCGGAACCACTCTATGAAGCTATCACTAAGATAAAGGGTGATCGGGATATCCCGGTTATCTACTTCACTCCTCAAGGAAAATTACTCAATCAATCAACCGTAAATAAATTCAGCCAGATAGATGAAATGATCATAGTTTGCGGACATTACAAAGAGATCGATCAACGCATTCGAGATACACTGGTAACTGATGAATTTTCCATTGGAGATTATGTACTTTCCGGCGGTGAAATTCCAGCTATGGTGATGATAGATGCTGTGGCAAGACTTCAGGACAATGTATTGAGTAGAATTGATTCAGCTCTTTCAGATTCACATCAAGATGGTTTTCTGGGCTGCCCTCATTATACACGTCCCCCTGAATTCAAGGGGGAAAAAGTTCCAGAAGTACTTTTATCCGGGAATCATAAAGATATTGAAGAATGGCGTGAGCAGAGATCATTGGAGATAACCAGGAAAAACCGCCCGGACCTCCTGGAGGATTGATGCAGTCGAATATCTATCTCGGGCTGGTTCATTACCCGGTTTACAATAAACATGATGATGTTGTTACAACATCTATTACAAATCTGGATATCCATGATATTGCACGCAGCTGCAAAACATTCGGCATTACAAAGTTTTTTATTATTACACCATTGGAAACTCAGGAACTTCTTCTAAACAGAATATTAAAATTCTGGAAAAGCGATATTGCAAAAGAGTATAATAACGATAGGGTTCAAGCTCTATCACTTATTCAGTATGCAGTTGATATTGAGACTGCACAAAAACAGATAAGTTTACAGGAAGACGATTGTCTTGTAGTATCCACAACAGCAATGAAATTAAAACAGCAAATCAGTTTTAATGATCTAATAAAACTGAAAAAACCTGTTCTTCTTCTTTTTGGCACCGGAAACGGACTATGCCAAGAGATACACAAACAGGCTGATCATGTTTTAAAACCTATTGAAGGAAAGGGAAATTATAATCACCTTTCCGTGAGAAGCGCAGTTGCTATTGTGTTAGACAGATTATCTTCCGAAAAATAAAGGAGGAAAAGATGGACATACTAAACGAAGTTGGAAAAGAACAAATTAGAACAGACTTGCCGGAATTCAGAGTTGGTGATACTGTCAAAGTTCACTACAAGATCAAGGAAGGTTCAAAAGTAAGAATACAGGTGTTTCAGGGAATCGTGATCCAGAGAAGAGGAGCACTGATATCTAAGACATTTACTGTAAGAAAAATAAGTAACGGCGTTGGCGTTGAGCGGATCTTCCCGCTTAATACACCCAATATCGATAAGATAGACGTTGTGAGATTCGGTCGTGTACGTAGAGCTAAATTATTCTATCTGAGAGAAGCTAAAGGTAAAGCTGCACGTGTTAAAGAAAAAAGAAGATATTAAATTCTTGGAATTTAAATAAGAAAATATTAATTCTTCAAAACTATATGTAAAGGGAGTTCGTTCAACTCCCTTTTTTTTGTGCTTAAATTTTCATTGCGAGATATCTAACATAAAAATTCTTACAAAGCAATCTTTTTCACTTTTAACCAAAAATTATAAAACTTTTACATAAATCAAATATTATTATAATTGCAGATATATATTATTTTTAATTAAAATCTAAATAGAATATACGCTCAATATTGCGTTTACAACCCCCAAATTGGTAGGTGTTCGCGACGAAATTGACGGAGATATAAACATTGTACCCTTATAAAATGCTAATAGTTGATTTAATGATGAAGGTATAAAATGAACATTGATGCAAAAATCAATGAGACATGGAAGAAACTACATAATAAAGAAAGATTTTGTATGTTTGGAAAATGCAATGAAAAAGCAATTAACTCACATGTTTTTCAAAAGAATGGAATTTTAAGACAAATGTCTGAAAATAATCATTTAATTCAATTATTTCCTGCTAATGCTTTTAAAGTTGAAGAAACTGGTTTAACCCAATTTAAAAAAATCGGTATAAATGATGCATATTCATTTAAAGGTTTTTGTGAAGAGCATGACACAAAATTATTTTATCCAATTGAAGCGAAAGATAAACTTGATCTATTTGATGCTTATCACCAAGCATTATTTTCATACAGAGGATTATGCCAAGAAATCCGAAGAAAGGGAGTTTCATTAGAATTAATAAATGAAATTGCCAAGCTAGTTAATCATCAAAGAGCTAGTTCACTTTCTGACGGTTTCAAGTCAGGTATAAGAAACTTAACCTTTTTTAAGGAAGAACTGGAATCAGCAATAATTACTCAAGATTTTAGTAAATTTTATTTCTCAACTATTGAAATACCGAAAATAAATCTGTGTATATCTGTTCCACTAAATGTTGGGGATCTAGAAAATCCCAATAATCTACCTTATGATGAATGGAAAAAACATGAGCAGTTTCCAAGATCAACATCTTTTATTAACATTTTCCCATTAAAAAGTAAATCTTATTTTATTGGTGGATTTCATAAAGATTATCCATGTAATTGGACAAAAAAGAAACTAAAAAAACTAAGTTACTCAAGAAATAAAATAATACTAAAAGAACTTAGTGATTTAATTGTTTTACGTCTAGAGTTTTGGACTATGTCACCTAAGTTATTCAGACAAATTCCACAAGAAACAATTAGAAAATATAAATTAACTTTTTCTGAGAATATTTATAATCATAGTCCAAGTATGAAAACGAAAATAAATTTATTTAAGAATATTAAATTAACTAAAGAAATGAAAATTTATAAAGGGCATAACAAGCGTATCGATTAATGAATTATAAATTATGAGTGTGAAAAGTGAAATCGTCATCCTGAGCGAAGATAAAGGAGAAATTATGAAATTTTCAAAATCATTGATAATTCGAATTATTCTATTTGCAATTGTTAGTGTAATTATTGTAGGGATTTTACCGACACGAGCACAAGTTTATCTTGAAGAAAAAGACGTTGTAAAAGAAATAGCTACATTCAATTATTATGCGGAAATATCAGATAGTGTTTTTTATGGAGATTTTAGAAATACAATCCCTAAAAGCATTGAAGGTTTTGATTTTGTAAAACTACAAGAATTGGGTACAGGTATAAACGTTGATTTTAATGAGACGATAGAACTCATTAAAAAACCTTTCGGAAGTTCCTGGATCGCCCATGCCTTGGGCTTGACAGTAAATAATCTGGTTAAACAGCTTGCAGAAACAATAATTAACGCGAAAATTTCTAATATACTCTATTCAACAATTCTATCATGCATTGGAATATTAATAATATTTTTATTATTTATTTTAATATTTCCCGTAAAATTTATGATAATCGAAAAAGAGAAATTGCTGACTGAACCGATAAAACCTGCCTGGTTCGCAACGATCCTTTCCGGTTTAAACATTATCTTATTAGCATTACTACTTGGTATAATAACCTACATGATAGTAATTTCAATTCCAATGAGTATAAAATTTATTTCAGCTCCGCCAATTGCGAATTTTGGTCAAATATATTTTGGAATAACGTTCTATGTTACAACACTCGTTTTCCTGTTTGGAATTGTATTTTCGATCTTTCTCTTATTTTACTTTTTTAGAACAAAACAAACAGCAATAAGGAAATTCTATTCCCTTATCTTGATAATTCCAATTATTGCTCTGGGTTATAATTTATGGTCATCTACACGATATGTTGAAAGTGTTAATGTAATAATTAATTCACATAATATAAATTATCTTAAACCACTGATTTTAAATGATTGTAGTAAAGTAGCCTATAGTGCACGTCAATGGTTTCTAACAAATTCAGAAAAGAAAGAACTGAACATGGATGAGTTTATCCTCCCTAAAATTGCTGTATTACAGGAAAATGAATACGGAAGATACAGTTTTTCTGTTGAAGGAAATTTACTAACCATAATTGGAAACTTAAAACATGATGATGAAGATAGTATTTCTGATCTTGGGATAATCACTTACAATACAGAAACCGATTCGATTAACATCAAAATGGAATGGTAAAAAAGAAGAAGTGTTTGTTATTGACATAGAAGTTACTGCTAACATGTGTGTCGCTTAATAAATTAGAAATTATGAGTGTGAAAAGTGAATTATATTAAAGGATTTATAAGAGTATGAAAAAGAAAATCTGCCATTGTTGGTGGAAAGGAAAATAAGATAGTTTTTCTCTATATATTGTAAAATTTAAAATAATTTAAGGAGAAAAAACTATGAAAAAAAAATTCATTGATAGAAATAAATTCACTATAATATTACTTGTAGTAATAATAACTGCAACCATTCTAGTATTATTATTCGATAAATCTACTAAAGCTGGTGTTCCTGATTTTGAAGGATTCAACATCCTGATATTGTTATTAGTTGGCTTCTGTGCAGGTCTTTTAGGCGGTTGGATTGGTACTGGAGGATGTAGCGTTATGCTTCCGGTACTTCATTTTTGGCTTGGATTTCCAGCACCTATTGCAGTTGGAACTACATTATTTGCAGTTATTTTTACTGCCATTTCAGGTGGATATGGACATCTAAAGCAGAAGAATCTAGATAAACGAGCTACAATGTGGGTAGGCGGTACAGGAATCATTGGAGTTCTAATCGGTTCTTGGTTATTTACTTTCTTATCAAATAGATCCCTATTACTCGGATTAATTATCGGTCTTGTATTTCTTTGGCCATCTATCAGGATGATTTGGGAAGGTATAAAGGGATATATTAAAAAATCAGGTTCTGTAAAAAAGAGTTCACCAATTAAAAATACTACCATTCCAGGGAAGCCAGTAGCCTTTTCGTTTTTTGGTACAATCGTGGGAACTTTTACAGGTATAGTAGGATTAGGCGGTGGATATGCTTTAGTCCCCGGTTTTATTTATCTTTTCGGCGCTCCAGTATATGTAACTATGGGTACATCTTTAGCCGTTATGATCCCTATGGCTCTTGTTGGTGGATTAATTAAATTATTACAGGGCTATGTATTTTTGAGTGCAGCCCTTGTGCTTGCAACAGGAACAATAGTTGGTGCTCAAATTGGTGCGGCAACAATAAAGAAATTTAAACCAAATACTTTGAAATTGATATTTGGAATATATTTTCTGTATGTAGCAGTAAAATTCATCACTAATTATTTTGGTGTAAATATTTGGTAAATATATGAACTACAGGAATATTTATAATATTCCTGTAGTTTTATTTTAAAAGGATAAATTACTATTTATTTCTTAATAACAATGAACAACGCTTCATATAACAGAGAGAATAAGCTTCTGCTTCGCTCCGGCTCGTAATTCATAATTTATAATTCACAATTTATTATTGTTTCATATCGCGCTGCATATCTCGCAGGTTATCTTTTTTCTTTATATCTTCGCGTTTATCGTATTGTCTTTTCCCTTTTGCCAGCGCAATTTTTACTTTTGCAAGACCTTTATTGTTTATATAAATTTCAGTTGGGACCAGGGTCATCCCTTTTTCTTCAATTTGAATTCTTAATTTCTTTATCTCTCTTTTATTGAGAAGTAATTTTCTTTTTCGTTCAGGTTCCGGGGCAAAATTGCTGTCATATTTATAAGGACTTATATGAAGTTTATAGAGCCATACTTCACCGGATTCAATTACAGCATAACTGTCCTTAAAATTAAGTCTTCCTTCCCGGATCGATTTGATCTCAGAACCTTTTAAAACAAGACCCGCTTCCAGTTCCTGAACAAAAAAGTAATCATGTCTGGCTTTTCTATTTTTAAAAACTTTCATATTTATCCTCGCCTGTAAAAAATAGCGTACACATTAACCTGTCAATTTGTTAATTTCATCACCAGGATTATCCAGATCAAACTGGAAAAAATGAGTAACAGAAAGGATTTGACAAAATTCTACGAATTCCATTATGGACAGAGTTTCATAAGTTTCTTTGCAATAATAATTAATGAGGATATATGAATATTATTTATGTATGTTTAAGTGTGATCACGTTATCTTTTCTCTCAGTTTACAGTATTACACCTTATATCATAAAACTTGCTAATAAAATTAATTTTCTTGATAATCCAAATGCACGTAAAGTACATAAAAAAGCAACCCCTCTTTTAGGTGGTCTGGCAGTTTTTATCGGTTTTTTTATTCTAACGATCTACATAGTTCTTATGAATCTGCATTCTTTCAATTATCCCATTATCGGTTATCTGCTGGGTGCATTGATCATTGTATTGGTAGGGATCATAGATGACAAAATTGGTATGAAGCCGATAACTAAACTATTAGGGCAGGCGCTTTCCTGCAGCATTTTCCTGTATTCAAATAACCTGTTTGAACTTTTTGGTCCATTCTATCTAACAATTCCAATTCTATTTCTCTGGATGATTGGACTGATGAATGCATTGAATTTTCTTGATAATATGGATGGGATAATTACCGGCATGTCCGGGATTCTTGCCCTTGGTTTTTATGCTTTCAGTTTCATCAGTAAAACTCATGCCGTTGCAGTTCAGGCAAACTTGATGATGCTGTTATCATTAGCATTTGCAGGATCTGTTTTTGGTTTTCTACCCTACAATTTTAATCCTGCCAAGATATTTTTAGGTGATGCGGGAAGCATGTTTATTGGATATTTCCTCTCCACTATGGGAATCCTTGCAGGCCGTTTAGCAGTTACAAGAATGAATAATCCCATGTTCTATTTACTTCCTGTACTTTTACTCAGTTATGCAATATTTGATATATCACTTGTAAGTTTCATAAGAAAACGCGATGGGAGAAAATTGAGTCAGGGTGGTAAAGATCACTCAACTCATCGTATACATAATGCAATGCAATCACCAAAAGTGACAGCAATTTTTGTATATTTAATAAATCTGATAATCGTTTTAATAACAATACTCGTCTTTCAAATGGAATCTGTGCATCTATTGATAATTTCAACAATATTATTTGCTATTGTTTTCTTATTTTTTGGAAGAAAATTAGATCAGATCCCGGTTATAATCCCAGAAAACCAATTGAAGAATAAATAAACTCATTGCTCAGATTTATTGACAGTATTAAGCTGGTTCAAGAAACTAGGTTTGTATATATAAATGGAATTAAATAATAATATGAAATTGAAAATCGTTTTAATAATAATGATATTGATCACAGCTGTTTCAAGTTACAGCTGGGTTGATAATAAATATGATACTGCTCATCAGTTATATATGAAGAGTAATTATGTAATGGCAATAAAGCATTTTGATAGTTTTTTAGAAACTTCTCAGAATGGAGCTCTATCCACACAAGCTGAATTAGAGAGATCTGACTGCTACTATCAACTTGGATCCAAGGCATATGTAAAAGAAAATTGGCTGCTGGCTGCAAGATTATTCTTTCTTTCTAATTCAGAAATTGCTGACCTAAAGTTAGATGATTGCTATTTTATGCTGGCACAGCAGCAACTCGAACAAAATGCCTTGAATGCTACCTTGAAGTATTATGAGAAGATAACATCCTATTTAAAAGGATCTGAACATATTCCTGAATTACTTTTTAATAGAATTAAAATTTATATTGAGATCGGTAATAATCTCGCTGCTTTTGAGGATTATCATTTCCTCTGGATGAATTATCCGGAGAGTAATTTCACAAAAGATATCCAACCATCCATTGATGATCTGATGCCGGTTTTTATTAATGATGCTCTGGCTTTAAAAGATTCTATGGAATACGATCTTGCTGTGGAATCATTCACCAAATTAAGCCAGTATCCATCAACTTTTCAACATGAAATGTTTGTTCACATAAGTGAGTTGTATCTGCTAAAAGCAGAGATGGCTTTAGTAAATAAGGAATACACATTAGTTAGAGAAAATCTTGATCTGGCATTGGATAATAATAAGGAAATTCAAATTGAAATTGATAATATAATCAGGGATATATGCTCATCAATAATTCAAGAGGGAAATGAACTGATCAACATATTTAAATTTGATGAAGCTATCGAAGTAATAAAGAGTTGTTATATAATGATCCCTGAGTATGAACCTTGTTTTGATCTGATAAATGATACTGAAGATAAGAAGCAGAGATACCAGGCAGCTTTAGAGCATGAAAATAGTGCGATCAATTTTGAAACAGAAAAGAATTTTTCTGCTGCTTATTCTGATTATAATAAATCGTATAATTTATTTAATACCAATAGAGTTAAAGAAAAGATATTCATCATGGGTAACTTGATACAGGCTGAAAAAGATCCTAAAGAATTTGCTATGAAGATCATAAATAGCTATAAGAATGGCATTATCCCACTTGGAGTAAGTATAGCTGAATCTTCTGTAATTGCCCAATATGGCGATGAAGTTAAGAATTCAGGTTGGAAAGTATATTATGCAATAGGTGAATATAAATATGAAGTAAGATTTGATATACTCTCACCAGATGAAAATTACTATTACTCCTGGCGTGTTAATCTTAAAACTCGTAAGATCACTTCCCTCAATAATATCTCTGAAGATGTATTAAAAGGTAAGGTCCATGAATAAAATTATAATTATTACTCTCCTTTTATTATCAACCTTATTGGCAGCTGAAGAATTTGATATTGAGAAATTTTCTAATCCTTCCAAATATGAATGGCATAATATGAAAGATCGATGTGAAGCCAGAGAGTATTTAAATTCAAAGCAGAAAATATTGCAAATATATGAACTGAATAAACAACAAGTTATTGGAAATATGATAAAATCTGCTTTTGCTCCCGGCTGGGGACATTATTCATCACACGATTATACAAAAGGTCATACCTTCATTGCTTCGGAAATAGTATTATTCGGCACCAGTTATTATTTTTATAATAGAGCAATGGATGATTACCATAATTATGAGGATTCACATTATATTGGTGATATAAAACAGCTTTATCTTGATGCTAATAGTAATTATAAATATTCGCAACTTTTCTTCAGTTTAGGAGCTATCGTATGGATCTATACGATCTATGACTCTATTAGTGCAACTCAGGAATATAATCAGAATTTATGGAACGATCTAACTAAAGAACTTAATTCCAAAAAAGTATTAATAACTCCAACAGGATTTACGGTGAGGTTCTAATGAAAAATCTTATATTGTTTTTAATGATCCTGCTTATTATGTCTTGTTCTCTTGATCGAACAAATCCACTTGATCCTCTTGTAAGTAATAAAGAGGCTCCCGGACGAGTTACCGGTATTCAGGTTATGACAACAGAAAACAATACCATTTTTATAACCTGGAATTCTATGCAGGCTGCTACTGGTTATTACATTTATCGTTCACAAAGTTATGATGGCTTTTATGCATTGATCATCGACATAGAAAAAGGCTTAAACGATATACATGAATATGAAGATCTGGATGTTGATATTCCCGGCAATTTCTATTGGTACAAGATGTCTGCTTATATTATAATAGATGAAGAACAATTGGAAGGTTACAGATCAGAGCCAATAACCTGGCATTAATATGAATTTTCTGGATGATCTTAATCCTCAACAACGAAAAGTAGCTACAACAACGGAAGGTCCAATATTGGTATTGGCCGGAGCAGGAAGCGGGAAAACCAGATCGATCATCTATCGAACAGCTTATTTAATTAACGTAAAACATATCAACCCATCTAATATCCTGGTGGTAACGTTTACAAATAAAGCTGCTCAGGAACTTAAACACAGACTGCAAAGATCATTTAATATTTCGACTTATTCGTTATGGGTTGGCACATTCCATTCGGTATGTACGCGGATCTTAAGAGCAGAAGATAATTTCTTACCTTTTACAGCAGATTTCTCAATCTTTGATGATATAGATCAGAAAGCTGTTTTTAAAAAGATCTATAAAAAATTAGAGATCGAACCCAAGGATTTTCCTTTGAGAAAAGTATCTTCCGTAATCAGTAATCAGAAAAATTCTCTTATTCAGCCTGAAGATTTTTTTAATTTCAATGAAGAAAACTATTTCACAGAAACTGTACATAAGATCTACAAGGAATATCAAAAATTTCTGTCGGAAAATAATGCCCTGGATTTTGATGATCTCTTGATGTATACTGCTCTCTTACTTCACGATAATAAAGCAGTGAGGAAAAAATATACTGAAATGTTCAAATACGTCATGATCGATGAATATCAGGATACAAATTATGCTCAATTTAAAATAATAAATCTCATTGCTAAAGAGCACCAGAATATCTGCGTTGTAGGTGATGATGACCAGGCAATCTACAGCTGGCGCGGTGCGAATATACGCAATATTTTAAATTTTGAAAACGATTATAAGAATGTTCTTACAGTAAAATTAGAACAAAATTATCGTTCTCCAAAATCCATTCTTGATGCTGCTAACTGCCTTATCAAGAATAATTCAGAACGGCACCCAAAAGAATTATGGACGGATCTTTCTTCTAAAGATAAACCAAAATTACTCAAACTTGAAAATGAGAAACAGGAAGCAGAATTTGTGGCAGAAATGGTTTCTCAGCTCAGATCATCAGGTACAAGTTTAAATGATTGTTTGGTATTATATCGAACAAATGCTCAATCACGTGTTTTTGAAAATTCATTCTATCAATATAAACTTAAATATCAAATTGTGGGGGGAGTAAATTTTTACCAGCGTAAAGAGATCAAGGATATTGTTGCTTACTTGCGTATTCTGGTAAATCCTCAAGATTCAAACAGTTTTGATAGAATTATTAATTTCCCTCCCCGTAAAATTGGAACTGTCTCAAAAGATAGAATTGAACGCTTTGCAAAGGATAATGAAATGAACCTATTCGATGCAGTTCAAAACGAAATATCATCCTTAACCAGTATAACAAAACATACTGTTTTGCAGTTTGGAAAACTCTTGAAAAAATGGAAAAAACTAGCTCAGGAAATTCCCATAACTCCATTAGTTAAAAAAATAATTGATGAGCTTGAATTAATTAAGTTTTATGATAAAAGTGATAATCCAAAAGATATAGCACGTTCAGAAAATTTGAAAGAATTCGTTACTGCAACTCAGGAATTTTCTGATAATTATGAATATGATAAGGAAAAGGCTCCTATGCTGTCAGATTTTCTTCAAAGCATATCACTGCAAACCGATATGGATAATCTAGATGAAAATATTGAGACAATAAAATTGATGACAATGCACAATGCAAAAGGTCTGGAATTTGATCATGTTTTCATCGTAGGACTGGAAGATGGGCTTATTCCCCATTCACGTTCAATTGATAACATACACAAGTTAGAAGAAGAACGACGACTTCTCTATGTCGCTATAACCAGGGCAAAGAGATCTGTACATCTTACATATACAAGGATGCGCCCGATTTTTGGCTCAATGTCAATGTCTGTTCCCAGCCGTTTTTTAATGGAGATCGATGAAAATCTCATTAATATAGAAAATAACCGCTATTATGAATTAATGGCACCACTTCCCAAAAGGAGGAACAAGAATAAGAAACCTGTTGTTACGGAAAGTCAGAAATATTTTAAGATTGGACAAAAAATTTACCACAAGAAATTTGGTAAAGGTATTGTTCTAAACGTTGATGGCAAAGGAAAAGAAGCGAAATTATCAATTTCTTTTTCGGGTGGCCAGCTTAAAAAGATCATAGGAACGTATGTAACAATGGGGGAAATATGAAGACACTCAAGATCGCAATAATAATAATAATACTATTCGCAGCACTGGAATTATCTGCTACAAAGTATGCTGGTGAAATTTTTCAAATTGGTGCTGGAGTACGTAATTTTGCTTTAGGAAATTGCGGATTAACCGATGTTAATTCTTCCAGTATTGCTTATTGGAATTCAGCTTTATTATCTAAAGTTGATCAAACAAAATTTGAATTGATGCATGCAGAAGAGTATTCGGGACTTCTCTCTTACGATACCGCAGCTGCTATTTGGGGAAAAACAAATAAATTCTCTGTAGTACTTACCAGAATTGGTATAGATGATATACCATTAACAGCACTTAATGACCCTGACGAACCAATTTCCGGAAGTAACAGACCTTACAAATATGGATCTGTTAATAACTCTGATATCGTTGTATATTTTGGATTATCCAGGAAATTTGGTAAGTATAATATCGGGTTTACTCCTAAACTTGCTTACCGGAATCTTGCCGATGAAAACGGTTTCGGATTTGGAGCAGATATTTCAACATTCTTTATGTTATCACAGAAAACAATTCTGGCAGTTAAATTAAGAGATTTCTTTTCTACCCAGATACTCTGGGGAAATGGAACTCATGAGATCGTTAATCCTTCTTTAGATGCTGAGATCAATCACAGTTTTATTATACCTGTCATCAGACGTAATTCTACTGCTTATCTTCGTACAGAGATCTTTGCTGAGGGAAGAGATACTTCTTCCTCTTTAGCACTCGGACCTGTCAGCTTAGATTATCATCTAGGTTATGAGATAAATCTGCATCAAGCTTTTGACCTTTACATGGGTTACGACCTTACCAACATTACTTCAGGCCTGAAACTTAAGATCAAAAATTGGGATATAAATTACTCCTTTGAATATGATAACGAACTGGATAATTCTCATAGAATTTCTGTAGGTTTCAATTTGTAATATGAAAAGAATTGCAGTTTTAGGAATAACAGGTTCCATTGGGATCTCGACTGTAGAAGTTGTAAAACAGCATTCAAATGATTTCAAAATAGTATTAGCATCATCAAATAACAATTATCATAAATTATTTGAATTAGCTGAAGAATTAAATATTCCTGAACTTATTATCTCTAATTCTACTCTGAAACAGAAAATTACAGATATTCCTAAGAACTCTAATCTTTCTTTTGGTGAAGAAGAATTACAAAGAAAAATTGAATCCGTTGAATGCGATATAATATTGAACGCAATCTCCGGCTCAGCCGGGTTGCGTTCATCCATTACAACATTATCCTGCGGAAAAGATCTTGCCCTGGCAAATAAGGAATCATTGGTCATGGCAGGTCATAAGATCAAAACAATGCTGGAGTATTCAGATTCTAATCTGACACCTGTAGATAGTGAACATAGTGCAATTATGCAGGCCATGGGCAATTCTTCTCCTGAGGAGATCAGCTCAATTATTCTCACAGCATCGGGAGGTCCATTCCTGGATCTGCCATTGAATGAATTCAGGAATATCACGCTTGCAGATACACTTAAGCATCCAACCTGGGAAATGGGCGCTAAAATTACAGTTGATTCTGCCACAATGATGAATAAAGGTCTGGAAATTATCGAAGCTCATTGGCTCTTCAACAAATCTTACGATGATATAAAGGCTGTAATTCATCCACAATCAATTGTACATTCATTTGTTGAATTTGTTGATGGTTCGATAATGGCTCAGCTAAGTTTTCCAACAATGAAAATACCAATTCTGAATGCACTCACTCATCCAAATCATCTCAAATCAAATATTTCAAAAACTAATATACTTGATCTCCCGAATTTGAATTTTAAAGAACTTTCAACTGAAAGATACCCTCTCTTTGCAATCGCCGTAAATGCTGGGATTCAAGGCGGAATTATGCCAACCGTATTAAATGCTGCCAATGAAGCTGCAATCGATCTGTTCTTAAGTAAAAAAATTCAATTCGTTGACATAAGCAAAATTATTGAGAAGCAGATCAGTACATTTAATAATTTCCAGGATCCTGAAATTGAAGATATAATTAATATTAATAAAGACGTATATATTCAAACTAAGCAAAACTACAAAAACTTGATCTGATCAGGTTATTTTTTCTTACAGAATCTATTTTCACTAAAACTTAATTTTTAAAAGCATCTTTTCTCACAGTATTTATTACAGGATAGAAATATGCAAAAAAATCAACCTCTTGTTATTCCGGCTATTCTCTGGATTCTTGGTTTAACTGTTGCCAGACAGATCGCAATACCAATTACTTTTTTAGTGATCGTAATCCCAATTTTACTGTTATTATCTTTCATTAAGAAATTACGTATTGTAATTATCTGTTTATTAATTCTATTTATGGGAATTTTACGATTAAATATACAAACCCAATTCCCTGCTGATCACATAAAAATGATACTTGCAGAATATTCAAGTATTACTCAGCTTATCGAGGGAAGAATAATTTCTGAGGTAAAACATAAAGAAGAAAATTACTATTTTACCTTGAATCTACAAAAGGTAAACAAAAGTGAGGTTACTGGTAATATACTCTTCTATACTCAAACCGACAACTTGAGTTATGGAGATATAATCTCTTCAGCAGCTGCTATTAAGGAACTTCCCGGTTCTACAAACCCTGCCTCCTTCGATTATAAAGAATTCCTGGATGCAAAAAGAATATTTGGTTCCGGCTGGTCAATTTCACCAGTTAAGATAATTGGAAATAAAACTTACATCTTCCAGCAAACAGTTATCTCCATCAGGAAATTCCTGCGGCAAAGAATTGAAGATAGATTCGGTAAACATGCAGGTTTTGTGAAAGCTATTGTGATAGCAGAAAAAGATGAGATCAATGATAAACGAAAAGTTATGTGCAAAGCCGGATTAAGCCATTTGCTTGCAGTAAGCGGACTGCATGTTGGTGTACTATCACTAATAATGCTGTCTGTTCTGAATGTATTTATTCGTAAAAGAAATATCAGCAGGATAATGATCATAATCCTACTGTTGGCTTATGCTGCTGTCTGTTTATGGGCACCTTCAGTAACCAGAGCATCCATTATGATAATTCTATACCTTCTTACTAAAATAATTCAGCGTAAACCGGTAATCAATAATATCCTATTTGCCAGTCTTATCATAATTACAGTAATATCTCCAAATCAGCTTTTCTCAGTTGGACTTCAGATGTCCTATCTAGCTGTATTTATTCTATTGAACATTTTACCAGGATTCCGGTTTATTAAAGTTAAAAAGGAGGAAATTGTATTACTGAGTAAAGCTAAAAAAGTATTGAATGCAATCTTGATCCTTATCTGTACATCGTTTATTCTTAATATTTTCCTGGCACCTCTCACGGCTTACAATTTTCATCAATTCGGGTTTAATGGAATAATCGGAAATCTGTTGGGTATTCCTCTAATCGGAATTATCCTGTCATTAAGTTTAATCATTATTTTTCTTCCCGGATCATTGATCTATATTTTTCAAAACAGTTTTGATCTTATAATGCTTATCTTTGAAAAATGGACTAATTTTTCTGCTGAATTACCATTACATTTTGACTTCATTTTTGTTAAAATTATTCATTTATTCCTGCTTTATCTTATACTTACCGCAATAGTTCTTACTTTTAAATGTTTAAAAAAACATAGAAAATTTTATCTTATCTCTATTGTTATTCTATTTAGTATTTTCATTTCATTAGGAAGAGATAATTCCAATAAACTTATTATCACTTTTTTCGATTGTGGTCTGGGTGATCTTGCTTTAGTGCAAACTCCACAGAACAAAACAATTATTATTGATACCGGTCCTCCTGAGAAAGAAGTAAATTCCTTTATTCGTTCAGCTCTTCCCTATCTACAGGAAAATGGCATAAAAAAAATAGATCATGTTCTTATAACACATGCTCATAATGATCATTATGGTGGTATATTCAGTGTATTTGAAGATGTTGAAGTAAAAGACCTGATTGTAACCGATAACTTTAAAACTAGAAAGATATGGAATAATATTGCAAAAAAAGTTGAGATCGAGAATTGTACAGTATCTACAATATCCGATACAACTCACATATATTTTGATGATATCAAGGTTAAGATCATTCATCCCGACAGATCATATGAAGACAATAATATCAACAATCTTTCAATTGTTGTACGTTTAGATTACCGCGAATTATCTGTGCTTTTTACAGGTGATCTCGAACATGAAGGAGAACAATATCTCATAACAAATTATCCTGAATTTCTGGATTGTGATATTTTAAAAGTTGGACATCACGGCAGTAAAACAGCCAGTTCTCTTTCCTTTATTAAAGCAGTTGATCCTCAATATGCAATAATTTCTACAGCTAAGAAAAACAGATTTAATTTTCCCCATAAGATCACTTTGGAAAGATTCAATTATCTTGGTAATAATTTGATGGTAACCGGTTATGATGGCGCTTGTAAAATAGTTTCGGACGGTAATTCTGCACAGATAACAACCATCGTATCAAAGAAAAATATTATTGATAATGATCTGAACTGAGCCATTTCCTTTCTTACAATGTAAAGTGATCTGCCAGATTGCTTCAACCAACCTTGCAAACTCTTTTTCTATCTTATAAAAAAATAGCCCCAAATTACCGGGGCTATTCGCTAACTGCTAATTGCTAACAGTTAATTTCATCAGTTAGAAAAAGTTGCCCCTTCCCACTAAAGGTCGGGGCGAAATTTTCTTATTTCAAAAAGAAAAAAAGTTGCCAAACTGCTTTTAAGCAGTCTGGCTAAATTATAATTTCTTCAATCATGATAAAAAAATAGCCCCGAATTACCGGGGCTATTCGCTAACTGCTAATTGCTAACAGTTAATTTCATCAGTTAGAAAAAGTTGCCCCTTCCCACTAAAGGTCGGGGCGAAATTTTCTTATTTCATCAGTATCATTTTCTTAGTGCTGTTATAGTTTTGTGTTTTCATTTTATAGAAGTAAACACCACTTGCTACTGATTTGTTAGAGTTATCTCTACCATTCCATACGATCTCATAATAATCATTCTCAAGTTCATTATTTACAAGAGTCTTAACAAGCTGTCCTCTCATGTTGTAAATATTAATTGAGACAGGACCTGCTTCTTTTATTGAGAAGCTGATCTTTGTTGTTGGATTAAATGGATTTGGATAGTTGCCGGTAAGAGCTGTTACTGTAGGCTTAAGTATATCATCACCAGCATCAATAGATACATTAACAATGTTTGAAAATTCTGATTCTCCATCAGGATCTTCATAAACAGCTGTTACATTATAAGTATATTCACCACCTGGTACAGCCAAATCTAAATAGAATAGACCTGTACCTGTTGTTGAATCATGATAAATACCATCGCGATAGATATTGTAATGAGCAAGAGCTCTAGAATCTGTTTCAACTATAGCTGGTCTAAGAACTCCTTTATCGTTCATACTAACTCGTGCAGGTGCAGAAATCGGATGTGTTCCAATTGTTCTGCCAGAAGAAGAGCCAACGTATACGTTATCAATGCCTGTATCGGCGTTATCATTTCCTACAACGTTAAATCCGATTAATACATCTTCACCAGAATAAGCTGCAAGGTCGAGTGAAGTTTCATACCAAGTAAAGTTGTCCCAAACGCCTATATCGCCAAATGTCCAAATAGGATCCCAAGTTGTTCCACCGTCAATTGAAACCTGGATAAACAGATCACAGTTATCATTCGGATCTACACTCCAGTAGTAGCTACCTTCCCAAGCAAAGGAAACAATGTGGTCATCATCAACTGATATTTCAGGAGTTATCAACCATGTATCAATGGTATATCCCCATGATACTGCAGCACCGTAAACACCTTCGAAAGCATAAGCATCGGAAATTTCCCATGAATTAGAAGCACCTGTAACCAATTCCCATTCATCAATAAATACACCAGTTTCGAAATCATCTTCGAACATCACATTGCCAACTGGAGGAGCAGGTACTTCCCATGTTAACATTACATTGTCAACATTAAGAGTTGCCTCTAAGTTTTGTGGTACCCATAAAATCAATTCCATTTCGATATTATATTCAACAATATCATTTTCAATAACCACTACAGAACCTTCAAACTCTACATAACCATCAGCAACACATACTACAGGCTGTGTTCCAGGATCTGCTATGATTGAATAAATTCCATCTGCAGCGGTAGTACCACTGGATGTTCCAACTGTAACTACAGCACCCTCAATAGGATCTGTACCATCAGTTACAATACCATTCACAGTACCTGAAGCTACAGGAATCAATTCAGCTACAGCTCTGAAATGAAGATCTGTATCACCCCAGAATAACCATGTATCACTGGCTCCATCATAAGTGTATGAGTTTGTAAAGCTACCAGGCTGAGTGATAGTACAATGAACCTTTCCGAATTCACCACCTTGATTTACCAGGAATCCAATAAAGAAGTTACCTTGAATGTTTTCAAGCTCAGTAGCGTAAGGACGAAGGTCGATACGTGTCATAGCACTTGTGTTACTGTAACTTGCTTCTGGTTCAACTATAATTGGAGTGATTAAATCTACTCCTGGTAGATCATCAACACTAGACCAAACGTGGAATTCATATGGGTCGTTATCTTGACCAGACTGGTCTGTATAGTTTCTAATTAAAGCATAAGCCAGGTTCAGTTGGTTTCCAGCAGGATTGATGATCAATTCTGCAGCACCAGCACCTTCATTAAATACAGTATAGAAATCTACAAAACCATTATCATAAATGAAAGGTGTTCCTGCGATATAAACAAATCCTTCAAGTAAACCAGTGTTTGGTTCAGCAGCAGCATCAATAGCTTCTACAGCATAATCTACTTGAGCTCCAGCATCTTGAGCTGGAATAGTAAATGTATATACGTCGCCTGTGAAAGATGTATATGGAAGACTAAGAGGATCACCTTCATCAACTGTATAAATCACGTTAGCTTCGGCAACACCGGAAATATCAATGATAGTGGCATCAAACACATAATCATCAGGTGTTCCTGTATAGAATTCAGGACCTGTATGAGCTATGAATGGTGGGAATGTATCTTCGTCGTATGTAGTAAGAATAACATCATCGATCAACATACCAACAGTTACATATCCAGCATCACTTACAAAGTGGAATCTGATAGAAACAGTTTCATAACCTACTCCTACAAATCCACCAATTGGAATAGTAGTTTGCTGCCATGCACCATCTTCTTCATCGTATGTAGCAAGGTTAGCCCAATCTGTTCCATTAGTAGAAATATCAAGATACATGTAATCGAATGCTGTTTCTATATCAGACTTATACCAGAAAGATAATTCCGCACCAAAGACTGCAGAGAGATCCCATGGAACAGCTAATGTAGAAGAGATATCCCAGTCTAAGCCATAGTCTTCATTAGGGCTTTCTGTCATAGAATGAGTAGGTGAATTTGCACCTTCGTCAGTAAGTCCCCAAGTACCTTCAAATACCCAGTTGTCAGGTCCACCTTCAAAATCATCAATAAAGGCAATAGTTCCACCAGCTGCTACCAGACTGAAATCAATTATAGTGTTTCCACCATCTGTAATTTCAGCAGATACAGGAGTTGCAAGTTCAAATCCTGCTGCAGAACATGTAACTTCATAAGTTCCGATTAGCATATCTCCGATAAGATATGTTCCATCAGCGATTGTAGCAGTAGAATATTCTCCTGCAGCAACAATAGCACCTTCAATAGGATCTGTACCATCAGTTACTGTACCGCTAAGATCTCCAAATGCAAAGTTAACTGTAGCAGTATTAGATGCATCTGATTCTCCGAAGTTCCATAAAGCTGTAGCATGATAAATATATTCGCCAGCTGGAACAGCAAGATCAACATAAGAAACATCATAAACTGGTTCTGTATTAAGTTGAACAGCATCACGGAAAACATTGAAGCTTAAAAGATCTCTTGAATTATCTGTTGGAGCTAATTCATCAATCTTAACTGAGTCTAATCTTCTATTTACTTTAGAGCTAAATGTTGGTAGTGCTGCTTCCTTACTGTATGTAAGAAGTTCAGTTCCTTCACCGCCCATAATATAAACTAATGTTGCCCAATCATATTCAGCTTCACCCCAATCTCCTGGAGTACCTGCATATCCGTGAAGATTTGTAGTAGCACCACTAAAGAGACTTGATGGGAAACCTGTTGTAGCATTTGTAACAGCTACAGAAACCCAGAAATTATCTGTAACTGTGATAGGTGTAGCTAGAGTATGAAGTGTTTCATCCCATTGTTCGAGTGCTGTAATCACTTCAGATTCATAAAGAACTGTAGTGCCATCAGCATCATATATTTTGAACGTAAAGGTAGTATCATCTCCCCATGGATAAGCAGAATGATGATAAAAACCATGAGATAACTGGCTTAATTCCATTGGATATGAGAAGCCAAAATCTGTTACATCATAGAAAGTTGCTCTTTCTGGAGTAACCCAAGTTAATGAAGAAGGACCTTGATAATAACTATTCCAACCCCACTGAGTTGGAGCAGTCCAGGCAACGTTTACACCGGAAACATCGACTTCTGCAGTAAGGTTAACTGGAGGCCAGAGAGTTTCTGGAATCACTATAAGATCAAAATCAACTGTACTAACTACACCAACAACACATTCAACACCAGTTGTTGTCATTACATCATAACCTGGCATGTCAGCTACTACATCATATGTTCCAGGAACAATATTCATAAAATAGAATCCTGTTTCATCAGCATATACTGAATACACATCTTCACCAACTTCAACAGAAATTTCTGTATCTGTAACATCTCCAAATGCATCTAGAGTAACCACACCTGAAATGTAACTTGGTTCAATTATGTGCCAGCCAAGGAATCCGAATGTATCCTCATCGTTTACAATCCATTCAGAATCATCTGCATTTGTACCGGCAGAAGCAACCCAGTCTGTATTACCAAGAGTAATGGCATCTTTTCTTACAAGTGTATGGTTCTTTGTAGCATCTGCTATACCAGCTACTTCCCAACCGTCTCCAGGATCAACCAGATCATAAAGACCAATAAAATCAATAATTATAGTGTCACCTTGTGCAATATAACCTAAAGCACGAACATCATCACCATTAAATGCAGTCATATACCATGGGTCACCATAAGCAAAAACCACATCAGCCTGATTCAATATTGCTTGATCAGCTTCATCGTTTGCAAGTACATATACATCACCTGCTTCAACAATAGTTTCAGCCTCAAATGGATATATTTCGCTCCAGGGATTCCCATTGTAGTTTCCATAAATTACAAAGTTCGCTAAATCTATTGTTTCTTCAGTACCATTATAAATTTCAATCGCTTTATTGTTACTGCTTCCTTCAATATATTCAGAGAAGAATACATTTGGTATTACAACTGCACCAACTATAAAGCTATAAGAAACTTCAGGAGGAGCAGGAGAAGTATAAATTACAACATCTTCTTCATTAACGATAACATATGAGTTTTCTCCAGGATAAGAACCTGCTGTGTAATCAACAAGTACAGTTTCGTCATCTTCAACCAAGAAAGTGAATGTTTCTGGACCAGCTCCTGAAATTATTGTAATATCATCAAGAACGAGAACACCTTCAACAGAAAGGTCTACCATACCACCATTCCAGCCATCACCATAACTATCTATTAAGTCGATAGTAAAAGGTACAGCTGTCTCGGAAATAGTTTCAAATTCCCAGATATCATAACCTGTAGTGGTTCCGAAAGCATTGTATGGTACTACTGCCCAATAATAGGGTGTTAAAAAACCAAGGTCAGTAAAACTATAAGATGTTACATTACCTAAATCTGTACCATTCTCGATATCAGTAGGATCTGTAGTTCCGCCACCATCTGAACCAAAGTAAAGGTAATAGCCGTCAGCACCTGAAGCTGCAT
The DNA here is from genome assembly GCA_030765535.1 of Candidatus Tenebribacter davisii. GTDB lineage: Bacteria > Cloacimonadota > Cloacimonadia > Cloacimonadales > TCS61 > Tenebribacter > Tenebribacter davisii. The sequence continues at coordinate 35,264 of JAVCCH010000136.1, forward strand.
TCCAAGAAAGATCTCCATTAACAGGAAGTCTGCTTGCAAGATCTGCAGGAGCAATTAGTGTTGTAGGATCTGGAGCTGCTGGAACAACATAAAGTTCAGGTCCAGCAACATCATCAACATACATATAATACTGATAATTGCTGTAATAATGTATTGCAACATATAGTGTACCAACAGGTAAATCTGCCTTTGTGTATTGTTGCCAATCTGTTGTAGCATCACTTATCTCATCAGACCATGTAAAGTCAGTTGCTACATCCATACCTGTAGAAGACCATCCAACTTTGAATAATTCAGTACCATAAGTAGACTTTTGATACCAAAATGATACCGTTTGATCACCCACTGCAGTAACAAGCTGAGGTGTGATCATATATTCATCATAAGCGGAGGCAGAGGTATAAGATGAAAATCGTGCTGAATAACTACCTGTATAAGATTCAGTAGCAGTTTGGGTAATATCATTTGTCGGACTATCAGGGCCCTGAACAATCGTCCAATCTACAGGAGGCCAAGTTTCAAAACCTTCGGTTAATGCTTGAGCAAAAACCAAAGTTGCGATGAACATCATCATTGTAAATAATAAAATCTTTTTCATAAAAATCTCCTAAATAATTTTGGTTAACAATTAAATTCCATAAATTCGATAGTAACGGTTTTGATTAAAAAAACTCTAAAATTCGATAGTAATTGGTCAA
>JAVCCH010000181.1 GCA_030765535.1 Candidatus Tenebribacter davisii
CAACATCCATTGTTACACTAAGGGAAGCTGTCTGGCTGTCATTGATATCTTGAGAAACAGCACAATAAATTCCTTCATAGGCATTTGCATCATTTATATCCCAGCCAAATGTTCCCATCTGCCAATCAAATAGTGAGAAATCACCTGTCTCAAAATTCTCCATAACCAGTCCGATAAAAGGATAGTACGGGAAAGCATTTGTGTAGCCGCCACTGTTTACCATTAAGTTTAGTGTAGCGATCATACCTGTAGTTGCATCATCATCTACTTCAATATCAAATGTAGCAATTGTTTGTTCAGCCGGATTAAGACCGGCAGAGTTATATGTACCGTTAGTAACAATAATAAGATCAGGGGAGGAAGAGGTGAGTTCTGCAACTATATCTTCTGAAGCTGCATTTCCTGAATTTGTTAGCGGGAATGAAAGTGTAGCTGTCTCTCCCGGATCAAGTATGCCGTCTCCACCAGAATCTGCTATTACCATAAATCCAGTTTCAAAAGCCGGTGCATTGAAGGTAATATTGAACTGTGATGTCCAGGTGTCTTCATCAGCAGCCATTTCTAAGCTGAATATAACTGTGTGTTGATCCGGAATATTATTAGCAGTATCAAAAACAAATGCATCAACAAGAGAAACTATCTCATCAGATTCAATAAGAGTAACTGTCTCTACAGTATCTGTAATTGTGATATAACTGTCAGCTGTACTCAAAGTAGCATTAACATTATTAGTGCTTTCAGTACCTACATTTTCCAGGTTTACATCTAAAGTTATTGTCTCATTATATTCAGGGATATTGTTGTTATTATCATGCATTTCGTAAGAATTGATCAATACATAAGGACCACTACTTGGGATAACTTCAATCTCATCGATCAATGGCACACGATTTTGTTTTGTGATAACAATCTTTGCCATTCCAGGATTTGTAAAAGCATCAATTTCCAGGTTGATCGAACCAGAATCATCAATAAGTCCATTTCCATGAATCACACCATCCATGGTAAGTGAAACATATGAATAAGGCTCAGCCGTGATCTGGATAGTCTCTAATCCTAAGAAAATAACATCAGGATAAGTTGCAAGATTTTCTTGAGGTACTCCAAGATATGGAGTAAGTGAAGGATCTCCCATTATAGAATAAATTTCCCAGTAATAGTTAATCATGCTACTACCAACTTCGGTAACAGCCATATTCCCCTTAAATATCATACCGCCTGTAGTCGTATACCAGTCAGCAAAAGTTTCACCATGATCATGGAATAACCCATCATAAGTACCTAATCCGGATGTTTCATAGGTGGGATTAGGAATAACAGTTCCAGTTGCACCGACTCCCCACCAGTAATCTTCATTCCAATAGGTAGAGTTGGTTCCGCCAATATAGCCGATAGAACCTTTATTTTCTGCCCGTAACCATGCTTCACCAAAACAAGTTTGAACTTCAAATTTATTTGTAAGGCAGCAATTTCCTACAGCAAGTCCATATTTATGTTCATTCTGTAAACTATTGATGTTGGAAATGGTAAAGGAAGGATTTGCCCAACTTGTAGAACTGCCGTGTGCAGTATAATTTATATAACCAATTCCATCACTGACATTCTGAATAATATTGGCAGAATTAATTCCTGAATCTGGATACAGATAAGTATGAGATAAAATACCGTGATCAGCATTAAAATAATTCGATGTACCATAACTAATCTGCCCGTTTCCCCAGATGATTCCATGAGAAGAATCCATCCCAGCTATCATCACAACTTCTTCCAGATAACTTGGATCAGGCATTTCGTATTTTTCATATTCCAGAGTTTTATCTATCTGAGGCTGCAACTCTGTAGTATTATTCGCAGAAAAACGGCCATAATACATATCAGGGATAATATTAGCTCCATCCAGTTTTACATAATTCAAATCTGTTATGTGTCCACCAGTAGATCCGTTCCAGGCAGGAATTTGAGCAATATCACCAACAAAAAGTACAAATGATGGAGCTGGATTTTCAGGTGTGCCGGCGTCATACAGGTCCTGTAAGAAGTTTTTAATATTAGTTGTTGTATTGCCAACATTTGGATCGTCTGTATATGCTTCTATAACATCATATCCCATTTCTGATTTCCACTCAATAAATGGTTGTAGCTGAGTTTCGAACATAGGATCTGAAATAATGACATATTTAATTGGATATTGGGTTATCTGATCTCTTCCCTGCGGTTGAGAGTAGTTAAGGATAGAGTTGGCTAAGGTTGATTCAAAATATGGAGAATATGTTCTCATTCGTTCCCAATTTGTTTTAGTATGATCTCCGCCAATAAAATTTACGTTTATATCAATATTATTACAAACTAGGATAATACCTTTTACCGGATTATATTGAATTGGTGAGATCTCAACAACCAATAACCTTACTCCACGCATCATACCGAGTTCTTCCACAGATACAAGTTCTTTTGATGTAAGTTGATCCTGTGAATATGCTGTCAGATTAAAACTAAAAACTAATTCGGAAGGATCTACACTTTTAGAAACAGGCAATTGAGCTGGAATTAATTGATTATTAATGCCAAAATCCTCGAGTTTAAATTCGCTTGTGTTATAATTTTGTACTGTTGCCGTCACTTTTGCTCCAAGAGGAACAGAAATAATTTTACGAATGATCGGAAGTTTTGGTGATCCTATATTGTTTGAATAGGTAAAACCATCGATATTGATCTGAGAAAAAACACCTTCTTTTGTAGATACATCAAAAGATGAAATCTCGTCCATATCTAACTTCATTTGCAGCCCATTATCATCACTTCTGAGTAGTTTTATGCCTGCATTAGTAATTGATGTCAAAGGAATTGAATTTACATTTGCCAATAAGGCAATTCCAATAACAGCAAAAATAAATATTAATAATGTCTTCTTCATTTTTTTTCTCCTATTTTATTTATTTATAATATATTAATGCAAGAATAAGACCAAATTAAATAAAAATATCATTTTGAAAATGTTTTTAATCGTTATTGATTTTAAATAATAATTATCAATTGACAAAAAATCCAATTCTTTTGAATTTCAAAATTCGCTAGGGGGATTATTGGGTAAGATTAGTTATTTAAAATACTTAAATATGAATTATAAAAAAGTGATCAGGATAAATTATAGAAGAGATATCCGGTTCAAAAAGATAAAAAATAGTGAATTAGTAATGAAAGACAATATTGCATTCGTCTCTTCGGTAACTTTTCTGTCTACTTAGTTTACAACGTAATTATCTATTATGGCAATATTTAGATTGATGGGAATCGATTTTGGAGAAGTGAGGATCGGGATAGCTCTCAGTGATCCACTGCGAATCATTGCACAACCCTATAAGGTTATTCCAAATGATCAAGATACGATTTCTGAAATAAAGAAAATAATTAAAACAAAAGAAATCGGGAAAATAATTTTAGGTTTGCCGCAAAATATTAAGGGAGAAGATACAAAAAAGACACTTGAAGTTCGAGAATTTTCTGAAATCCTGAGAAAGAATGTTGATATTCCTGTGATCTTCTGGGATGAAAGTTATACATCTGTTGAGGCAAATGAGGAGTTAAAGCAGAAAAAATTGAGTATTTCCGAAAGTAGAAAGATCATTGATAAAATTGCAGCTTCAATAATACTGAGAAGATATATGGAAGATCAAGTATGAAACTTACGAAAAAAGTGATTATTATATTTTCAATTATAATCTTACTTTGGATTTTATATATTGTAAGTTTGGTAGTAATACCCAAAAATATAGATGAAGTTCTTATTGATATTTCTAAAGGTGAAACAGCTAGAACCATTGCAAATAAACTCTATGACAAAGATATTATTCGCAGTAAAAAAGTTTTTTATCTATATGTTAAATTTACTAATATTGATAAAACTCTAAGTTATGGAAAATATCATTTTTCAGGTGAATTATCTCTCACTGATGTTGCAGAAGTACTCAAATTGGGTAAAGTAGTTCTTCGTAAAGTTACAATTCCCGAAGGATTAACAATATCTAAAACAGCTATTGTACTTTCTCAATATGGCTTTGTGGATCAAGTAAAATTCATTAACTTATGCAATGATTCACTTTTTGCCAGGAAACTTACAGGATTTTCCGTGTCTTCATTAGAAGGATTCCTCTATCCTGAAACTTATCATTTTCCCTATGAAGTAAGTGAGCAGTATATTATTAGATCATTGGTACAGGAATTTTTCTCACAGACCAAAGACCTGGATTTTGTTCCAAATAAGGAACGGACTTTTTATGAGACCTTGATCTTAGCCTCAATTGTAGAGAGAGAAGCACGATTTATTGATGAACAACCCATAATTGCAAGTGTTTATCTAAATCGTATCAAATATAACTATAAGCTTCAAGCAGATCCAACCGTTGCATATGCTCTAGAAAAATTGGGAAAGATTCGCAAGAAAATATATTATCGGGATCTCAGCATAGATTCACCCTATAATACATACAAATATTCTGGTTTGCCGCCAACACCAATTTGCAGTCCTTCCATCAGTTCGATCAATGCAATCTTTAACCCGGCAGAAACTGATTATTTCTTTTTCTTCGCAAATAGCAGTGGCCATCATGAATTTAATCAAACGTATCAGCAGCATATAAATCAACAGAACAGAAAGAATAAATAATGGAAAATCATATACTACTTCATTTAGCTGTAATAATATTTTTTTCAAAAATTCTTGGTGCTATCTCCAGGAAATTAAAACAACCTCCGGTAGTTGGTATGCTTCTTCTTGGAATTATTCTTGGTCCGACAATCCTGAATTTTATTGAACCTGATGAAGTTATTAAATGGATTGCGAAAGTAGGAGTTTTATTTCTACTTTTTGAAGCTGGATTAGAGACCAACATGAAACGCATAAAAGAGGATTCCAAACAAGCCATATTACCCGCAATTGGCGGAATAACATTACCTTTTATTCTAGGTTTTTTATTAATGTATTTTGTTAATCATAACATTACTCAGGCATTGGTTGTTGGTGTTGTATTTACTGCTACAAGTGTGAGTGTAAGTGTTATGACACTTTTAGACCTGGGAAAGTTAAAGGGAATTGAAGGAAGATGCATAGTAAACTCAGCGATCATAGATGATATTGTCGGTATTCTATTACTTACATTCGTTTTTGGTCTTACCTCAGGATCAAGTGGATCATCAACAACTATTATAATCTCATTTGCTAAGATCATTGCTTTCTTCGTTATTGCAACTTTATTAGGAATTTTTATCCTCAAACCATTCTTCCTGAATCTAAAAAAAATATTATTAGACAATGTTGTTATATCCCTAGCTATTGCTGTTGTATTACTATATTCATGGCTGGCTGAGATGGCAGGTCTTGCCGCTATTACAGGTGCATATTTTGCAGGTTTATTTCTAGGACAAACAGAATATAAAAGTGCTGTCCATACAGGAATAGCTAATATCGGAAAATCATTTTTTGTAGATGTTTTTTTTGTTAGTATTGGACTACAGTTTGATCTGTTTGAGATTGAAGCAGAACCTGCATTTTTGCTTCTCTTTATCCTATTTGCTATTTTTGGAAAAATGATCGGAAGTGGAATTGGTGCAAAAATTACAAAATTTGATGCGGTACGTTCTTTTCGGATTGGAGCAGGAATGATACCGCGTGGTGAAGTGGCTTTAATTGTTGCAAATATGGCTTTGGCAAAGGGACTGGTTTCTACAGACATTCTCTCAGCAACCATTTTACTGGTTATTATCAGTGCTTTAGTTACGCCGTTAATATTGAAATTTAGTTTTACCAAATTTGAGAAACGTTCTTTTTGAAAAATGGATCAAAGTGATCTTATAAGGAGTAAATATGTGGGAAAATATTATTGATAAAGATTTAATTATTATTAATCCAGATGTTAAAAACAAAACAGATCTGTTTAATGCTATGGTAAATCATGCTTATAACCATGACTATATCATTAATCAAAAGACATTTCTTAAAGCTTTGAATGTAAGAGAAGAAATGTCTAACACTGAATTGATCCCCGGAATTGCTTTACCGCATGCCAGAACTTCAGCAGTAGAAAAATTATTTATGTCGATCATATTATTTACTGATGGGATAGATTACGAAAATAAAGATATGGGACCAGCTAAGATCATCTTTTTTTTTGGATGTACTGAAACACAAAATAAAGAATATTTGCAATTACTGGCTCAATCTAATCGATTATTACGAAAATCGAAATTTCGAGATGCACTGTTAAATTGCAAAACACCAGATGATGTGATAAAGGTTTTAAAACAATATGACGAAGGAGAAATTAATTCCGAGGAAAAAGGACGTTATTTACTGATCATGACATTGAATAATACAAATAAAGCTGATGAAGTAATGAATTCAATGATCGAAGCAGGAATTACGAATGCGTCAATCCTGGATTCTACCTCAATGGCTAGAAAACTGGCTTATGAGATGCCGGTATTTGCCGGATTAAGTTACATGGCTCAAGGTAAGAGTAAACAGTCAAATGTGATAATGGCACATATGGAAAACATAAATGCTGCTAATAAACTTGCTGATCTTCTCAAAAAAAATGGTATCGACTTGGGTAAAAAGGGTGTCGGATTCATTCAAATAATAAGAGTTGAAAACGTAATTGGTAATTTCGAAGAAGATATTGAATTATAATTGATGTTAACAATAAAAGACATTTTTCTTGACGATGTTGAGTAAAATTAAGATTTTCTGTACAGGAGAATAAATGAAATCCAAATTAATAATGTTAATAATTTTAGTAATATTAGTTAATACTATTTTATTTGCTGTTGAATATCAGATAAATCTTAGTTGGGATGAATTCGAAGGGGAATGCAATGGATTCATCAGTGGCTCAATTGGAGAAGAGCATGCGTTCTTAAGTGGAGGTGGTGCTGCAGAGGCATTAAATGGAAAATTGATCTCAATTGGTGAGGGTATGACCTTTGATGCTCAACAAGTTTTCAAAATTAAGGGCAATGATGGTTTCTTTACTTTCTGGATAAAGGATAAATTTGCTGATGATGATATGAATAATGATCCTACTTTAATAAGCATGAGTAAACCTATGATATCTATCTTTAAAGATGGTAAATTAATAGATCTGATCAAAGTACCGCAAGGATCCGGGTTAGCATGTAAGGTATTTACACTTGATGCTGCCAGTGGAGAAGTAGATCGTGAGATCAAATATTACCCTAAAACAAAACTAATTATCGGAAAGATAGTGAACGCAGTCTCTGGTGAACCACTTAATAATACTGAAATAATAATAACAGATTATATGAAACAATCAATTTCGATTGTTACGGATTCGACCGGGGTGTTTATATTTGATGCTGAAATAGGGCAATATAAATTGGATATTGCCAAAGAGGGATATATCAGCACTTCTGCAGATATCAGGATGGGAGCAGATGAAACACCTAGAGAAATTGTTAGTGCTCTTTCTCCTGAGATTAAGGAGTTCAGAATAGTACTGACCTGGGGAAGTAGACCGCGTGATCTTGATGCTCATCTTTCCGGGCCAGATCCGGACGGTGGCAATTTCCATATCTGGTATAGAAACAGGTATCCAATAGGTGGAAAAGATTTTTTAGATATAGATGATATGGATAAATATGGTCCTGAAACCGTGACGATTTATAAGCCGGCAGTGGGTAATTATAGATATTCTGTGCATGATTATACAAACAATAAAAGTAAAAGAAGTAAAAAGCTATCTCGCAGTAATGCTAAAGTTTTTGTATATGGTCAGAATAAATTACTTGCCAGTTTTGATGTTCCTAACAATCTTCGTGGCAATTGTTGGCACGTTTTCAAGATCAATGAAAAACATGAGATCATTCCTATAAATAAGATTAAGTTTGTGAAGGATGCTACAAGCATTCATTAAATAAAAAAATAACAAAAGAGAGGAGGGAATATGAAGTTATTAAAAATTATGGCAGTTGTAATTGTTGTGATGCTTCTTGTAACGGCTTGTGGAAAAGGCGGAAATAAAGGTGTAAAAAAACTTTATTATCCTGAGTGGTGGCAAGATCAAGGTAATGCTGAATACGTTCAGACTTACGGAATGGCTACAAAAGTTTCGCAAAATTCATCTTATGATGCAGCTTATGCAAATGCAATGTTGCAGGCAGCTCAATACGTGGAAACTTATGTAAAAGGTATGGTAAAGAATTATGAAGAAGAAGCTGGTGTGAATAATCCTCAAGTTCTTGCTCTTACCAGTAAAGTTGTAAAAGCTGTTGCTAAAGCTAAGTTTACAAATGTTATGGTTTCAAAACAGGAGACTATTATTACTGATGATAATCGCTTCCAGACATTTGTTCGTGTAAGTGTTCCCAAAGAAGCAGTTAATAAAAATCTTGTGAACCAGATCAAGAATGAAGAAGCTCTTTACAATCAATTTAAAGCTTCTCAAGCTTTTGGTGAACTAGATAAAGAGATGGAAAATTACGACGAATAACAGGTGCTAGCATTTAAAAAAGCGTCCGAGGATTCGGACGCTTTTTTTATTAGAATTCATATACGAGGATTTACGCTAACTCCAATTTATCCCTTTCCATAATCTCATAAAATTCTGGTGCTTTATCTTTTGAGACATTTCGTATCGGAACATCAGTAATTTTTACTTTATTAAAATATCCGTAAAGTTCGTATTCTATTATATCATTCTCCACGATTGTTGAACTTGCCTTGGCAATTTTTCCGTTGATTTTCACCAGGTTTTTATCACAGGCATTTTTGGCTATACTTCTGGTTTTAACCAAGCATAATTTATTCAATAATTTATCAACACGCATATAATCTCCTTCTATGTCATTTGTTGTTCACCCCTCTTTTTGTTAAATAGAGGGACAGTAGGGTGAGTTCTCTATTTTATCTTCAGATCTTTAAAATATTCCGATTCCCTGATTCCGGTGTAACTGAACAGAGCAAAACCATTGTATCTTTTTTTATGCACTAATTTCATTTTCTCATTAATTTTATAAGCAGGATATTTATAAGCAGTACTCCAACTGCGTAATCCAACAACAATTTTTTCATTCAGATTATAATTTGCAAGAAAGTTAAGATGTTTTTCAATAGAAGAGGTAGAAGTTGAATACTCCATTAAATATGCTTTATCCAGGAAATCATCTTGCAGCCATTTGATCCAATTTTGTGAATATCTATCTGCTTCATCAAGGTTGGAAATAACGGCGGCTGTAAACATAAGAAAGTAGAAATACTATCTTGAATTGAATTTGATTCAAGATTCCTATTGAATGCATAGACACGATAATGAATATTAAGTGCTAACTCATGATTTATATCAAGAAATTCGTTATTTGTTGTTTCCGTATAATCTATTATCCAATCACCATCGTTAATTCTTTTATCAATCTTAAAGCCCTCTTCTCCAGAATAATTCCAATCCCATTTTATCTCAATGCTACCATACGGTAATTGTTCAATATATAAATTTTGAATTATCCAATTGTCAGGATCAAATGGAATCTGAAAATCTCTTTCAATACAGGGAAAAAATAGTATGGGTAATACAATTACAAATAATTTTTTGTTTATCATATTCACTCCAAATTTGTAATTGGTTTTATATTCTTTAAGGTTTTTTTAATTTTACTTTTATAATACAATTTGCTAATGTTTGAATAAATTAAATCAAAAATAACTAAACAATTTACTCCACATGTGATATAATAAAAATCTATAAATTGATTATACTTTTTTTTGTAGTGCAATACCTCATGAACATTATTTGCTTCAATATAATCATTATAGTATTCATTCGCTTGATAATAAAATAATCCACTTAATAGAAGATACATCCCAGATGCATACAAACTAATTTTTGATTCCTGTTGCCAAACATCAAATTTTGTACAATATTTGTCAAAATTACTTGCATCGAAATGGTCATTTAAATTTAATTTAATTTTATTATAACCAGGCGTGAAATCAATAGTTTCTTCAATGATTTTATAATTATGAAAATATATTTTTAAGGGATAATTCCCAGGTAATATTTCAGTAAATAAATTTTTTTCTGAAGACATTTGATTAAATATTATCTGAGTATTATAATTAGTTTCAATATTTACACATGAAATAAAATCTTTTATTAAATCATAATTCAATTTATTTTCTCCATCGGAAATGTTGGAAATCACGGGGATTTCTAAATCCTTATATTCAAAATAAATTTTATATTCCCCGGGTTTTTTATATATCTCCCTTGTTGGTGTTTCCCCAATGAATGTGTCATCTAAATAAACATTGATACCTTTAGGATTTGAATTAATAGAGATAGTACCAATCTCCTTAACAAAATCTTCATTAATTATCTCATTCTTATCATACATTTTACTAATATAAATATCTCGATAAGTCTTCTTTTTAAAATTTACAGTATGCTCTCCTCTTTCAAATTCAAGTATTATTAAAAATTTGTTTGCAAGAGGCATAGGAGAGACGATAACCTTTTCTTCATCAATATAGATATTATCTGGTGATTCATTTAAATAACATTCTAATCTTATTCTTGAATCTATAATTGTTTTCTCGAAGCCAGATGTTGATAATTTTAACAGGTATACTTTTGCTGATTCCAATTTTGCTATAGGAATTTCAAAATCAAATGGCATATAACCTTTGGATAAAATTGAAAATCGTCGTTCGCGGTGACTTATATAAAAATAATATACCCCTCTAGCTTTTTTCTCTCTTTTATAAACTTCTATATCACTAATAAAAATTTCATTTAGTGCATCTGTTTCGATTCGGATTACTGCACAATTTTCAGTATTAATATCTTTAACAGAATAAACAAGCCCAATCAAATCATTAGGATTTTCAGAAAAGTCATTAACATTGAATTCTAATGAAATGAGATTTGTACTTATACAAATAAGTATTAATAAAAATAGTTTTTCTTTTCTCATTTTTTTTATCCTTTAAAATTATTCAAAATAGAAATCATTAATACCAGATTTTAAATTTAAAGTTTTATGAAAATTGTTTTTTTTATCCTTAAATTTTATTCCTAAAGTATAATTACCTGGGAGTAATTCAAGCATAATATTGTTTTTCCCAATCAGAGTTTTATTAATATATATTTTTGATTCTCTCTCTGTATTTACTTTCAATATTGAAAGTAAATCATTTTCAATATCATAATTGATTGAATTAATTCCTGATATTAAAGTTAAATTTTCATCAACTATTTTATGTGTATTACGAAAAGGAGACAATCTTTTCTCCCCATTTAGCTCAGTATAAATTTGTATATTATTGCTATTATAAGGATTCAAATTATAATAATAAATTTCATTATTTTTATCAGCAATTTTCTTTTTACCATTCAGGATTATGTATGATTTTGGGCGAAGTTTTATGTATAAAGTTGACAACAGATCATTTTCTATGTCGAAATTGAAATTATTTATTCCCTTCTCAATTATAAGTGGGAAACTAATATCAGTCTTATAATTAAATGTTAATATATACGTGCCTGGACAAATTGTTATATTTGAGATAGGGGTACCGCCAATTGCCTTCCCATCTATATATGTTTGTACTTTATTTGGATTTGTAGTAATGGAGACATCAGCGATGAGGTCATTTTCAACATCAATATTGAAAGTGTTTACTCCCCCTTTCACATAAATTTCAAGAAATGTATCTAATCCACCATATTTAAAACTGAGTTTATGATGCCCAATTAGAGTTTTATGATTTTGAATTGGAGTTTTGCCAATTTTCTTGCCATCACAATAAACTTTAATATTATCAGGTATTGTATTAATAATTAGTTTTCCAATCAGTTTATTCTCAATATCAAACGAGAAATCATTATAACCTTTTTGAACTTGAATAATTATATCAATGTCCCAATTCTGATATTGAAAGGAAACTTTTTGTGAACCAGGAAATGTAGGGTAATCATTAATTGGGGAAGTTCCAATAAATGAATCATCGAGAAAGATTTTTAATTTTTGAGGGATTGTTGTAATTGAAATGTTGCTAAAGAATTTTTTTTGCATATTTATAGTATAGTCGTTAAGATCATTATATATCTCAATAGAGTCTACTAGAACATAATTATTATAAAAAAATAAAATTTCATGATTACCTATACTTGTTTTGTAATTTATTATTGGTGATTTTCCTAGGTATTCATCTTCTAAATAAATGGGAATTTTACTAGGGATAGTTTTGATAGATAAAGTTCCCAAAAGTTCTCTTTCAACATCAAAAACAAAGGAGCTGTTCTCGGGTGATATAACAATATTAATACTTGGTTCCCAATTCTGATATTTAAATGTTAAATTGTGATTACCAGGTTCAATTCTAAAATTATCAATTGGAGTTCTGCCAATTATTACGCTATCTATTAATGTTAAAACACCAGTTTGTTTTGTTAAAATATTAATATTAATTAGTAAATCTTCGGCATTAAAGATGAACGTGTTCTTACCATCCTTTACATTTAAATTTATTGGTATTAAATAATTATTATATTTCATATGGAGGATGTAATCTCCAACTTCCATAAAATATTTATAAATTGAAGAAAATCCAATTTCCTTATTATTATGCATAATCAAAAGACTGTCTGGTATAGTTAGAATGGTTACATCTCCGATTAATTGCTCGAAATTGATAGAAATTTCTTCAGGTTTCTCAAAGTTTTTATTTATCCGTATGTCTCTGTAACCTTTTTTGAAAAAACCAAGGTTATGTTCTCCTTGATTACTCTCTAAATAAAATAGAAATTGTTCTCCTAAGTTAATTATTTTATCTAATGATTTTGATTTTTTGTTAACCAATATGGAATCTGGCAGTTGATTTAGGTAAAATTTAATTATAACTTCTTCTCTCTCTTGCTCTTCATTATTAGTGGTTTCCAATTTCATAGAATAAGTTTTGCCACCATTCATATTAACGGGAATTTTATAATAAAGAGGATCAAATGTTTGTGCTAAAATTGTTAGGTGTTTTTCATTAGAACTCAAATAAAAATAATATAAACTGTTGCTAACCTTGGTTTTTTTTACAATATTGATATCACTTAACCATATCTCGCTTTCTATATTAGTATCAATGCGAATTACTGAACAAAATTTTCCATTTTGATCTTTTTGAGGACGAGAAATGGCCTGAGAATCATTTATGTCTTCCTTAAAATGAGTTACTCTGAATTCAAATGAATTAAGTATTATAGGTATTAAGACAATTAGAAAAGGAATGATCTTTTTATTCATAATTTGGTCATTCTTAAAATCTAAAATCACCAACTTTTAATGGAGTGATACCCGATATTTCTTGTTTTGTAGGTTGCCAGCACCTGAAGAATATCTTTGGATTTTCTTCATCCTCAAAATCGACTAACAAAAGTAAAAAGCCTTCATCTGAATAATTAGTGGAATAGTAATTCTGATTTAGTTGAATACCATAAATTTGACGGTTTATACTACGCTTTAATATCTCAAGATTTGAAAATTGAATATAAACATTTTCATTTCTTTTAAAAACCATATTCTGCAGTTTTCCTAAATATTGACTCTTGTTCATTTTATTGAACTCAACTTGTTTATTATTCAGTTGATTCGTAATCACATCCTGTAAGTCGTTTGGAATTGAAGTTGTCTTTCGTACATATCCCGTAAATATAATTGCGCTATCAGCGAATATCTCTTCAATTAAAGCAATATCTTTCAATGAAAAAATAGTTTTGTAATACTCCATGAAATTTATACCCAACATTCTTTTTTCAAAGTCTTTAGCTATAAGACTTCTTTGTTTTTCTCTCGTAATAATACTCTCACTTATTGTGAAATTAACCCATTGGATTTTATTGTTCTCAACTAAAAGAACAATTTCATCATAGATGATTTTTTTATTTTTATCCTTTAATGTTATAATCAAAGGTATGCTTCTTATCTGAATTTGGTTTCCACATTTAATTTCTTCAATTCTATGATCTCCTGAATATAATTCAACCTTACCATAATTCATTATTTTCATAAATTGTTTAAATCCGTCATCAGTAAAATACTTCCTAACTTTTTGAAAATTGGAAGATTCAATAGAACTAAGGATTTCTTTAATCATTTCTGAATTATTTTCAGTAATAATATTTGAGATAGCTGATGCTTTAATCAAATTATTGGTTGATGAATTAATAGTGCCTTTATCCAAATATTTTGAGTTGTCAAAATTCACATAAATGTGTTCAGACACTAATTTTACTTCGTCATCTAGGGCGGCTTCATTCAGAAAACATTTATATTCATAATCAATACTTAATCGCATATTTGTTGTATTATCAAAATATACTTTAGGAATATAAATAACTCCTTTACCATCTTTTATATTAGACTCAATCCACTCGCAACCATCAAAATAATTGAATGATAAACTTAAAATTTTGTTATTATTATAACTGGCTTTAACATTCAAAGAATAATTATTTGTTCGTTCGGTACTATCTTCGATTTTAAAATGGATCGAGTTGAGTATTTTAATGATTTTATTTGAAAGGAATGTTACTAATATTTTTTCTCCCCCACCAGGATCAAAAGTTAATAGCTCTTTGCTGGGTACACTTTTCAACAAAATTAGAGCCCAATAAAAACTCCTCAATGAATTCCCAATATCATTATCTTTTTCATTTCTAAGTCCATTTTTTGTATATTCAATAATTTTTTGTTTTCTTTTTGAAAAGATTTTTTCTTTTTCTTCTTTCTTAATATATCGGAATATTTTGTAACCCGTCCCATCATCAAGTTCAATAATTAATCTTTTTGCATTTGTAATTATTGATTCAGAATAAGTGTTAATGATTTTATTTGAAATTTCATTAACAATTCCATTTTTTTCAATAAGTAAATCTTCGAAACTTGACTCAATTCTGGTTGATATTTGTGAGCTTAAGTCAGATAATGCATATTTATCGGCTTTATCAAATTTCAGATGTGTTCCCGTACCATATAAATATTGACCAGAATTTTTCAATTCAATTTCAGTAATTGAAAATAAAGTAATATAAAATGATATTATTATATTTATAATTAAAATGTTTCTTTTTAGCATAGTTTTTCCTTTTTGTTAATTTTCACAAATCAAATAAGATTAAATTAATGATAGCAGTCAAGATAAAAGTATTGTGCGAGTATTATAAGTAAATTTTCCCTATTTTATCTTCAGATCTTTAAAATATTCCGATTCCCTGATTCCGGTGTAACTGAACAGAGCAAAACCATTGTATCTTTTTTTGTGTACTAATTTTATTTTCTCATTGATCTTATAAGCAGGATATTTATAAGCAGTACTCCAACTGCGCAAACCCACAACAATTTTTTCATTCAGATCATAATTTGCAAGAAAGTTAAGATGTTTTTCAATAGAAGAGGTAGAAGTTGAATACTCCATTAAATATGCTTTATCCAGCAAATCATCTTGCAGCCATTTTATCCAGTTTTGAGAATATCTATCTGCTTCATCAAGGTTGGAAATAACGGCGGCTGTAACCTGCACTTCAGGAGATATTTTTTTTATGTCAGAATAAATACTTCTCATGAAATTTGTGATCTGATCTTCTTTCCACTGCTTCCAGGCATCTGCATCCTGGAATTTCACATCATTTTTATATGCTTCTAAGGCAAGTTTGGAAAATCCGAAATGAGAATCAGGATAGCGAATATAATCCAGTTGAATTCCATCAATTTTGTAATTTGAAACAATATCGAGAATTACGTTTTTTGTATACTCTTGAACTTGCGGAATACCAGGATCGAGAAAAGCACCCATATAACTTTCATAATTCATTTTTTCTTGTGAGAAATCGCATGTTACCCACTCAGGATGAGTAAAATAGATATGCTCAGGATGCAGATTAGCAAGTTCATGACCGGTTATGGCGAAAACCGGGAACCAGGCATGAATTTCTAATTCCGGATTATCATTTCTTGATATGATATAATTCAGAGGATCAAAAAGGGAATCTTTTATTGCGTGGTATTGTTTTTCAGTATTTTCATAGAAATTGGAAACTTTATTTGGTTGATAAGCAGCGTCACCGCGATAACGAATTTGTACTATAAGTTGATTTACATTGTTTTTATTTAGATCCGTTATAATTTTATCTACTTTTTCGGGAGTTGTGATTTCCCAGATAGGAACCCAGACTGCACGAATTTGAGCGTATAATGAAATGCTTAATATTAATAGAAGAAAGATAAATATTTTTTTCATTTTTTGTTATTGATCAATTTAATATTTTTTTGTTTTTCAATTATCTCTGCTAAACATTTACCATCAGCTAAGATTAACTGTAATTTATCTGATATATTTATAGTTTCAATTGAATTTAATATTTTTTTATCTTTTCGAATTATACTATAACCACGTTTCAATGCTTCTTGAGGAGACAACTCTTTAAGCTCATTATATAAAATTTCCAATTTGCTGCGTTCTGTTTTTAAAATTTCATTGGTTTTGCTGCTTAGTTTATAAAGGACTTTTTCTAATCTTATATGAAGATCTTTGAGAATATTCTTGGGATGTTGCCGGTCAAGAGCATTTTCAAGTTCTTGTATTTCAAGTTTTTTAGAAGTAAAATAATGCTGAGTCGTTGAACGAAGATTGAAGAATAGGTTATTGATCTTATTAGTAAGTTCTTTCCTGTCAGGGACGGCAAGCTCGGCTGCTGCTGAGGGAGTAGGAGCTCTAAGATCTGCTACAAAATCAGAGATTGTGAAATCAATTTCATGTCCGACCGCTGATATAACAGGGATTTTTGACGCAAAGATCTTTCTAACCAGAGTTTCATCATTAAAACAAAAAAGATCTTCTTGTGAACCACCACCGCGACCAATAATTAAAACATCAACGGGAAATTCTTCATTAAAATAATTGATTCCTTTAATTATCTCTTTGGCAGCTTTATCACCTTGAACAGTGGCTGGATAAAGATAGATGTTTGTAGGATAACGGCGTGAAATCACATTGCGAATGTCTTCCACAGCAGCTCCGGTGGATGAAGTTACTATACCAATAGATTCGGGATACTTGGGGATAGCTTTTTTAAAAGAATTATCAAATAGACCTTCATCTTTTAATTTTTGTTTCAACTCTTCAAATCTAAGTTGCAGATCCCCGATCCCGGATTGGATCATTCTATTTACCGTCAGCTGATAATTTCCACCTTTTTCATAAACAGAGATTTTACCTAAACAGATAACTTTATCTCCTGTTTTAGGTTGAAATTTCAAGGCAAGGTTAGCAGCTTTGAAGAAAACACATCGCAACGTACTTTTCTCATCTTTCAGAGAAAAATAGATATGACCAGAACGATGATGTGTAAAATTTGCTATTTCACCTTCTACAAAAAGCTTTGGAATACTGTCATCAATTACATTATGGATATGACGGTTTACTTCCGAAACAGAAAATACATTATCTCTATCCATTTTCATAAATTAAAATTCCTTTAATATTTTCCAACTGGGGAAAGATAAACAGAAAACTCATTTTCTCCATCCACACCGATAATTTTATCAACTTTTTCCTGATTATAAGCTGCAATTGCACATGCTCCTGCCTTAATTCCTTCACAGGCAAGATATAGATTCTGGCAAATATGGCCGGCATCCAGGAGCATAGGTTTATGAGCGGCAATATTATAACGCCATTCGCCACGATATGCTAGACAGCTCCAAATAAATACAACTGCTGCTTTTGCAGTAAATTCCTGCCCTAATGTTGCTGCAGCAATCTCCTTATTTTGGTTTTCAATCTCTTTAATAAATAGCAGTTTATGTTCAATTGCCAGATAATGGTATAATCCACGCTTTAATTTATCTACATTATTTATGAGAAGATAGGTTTCAAAGGGATGTCGCGCCCCGGCGGAAGGTACTGTTCGGAAAGTAGCATAAGATACATTATTACGTTCATAAACACTCTTTACGCCTTGTGATGCCCAAAGCAGAAATGACAGTTCTTCTAAGGTTAAAGATTTGTCTTTAAATTGCCTATAACTTTTTCTATTTTTGATATTTTGGATTAAATTATTATTTTCAATCTTTATTTTCTCAATTGTAATAAGATCAATAATTTTGTTATTTTTATCAAATTCCTTTTCAAGTGCAGGTTGCGGAAGACCCTTCATCTGGTCAGATTCAACGTTATCCATCTCTTTAAAATTTGATTTCATAAAATTACGATTTACAGCTATTGTATCCATAAATACTCCTTCTAATATAAAATAAAGGAATTTCGTAACCTCTTTTTTGTCAAGATTTCACAAGAAATGTAACTTGACGGTAAATTATCGAATTAGTTTCTTAGCATAAAATACAGGGAGAGATCTATGAAAAAATATTTAATAATTTTGGGGTTACTGGTATTAAATTCTTTACAAGCGCAAATTCCAGCACTCTCATTTTGGAGTAATATAAGAAATAGTTCATATACTCAGAATAATGAAATTTATATCAGGTGTGAAACAATTGACCTGCCGGGAATTGAAACTGAGTTGTTTTATTCTACAGCTACAGGCTGGGAAAACAGCGAAATGTCAAATCTGGATGGATTAACTTATCAGGCGATAATATCTGCTATGCCAAATGAAACACAATATTGCCGCTTTAGAACAGAAACTGATACATTGGTAGGAATGATGCCGGCTTATCAGCAAAATGATGTATTTCCGGCTGAAAGTGAGCTGGGATTTATTGCCACTGATCCCTTGGGAGATAATCTTGACCCTGAAATACCTGAACTTGATATAACTGGAAATTATTTCGGGTATTCAGACACAAGATTTTATGCTGGATTCTCTAATGATACAGGTGAATTTCCCTTAGATGCCGGAGGATTATTCCCGCTATCATATTATTTTTATATTACTACAATTTTAAATCCGGAGAATGTTCTGATTGATTCGGTTGTTTATGCTATGATCTACTGTGATATTCCTGTTTTAATGAGTGCTGGATTGTATAGGATTCAAGGTACAGAATTCAGTTTAGAAACATTTGAGATGATCGGCAGTATTGAAGCTGGAATAGTAGATGAAAAATTACAACTGGCTTGTGATATTGAGACATTAGTTAATGATGAATATTTTGGTTCGTGGCCTAATATAACAAATTCTATAGGTGTAGAAATGATAACAGCAAAATATACATTACCTACTGAATTTCTGATGACAGATCTGGCAAAGATATCACTTCAGGTCATAGATCAATATAAGATCGAACCAATTATAAATATTTTGCCGGAGATCAGTGAATTAAATGGTACAAATAGTGGTCTTTTTACCTGTAATTATTTTGATGAGAATGCTAATTTCCCCATAATTGCAGAAATAATTGTTGATCAGGAGGTATTCCAGCTTCATCCTCTTAATTTTGATTATTCAAATGAAGTGATCTTTGAGAGTGTATCCGGTGCTTATGGATGGGATGAAGCAACATTTCGTTTTAGTGATAACAATTATGATTTTGTTGAAGAAACAATAATAAATAATTCTAGTGTTGATGAAGAACCACCAATCCCAAGTATTACATTACGGAATTATCCAAATCCGTTCAATCCAACAACAACAATATCATTTTCAGTAACTCAAACGTCCTCGTTTGTGAATCTTGAAATCTACAATTTAAAAGGGCAGAAAGTGAAAGAATTCAATGTCATCCTGAGCGGTGTCGAAGAAGAATCGAATTCAGTTACTTGGAATGGGACCAACTTAAATAATCAACCTGTTAGTTCTGGGATCTATTTATATAAATTAATAGTCGACAAAAAATTGGTAGCAACTAAAAAGATGTTATTAATAAAATAAAATATGAATTAAATGAAAATATACTGAATTTTTGTTGTTCAAATAAATGAAAAATTAAAAGAAATAATAATTAAACAAAAGGAATAATATGTTTATAGATTTTGCACGCATTAAAGTTGAATCTGGAAGAGGTGGAAGCGGATGCGTTAGTTTCCGTCGAGAAAAATTCGTTGCTAAAGGCGGACCAGATGGGGGTGATGGTGGAAAAGGTGGAGACATTCTAGCTGTAGGTAATGAAAATATCAATACACTAATTGACTATCGCTATAATAAACTTTTCAAAGCAGACAGAGGACAACATGGACTGGGTAGTGATAAAACAGGAGCTAGCGGAAAGCATAGATTTATAGATCTTCCACTTGGAACAGAGATATTTGATATTACTGATGGGAAACATGAAAAAATTGGTGAAGTATTAGATCATGGGCAGAAGATCTTCCTAGCAGAAGGTGGAAATGGGGGAAGAGGTAATACAAGATTTAAGAGCGCTACCAATAAAGCACCCAGATATGCAAAACCTGGTGGAGATGGTCAGTACAGGGAATTAGAACTTGTCCTTAAATTAATGGCGGATGTTGGTTTAGTTGGTTTCCCGAATGCAGGTAAATCTACTTTATTGAGTAAAATATCTTCAGCTCGCCCTAAAATAGCAGATTATAAATTCACAACTCTTGAACCTTCTTTAGGTGTTGTTAAAGTAAGTGATTTTGAATCTTTTGTTATGGCTGATATCCCTGGAATAATTGAAGGTGCACATGATGGAAAAGGTCTGGGAGATCAGTTTTTAAAGCACATTCAAAGAACAAAGATATTGCTTTTCCTCATTGATATCGATTCAGCAGATCCTTTTAATGATTATCAGATGTTAAAAAAAGAGTTACACCTTTATGACCCATATCTGGATAAAAAACAGCATCTTATTGCGCTGAGTAAAATGGATATAATTCCCCAGGATGATAAAGAAGAATTCTATATATTATTAAGAAATGAATTCGAAACAAAATTACATGAAAATATCATTGCCATTTCTTCTGTTTCAGGAGAAAATATTAGAGATATGATTGTAAAACTGCATCAGATCTTAGTGAAATTAGCTAAAGAATAAAGAGAAATGAAGGTTTTGATAGTTCCCGATTCTTTCAAGGGAAGTCTATCTTCCAGACAAGCAGCAGATGCAATTGCAGAAGGGATAATAGATCCAAAATTCAATGTAGAAAAGATCTTAATGGCGGATGGCGGAGAAGGAACTGTTGACAGCTTTATCTTTGCCCAAGGCGGAACTAAAATATCCGATTTAGTTTCCAATCCAATTGGCAGAAAGATCAAGGTTGAATTTGGTGTCCTTAAAAATAGTAAAACCACAATTATAGAAATAGCAGCAGCTTCAGGCTTAACTCTTATTCCACCAGAAAAAAGAAATCCATTATACACTACAACTTATGGTACAGGTGAATTGATACGAAAAATTATTGAACGCGGATTTACAAAAATAATTGTGGGTTTGGGTGGAAGTGCAACAGTAGATTGCGGAGCGGGAGCGATGCAGGCATTAGGTATTAAGCTGTTGGATAAAAATGGGAAGGATATCAGATCCGGCGGTCTGTATCTAAAAGATTTACATAAGATTGATGCTGCAATACTAAAAGAATATAAAAATATTGAGGTAACCTTTTTGTATGATGTTAATAATAAATTATTAGGTTCTAATGGAGCTGCTGAAGTTTATAGCCAGCAAAAAGGTGCTTCAAAAGAAGAAGTACAAATTTTAAAAGATAACCTGGAACACTTTTCTAAAATATTATATGAGCAAACAGGGATTAACATTTCAGGATTTGAAGGAAGTGGAGCTGCTGGTGGATTAGCTGCAGGTCTTTCCCTTCTGTTCAAATCGCGTTTTGTTTCCGGAAGTGAATTTTTGATCAATTCAGCAAATCTGAAAACGAAAATTCAAAATGCAGATATCATTATCACCGGTGAAGGAGAATTAAATTTTCAAACTAAATATGGTAAAATACCATATAAGATCGCCGAGATTTGTAAAGAATATAAAAAGTCTCTTATCGGAATTTTTGGTGATATTGCTATAGGTGCAAATGTGGAATACAAAAGAGCATTTAAACATATATATTCTTTATGTGAAAATGGAATTCCCAAAGAAAAAGCTATGCAGAATGCTTATATATTATTAGTTGAAAAAGTAAAACAGATTTTCGCTGAACATAAATTTAATTAATTTGCGGAGCTAAGATGAAACCAAAAATATTTGTTACCAGAATACTACCGGAACTTGTAATGGAAAGGCTAAATGAACATTTTATTGTAAATGTTAATCCAGAAGATAGAGCACTGACAAAAGAAGAAATAATGCTGGGAGTTCTTGATTGTGATATTCTTCTGTGCCTGTTATCTGACATCATTGATTCGGAAATATTAATCTGTAATCCAGATCTAAAAGGGATCGTCAATTATGCAGTCGGATATAATAATATTGATCTTAAATATGCAACTAAATTGAAAATTCCTGTTACTAATACACCTGGAGTATTAACCGAAACAACTGCTGATATGGCTTGGGCTTTGATATTTAGTGTTGCCAGAAAGATTGTGGAAGCTGATAAATTTGTGCGGGAAGGTAAGTTCAAAGGCTGGGCTCCTAAACTATTTTTAGGTGCCGATATTTTTGGAAAAACAATTGGTATAATTGGCGCAGGAAGGATCGGGACGGCAGTTGCAAAAAGAGCTGCCGGATTTAACATGAAAGTTTTATATCATGATCATAATTCAGATATTGAGCAAGATATCGAAGCTGAAAAAGTTGATCTTAAATTTCTTCTTCAAACATCTGATTTTGTATCTCTTCATGTTCCATTATTAGCAGATACAATACACCTGATCGGAGAGAATGAACTGAAAATGATGAAAAAAACAGCCATTATCATTAACACATCCAGAGGTGCAGTCGTTGATGAAGAAATACTCCTGAGAGCTCTGCAGCAAAATTGGATTGCAGGTGCCGGATTAGATGTATATGAAGATGAGCCCAAAATAACTAATGGATTGATAAATTGTGATAATGCTGTTTTAGCTCCTCATATTGCCAGTGCTTCAGTGGAAACTAGAACAAAGATGGGATTTATTGCGCTGGAAAATGCAATTGCTATATGTCATGGTAAATACCCGCCACAAATTGTGAACAGAGAGATCTATGAAAGCTGATCTGAAAAAGATAAAAGCCTGGCTTAAGCTGCTTACTGCTCCTGAAATAGGACATGCAACTGCAATTAAACTTGCTAAAATTCTTGGTGAACCTGTAACTTTCCTGGATGATTCAACAAAATTACTTGATCTTGAATTCATTTCTGAGGCTGCAAAAGAACACTTAGCAAATATTGCAGAACCAGAAAATTGGGAGAATATTTGTGAATTAATTGAACAATATAATATCAAATTTGTATCGATCTTAGATGATGATTATCCTGGACCTTTGAAAAATATCTTTGACCCACCTCCATTTCTGTTTTATCGTGGTATAATTAAAAAGGATGATTTCCGTCGTGCGATTGGTGTAGTTGGTACCAGAAAGGCAAGTAACTATGGAAAACTAATGACCAAAAAGATCGTACAGGAATTAGCGGCATCAGGTTTCATGATAGTAAGTGGATTAGCGTATGGTATTGATACAATTTCCCATCTGGCAGCTTTGGATAGGAGAGCTATAACTTATGCTGTAATGGGAACAGGAGTTGACCAGATATATCCTTCCCGTAATAGAGAATTAGCAGAACGAATTTTGGAAAATGGAGTACTGATCTCTGAATTTGTTCCGGGTAGTAAAGCAGAAAAATGGAATTTCCCAATTAGAAATAGAATAATCAGTGGTCTCTCACTTGGCTGTTTGATTATTGAAGGAAATAAAAAAAGCGGGGCTTTGCTTACAGCAAAATTTGCCATGGATCAAAACCGGGATGTTTTTGCTCTACCAGGAGATGTGAACCGCCCTCAAGCGGAAGGACCGAATTACCTGATAAAGCTGGGAGCAAAGATCATAACCAAAGCGGCAGATATTTTAGAAGAATATGAACTTACCATGGTTCATCAGCCAAGTTTTTTTCCTGAACTTAATGAAAAAGAGGAACTGGTATATCAGTTTTTATTAAATAACAAACCGGAAACACATTTTGACAAATTGATAGTAAAAACCGGTTTTACTGTGGGTGAACTTTCCACTGTCCTACTGTCACTTGAATTGAAGAATGTGATTAAAAAGGTTCCCGGGAATAAAGTAGTACCGTTATATTAACTCATCCTGCTGTCCTTCTCTTCTCGCTACACTCGGAAATAAGGAACAACAGAAACTCAAATTTATTCTATGGTTGTCTTATTTTCTTATTTGTTTTTTCGTTATGCTTATTAATGTGGATATATCTGCCGTTTGCAGATTCAGCAAATTTATAGATAACATGTTTTAAATCAGAGATATCCCAGATCTTTTTAAATTCAAGATCATTTTTTAATCTTTCACTTAGAATATATAGATCCTCTATATTAGGATCAAATTTTATGTCATCAGCATCAATATCAAGTAGGCTTTTTTCAAAAATTTGGTTTAAGAAATCAATAACAGTAAAAGCAAAGTGGTGTTTAAGGTCAGTGATATTTTCGGAATTATTAATTTTGTCTCTTAACATACGAACATATTCGTTTCCCAGGGTACTAAATGAAATTTGATTTTCCATAAGTCCTCCTAATTTTAATATATAAAGTTTGTATAAAGATTATTTGTAATTTTTATTTTCATAATAGATTTTTAAAATTTGCTGATTTTATGTCAACAAATGATTTGTTTAATGTCCTCTATTTTTTTATCTAAGTAGATTACGATTTCTTGCAAATTAAGCATAGAGCAGACTCTACTTGACATTTAAGTAAAAAAAATGTTTTTCCCCTGATTAAGAGGATAAATATGGAAAAAAGAAAAACTAAAATAACAAGAAACTATTTAATGCATCCTGCCGGATCAGTTCTCATTGAAACGGGTAATACAAAAGTTATTTGTACTGTAACTGTAGAGAAGGGAGTTCCCCCTTTTTTAAGAGATGCAAAACCGCCGCAAGGTTGGTTAACAGCTGAGTATAGTATGCTCCCGGGTGCTCCTGATTCCAGATTCAAAAGAGAGAGAAAGGGAATAAAAGGCAGAACTGCAGAGATCCAAAGATTTATTGGGCGTTCTTTACGTGCAGTTGTAGATCTGACAAAATTTCCCGGTTACCAGATCACTGTTGATTGTGATGTTATTCAAGCAGATGGAGGAACTCGAACAGCTTCTGTTACAGGTGCATGTGTTGCACTTCACGATGCCTTTAGTATGATGAAAGAAAGTAACCAATTGGAAGAAGATCCGTTCAAAGAATG
The DNA here is from genome assembly GCA_030765535.1 of Candidatus Tenebribacter davisii. Lineage (GTDB taxonomy): Bacteria > Cloacimonadota > Cloacimonadia > Cloacimonadales > TCS61 > Tenebribacter > Tenebribacter davisii. The sequence continues at coordinate 25,305 of JAVCCH010000181.1, forward strand.
GGTGGCAGCAATAAGTGTGGGTATTGTGAATAGAAAACCGGTTGTGGATCTTTGTTATGAGGAAGACTCAATTGCAGATGTGGATATGAATATTGTGATGACAGAGAGTGGTAAATTCATTGAAATCCAAGGGACAGCAGAAGCTGAACCTTTTGATGATAAAGAACTTACCATAATGTTGAAAGAAGCAAAAAAGAATATTGTCGATTTGATAAAATACCAGAAGAAAGTTATCATTAATAATTAATCCTGAATTGCTTTTGCTTGACATGAAATTGCTGAAAATTGAGAAAGTTCATCTAATGAATTTTAATAGGAAAAAGAATGTCTAAAAAGAAAGAAAAAAAAATAAAACGTAAAAAGAATATATTTCAGGACTATTTAGAAGCAATTCTATTTGCCTTTGTTGTGGCAATGCTGATTAGAAATTATACGATCCAGAATTTCAAGATTCCGTCATCTTCTATGGAAAAAACACTACTTATTGGAGATTATCTGATCGGAAATAAACTTAAATATTTTTTCACAGATCCAGAACAGGGAGATATTGTAATATTCTATTATCCGGCGGATCCGGAAGAACCACAGCCTAGAGAGAATTATGCTAAGATATTAGGTCCGATATATTTGGATAAAAAAGCATGGTTACCAAAATGGCATCAGAAAAAAAATGTAGTAAAACGTGTTATTGGAATGCCTGGTGATATTATTGAAGTTAAAAATAAATTAGTTTATGTAAATGAGGAAGAATATCTCTGCGGTTCTGAACAATATATTGATTACAGAAATATTCCGCGTAGTGAAGGAAGGATCTTCTGGGATGATAAATTTATGGGCAGTCGTGATAATTTTGGTCCTGTAACTGTTCCTGAAAACCAGTATTTTGCTATGGGTGATAATCGTGATGTGAGTGGTGACAGCCGCTACTGGGGATTTTTACCGCGTGAAGATATTGCCGGGACACCAGCGATAGTTACTTTCTCTGTTGGAGAAAAACCAATAGAAACATATCGCGATTTTGTACTTAAATATCAAAGACATCTCAAGGGGAAATCATCTATAAGATGGGAAAGAACATTGAAACTGATCAAGTGATCAGTTATGTTTATATTCATGTTCCCTTTTGTCTGAGAAAATGCAATTACTGTTCGTTTTTTTCTGTTGAATTTACTGAAGCTGAAAGTAATAAATATATTGATCATTTAATTAAAGAGATAAAATTATTTAAACAAAGATACAAGATTAAACCCAAAACGATCTATTTTGGCGGAGGAACACCTTCATTGCTTTCAGCGGATCAAATAAATACAGTTATTTCTCAATTTGACCTATCTATCATTGAAGAGGTAACACTCGAATGTAATCCTGTAAATATTAATAATAAATATGCACGAGAACTAACATCAACACCAGTCAACAGAATAAGTTTGGGAGCTCAGTCATTTATTGATGCTGAGCTTAAAATTCTGGGAAGGCTTCATAATTCTACAAAAATTAAAACAGCTTACAAATTATTGCGAAAATATAAATTTAATAATATTTCTCTTGATCTGATCTATGGTTTGCCATCTCAATGCCTGCAAGAAGTAGAATTTTCTCTGGATGAAATAATAAAGCTGGAGCCGGAACATATTTCTACTTATTGTTTGAGTTTAGAAAAAGATGTTCCATTATTTTCTAGAATTGATCTAATCCCTATTGATGGAAAGGTGTCTGATTTTTATTATTTTATCCGCAGCAAATTAATATCTACCGGATTTGATCATTATGAGATTTCCAATTTTGCTAAGAAGAATTATTATTCTAAACATAATTTATGCTATTGGAATGATGAAAACTATCTTGGTCTTGGACCATCCGCTGCGGGATATATCGGGAATATTCGTTATAACAACAAAGCAAATTTGAAAGATCATTATAAAATGATAACTGAAAATAATATCATGCTTGATCAGACAATATTAAGTGAAACCGATCATGAGAAAGAATATATTTTTTTAGGATTACGCAAAGCTGAAGGATTAAATTTGGTTGATTTTAGAAATAATTTTAAAACAGATTTTACAGAAAAATATAAGCATGTAGTTTCTAAATTTAATAATTTATTTTATGTTAATGAAACAGATATAGCGCTGAAACCGAAAGCTTATTTTATTTCAAATGAGATATTTCAAGAATTTATGTAACCTAGATAGTATTTTGTAAGGAAAGAGTATGAAAAATATTTTAATAGTAATAATGATAATAATAAACTTATCTGCTTCTGCAGATATCTTGATCCCCATGGATATGACCCAGTCAAATCACCTAAAAGCATATGGGATAGCATTTCAAGCCTTGAAAGATCAGAGTTCGGTGAAATGGCTATTAAATTATCGTGGTGGTTCATGGATTATCCCCGAGTCGCAGAAGATAGAAGGATTGTGTAATATTCGTGGTGTTACTTATGAGAAAATTGCGACTACGGAATATGTTTCAATCTTAGCAGAAATAGAACAGAATAATATGGATGTGATTGTGTTGGAAAAGGAACCGGAAATTGCCATTTATACTCCTCCTAATTTGCAGCCGTGGGATGATGCTGTAACATTAGCTCTAACTTATGCAGAGATTGAATATGAAACAGTTTGGGATGAAGAAGTACTCTCTGGAAAATTAGATAATTATGATTGGCTGCATCTACATCACGAGGATTTTACAGGGCAATATGGAAAATTTTACTCAAGCTATCGCAATGCTACCTGGTATAAAGAAGATGTACGCATTAATGAGGAATTAGCTTCTCAATTGGGTTTTGATAAAGTTTGGAAATTGAAGCATGCAGTTGCCGAAAAAATTAGGGATTATGTAAAGAACGGAGGATTTCTATTTGCCATGTGTGCCGCAACCGATACCTATGATATTGCTCTTGCTTCCGGTAATACGGATATCTGTATGGAAGTTTTTGATAGAGATGGTATTGAAGCTGATTACCAAAATAAGTTAGATTTTTCCCGTACTTTTGCTTTTACCGATTTTGACCTGATCCCCAATCCTTACCAGTACGAATTTTCCACTATTGATGCCAGTGATTATGCAAAACTACGTGGTGCTGAAGCTGATTTCTTCCAGCTTTTTGACTTCTCAGCAAAATACGATCCTGTCCCCACAATGCTTACTCAATGTCATACAAATGTGATCAATGGATTTTTAGGTCAGACTACTTCTTTTCATAAACAATATGTTAAAAAAAGTGTGATAATTCTGGGAGAAACACCGGGAACGGATGAAATAAAATATTTACATGGGAATTTTGGGAAAGGAACTTTCACATTTTATGGTGGTCATGACCCGGAAGATTATCAGCATAAAATTGGTGATCCTGAAACAGTTCTCGATCTGCATAAAAACTCACCTGGTTACAGACTAATATTGAATAATATTCTGTTCCCGGCAGCTGAGAAAAAGAAATTAAAGACCTGATAGATTTAGCTTTAGTAATATATTAACATTATTTGAAAACATTTTGCATAAAAACATTCTGCATGAAGAAAAGAGCTACATAAGTTAATATTGCCGAGGCAACAGGTGTTGTGATCCAGCCTAAACTTATCTTACCAAGTTTTTTAAAATTGAGATTTCTACCGCCCTTTGCTAAACTAATTCCCATTATAGAGCCAACAACTGCCTGTGAGGACGAAACAGGAACCAAAGGAAATGGTGGAAGATTAAGTGATATGAGAAGATCGTGTAACCCCTGGGATGCAAATAGGAACAATGTAATCGAACTTGCCAGAACTACAACTAGTGCTGTTACGGGTGAAAGCTTGAAGATTCCTGATCCAACAGTCATCATAACTTTTTTAGAATAAGTAAAAACTCCAACAGCTATGGCTATCCCTCCGATCAAGAACAATAATTGTGTTGAAGAAAGATTGAGAAATCCAGCTAAAGAAATATCTTTGAATGGAGATGAATTTATGAAAACACCCATTACATTACCAATGTTATTTGCCCCTAAACTATAAGAGCCGAATGCTCCAACAATGATCAATCCAGCTCGGGTATAGGAATCCAAACTCATAAGATGGATTTTGGAATTTTCAACGATCTTTTTTATAAGATGGAAAAGTATGAAAGCAAAAATAGCAGATAGGATTGGTGAAAATATCCAGGTTCCAACTATTTTATAAAGAGAGTTTATATTTGTAGGTGTTTTAGAAAAAAAGTTCCAACCAATAATTGCACCAACAATAGCTTGAGATGTAGGAACTGGTAATCCGGCTTTAGTCATCCACATTACTGTAACAGCTGCTGCCAGGGCAACAATAAAAGCTCCGGATAATTCATTTACAGCACCCAATTCACCTAAAGTGTGAGATGCTCCCGCTCCACTTACCACCGCTCCGATAATAATGAAAACACTGCAAATAAGAGCTGCTGTATTAAATTTGATCATTTTTGTGACG
>JAVCCH010000101.1 GCA_030765535.1 Candidatus Tenebribacter davisii
TCCGTGAAAGACAGGTTTTATCCAAATAGCTTAAAACCCAACACTCTGTGGTGGGTAAAACAAAAATCTAACGAAATAAGGAGAATAATATGTTTTTTCTAATAAGTGGTGCAGCAGCAACAGGAAAGAAATCAGTAGTAAGAATGCTAAAAGGTAAAATAAAAGATCTTGAATGTCATTGGTATAATGAAATTCACGAAGAAGATGCATTTAAAGATAAGCATGATGAAGAAGAAGAATGGATAAAAAGAGCTCTCATAGCTCAAGCAAATGGAAGAGATTTTCTGCTTGCAGGACACACTCCATTCGGAAAATTATTGGCTTGTCCTTCAGCAATCAAACTAAACGGCATCAAATGTTGTCTGCTCGATTGTCATGATTTTGTAAGAGTAGAAAGATATCTGGATCGCCCTCAGTTTGAAGAGTGGCCATTATGCCAAGACACATTATGCTGGGCAGTTTTTCATCGGATGCATGCACACGATCCCAAGTGGGAACAACGTGTATTGTTATCTAAAGAAATGCCAGGATTCCAGTGGGAACGTTGGACAGACTGGCAAAAAGGTGATAAACGCTGGGATGTGAAGATAATTGATACATCTGAGAATACTGTTGAACGAACTGCTGAATTTGTACAAAACTGGATAATGGAAGAGAAGCAGAAAAAACAAGAGTTAACACCAGAAAACATATGGTGGGAATAGCTTAATATTTTACTGGTTCCCAAGATTCTCTTTGGGAGCTAAAAAAACCGAGCCTGATGCCAGTGAACGTCAGCAAGGAGGTGTAAAAAATGACAGAATTTACAAAGAGGTTCGGCACTTAGCCGAATAGCACAGTCCGGTTCCTGCACTTCGGTGTAGGAACCGAGATTTAAAGCTCCCCTTGAAGGGGAGAAGACGATGAAATCGGCAGAGGGGTTTTGTAAGTTTTATCAAAAAACTGTTTAAAAAAATGATTCAGGATTTAGCAAACCCCCTTTGATTCCCCCTTATGAAGGGGGACGGGATAAAGAATATGATAGAAACCTTAGCAGGAAGGGAGATCTTTTGAACCTTTCCAAGGTGTTTTGGAGATATGGATTGAAAAAAGTAATAAAAATTGATGGAAATAAATATGGAAAATAAAGAAAGAAAATCATATTCAATAAAATTTGTAAGAGCAGAAGATAAAGAATTAATTAAACTAATGTACAAATGGCAGATTAACGAGGATGAAAAAGAAAAAATGTGTTGTACATGGTTACCAGAAATTCAAACAGAGCCTTATAATGATGAACATTTTGAGAAATTCTTCAATCATATGGAAACCTACTTAGGCTCTCAAGCAAATTATGCTTTCTTAAAAGATAATGATTCTGAAGAATATTTGGGTTGGATAAAATATTCAAAATATAATCGAAGAAATTTCAGCATCGAGATAGGTTACTATTTCCCGAAAGTAAATCGTGGGAAGGGTTTTGGGAAAATCATTATGTCTTTATTCTTGGATACAATGTTCAATTATGAAAAAATGAATTTAAATAAAATCTATGCTGAAACTTATGAAGGAAATATCGGATCAACAAAGTTACTTGAACAACTTGATTTTAAAATCGAAGGAGTAAGAAAAGAATATTATTGGTTCGATAATGGAAATGTAAAGTATGATCAGCTATGGTATTCTCTTCAAAAAAGCGATTGGGAAAAATGAAATATTTAACCGAAACTCCAGTCCCGGGATAGTGTATTAAAGAGGTCTTTAGCATCAAAATTGGTTTCCAAATAGGTATTTGGGGACAAGAAGAAAAATAAAGAGGTATTATGGGTAAAATATTAAATATGAAAAAAGCAATTTTAGTGGGTGTTTGTATGCGTCCAAGTGATTTTGAAAAGAAAAAATTATCTTTGGATGAATTAGAAAGATTGGCTGATACTGCTGGATTGGAAGTTGTAGGGAAATTCATTCAAAAACGGCAGAAACCAGATAAAACATTTTTTATTGGGAAAGGTTTTCTGGCAGAAGCTCTGGCTGAAACAAGTGAAGAGAATCCGGGTCTCATCATCTTCGATAATGAACTTTCACCAAGTCAGGGAAGAAATATTGAGAAAGAATTCGAAATGGATGCGATAGATCGAACCGAGGTGATCCTGAATATCTTCCATGATCACGCTCGAACCAGGGAAGCACAACTACAGGTAAAACTGGCTGAATTGCAATATCAGCTTCCACGTTTGAAAAGACTATGGAGCCATCTTGATCGTGAAAAAGGTCAAGCTGCCGGCAGTAGTGGAACCGGTAGGGGAATGGGCGAGAAGCAGATCGAAATTGATAAACGATTGATCAGAAGGGAAATTGCTAAAGTGAAAACTGAACTGAATAAAGTCTTTTTGCATAAAGAGACTCAAAGTAAGTTACGGGAGAAGATGAAAAAAGTATGTTTAGTAGGCTACACAAATGCCGGCAAATCTACTCTATTCAACCGATTAACCGATGCTGGAGTATTGGTGGAAGATAAGCTTTTTGCCACGCTTTCCACAACTACCCGTAAGTTAGCTCTATCTAAAGGACGTGATATGATCCTGTCAGATACTGTAGGTTTCATTTCCAATTTACCACATCATCTGGTAGCTTCTTTCCGCGCTACACTCAAGGATGTAGTTGATGCAGATCTATTACTTCATGTGATTGATTCTTCAGATGAACTTTTTCCGTTTTATATTGATGAAGTTCAAAAAGTTCTTAAACAGATCAAAGCAGAAGAAATTCCACAACTTCTGATTATGAATAAATCAGATGCTGCTGATAGAACGAAAATGATGTTTTATCTGAAATCTCATGAAAATTCGATTTTGATCTCAGCTAAAAACGGTGAGAACATTGACAAATTTTTGCAAAGAGTTGATGATGAACTACATAGCGCTGATAAATATGTTCTGCTAATTCCACATACTGAACAGAAAGCTGTAAATTTGCTTCATAAATTAGGACAGATAGAGTCTACGGAGTATCTGGAAGAAGGTGTTCAAATCACAGCGATTATCAACCAGGAAGATCTACATGCATTTGAGAGATTCTTACGAAAATGAAAAAAGCAACAAAAAGATTATACACGCGTAAGCGTCCGGCTCATCCAGATGAAGCACATACAACCAGCAAACGCTGGTTTAAACAGAAAGGACGCAAAGCGGTGAGAAAACATTTGAAACGGGAATTGGAGAGTGAAAAAAGTATCACTGACACTCCAGTTCATGATTGAAGTACATAAATATAAATTTCTAAACGATATGGAGATACTAAAATGATGAAGAAAATTGTAACATTAATTCTAATTTTTACAGGAATAATTCTTAATGCGATTACAATTCCCTATTCGCAATCGGAATTGAAAACTGCAACGAATCATCTATCGGAATTTGTGCGAATTGCTCCTGACGATTCATTGGCGATTCCTTTACAGACAGATGTGTGGCTTTGGCACGATAAAGAGAATTTGTATGTTCACTGGGAAGCGGTGATCGATGAAGACTTCGTAAAAGGGAAACATGCAAATACAGATGAATGGTCTGATTGTGATGCTTTTAGAATTCAGATCATTACAGATGTGAAAAATTATTATGCTTATATGTTCTACTCGCTTCCATTTGGGAATCAATATGATTGTATCCGTAAATCCGATATGAATGCAGATGCAGGTTGGAATAGTAATTATCAATATGAAAACTCAATTTCAGATACTCTTTGGACGAGTTCAATGAAAATTCCTTTAAAAGATTTACGTTTCTATGGTCAGCAACCTTATCAATGGAAAATAATTTTAACTCGTTATTTCCAAAAAACTGATGAATATTACTCTTTACCTTACGGCAAAGTTGATATGGGAAAAGATTATTTTCGTACAGCTTATGAAATTACGATCAATGAGGAACTTTCCAAAAATAAGAATTACAGGATAACACCTTATTTCATTATAAAATACGATTTAGTGGAAGAAACAGGTTCCTTCGATACCGATAATATTGGTCTGGATTTTTCTTATAATCCTACCTCTTCAACGAAAGCAAAGGTTAGCCTAAATCCAGATTTCACTGATATCCCAATGGATTCAGCAGAAGATAATTTCAATATTCGATACGCACCACATTTTGACGAAAATCGTTTCTTCTTTATAGAAGATCTTGATGTTTTTGGAGTTAGCAATAATTTGTTTTACTCGCGCCATATTATGCAGCCGCAATATGCAGTTAAACTTACTGGTAATTCAGAAAATTTCTCTTACGGTTTTCTTTCTGCAATGGATAAAGAAGTTTCGGAAGATGGTGATATTTTGAATAGTGATGATATATATAATATGTTGGCATTAAGACCAAAATGGGAAAACCTTTCCATTCAAATGACGCTGCTGAACAGGATGAACAAAGATTATCACAACGAGGTTTTGATAATAAATCCAAGTTGGGAATTTATAAAAAATCAATCTGTTTGGGGTGAGGTTGATTTTACTTTGAAAGATGAATCCGATAATGAAAATGAAAAAGGATATTCCGTATATTGCGGATATAACGGGAAGAAAGGTGATTATAACTGGTCATTAAGCGGTTCTCATATGAGCGAAGATTATAGTGCTGATATGGGACGAGTTTATCAAACTGATTTCACGGCATTACATGCTAATGCCTCACAATACGATTATCCGAATGGGAAAATTTTAAAAAATTTTGGTTCGAATATCTGGTTAAATAAATCATTTACGAATAATGATAAAGAGCTACTCGACCAAAGTGCGGGTTTAAATTTCTGGGCAAATACACCTAATAAAATAAATTTTAGTATCAGTACAAATATCGGGCAGGAGAATTATGAAAACTTTGTTTATGCTTGGGATAATCTTTTTGTGAATATAAGCACCTGGAATATTTCCTGGTTAAGTGCATGGATCAATTACAGCACAGGCCGTACACTAGTCTATAACCTTTCCAAAATTTCTGGAAGAGATTGTATGGCATTTTCATTATATGGAGATCTGGGGAATAATGTTTCTTACAGTACTTCTGCACAAAGGCATAGATATTTCGATTTCTCTGCAGAATGCGAGATGGATGATAAATATTGGATTGGTAACGCTGATCTAACGATTAATTTTTCCAATGAGCTATCAATTACAAATGGTTTGCGTTATAATAATTATGAGTGTGATAACCAAATGTCATATCTAGGATTTTTCTCCAATCTGCGGTTTGAATTCAAAGATGATTGTAATTTATATCTTGGTTATAAAACTGCTCAAGATGAAATTGAGCAAGAGTTTATCACAGATTACAGACAAGCTTATATGAAAGTGAGTTATACTTTCTGATAAAAATATAGAGTATAAAATTTAAGTTTACTACGAGAAAGGAGTAGGAAATGAATTACAGAAAATTCGATTTGAAAAAAGATAAAGAAGCAGTTTATAGAATCTTGAATGAATGCGGTTGGGTTCATGATATCAAGAAAGATAAGTATTTGAATGCTTTCCTGCCTAAAGCAAATACACTAGTTCATGATGTGAATGGCGAAGCTGAAGTGATGGTAACAAGCTCTAATGGCACGATTCGTTATCAAGATAAAACTCTGAAACTTTCTGCTATCACGGGTTTGACAGCTAGTTTGTTAGCACGAAAGCAAGGCTTTGCAGGAAAACTAACAGCTACTCGTTTGGCGTTGGATGCTGAGAAGGGAGCAGAAGTGGGAGCACTTTGCATTTTTGATCAAGGCTATTATAACAAGCTTGGATTTGGAAATGGTAATTATGAAAAAATCGTCTGTTTTACACCTGCTACTTTAAAAATTAACAGAAAAGTGAAAACACCTGTCAGGTTAACTGGAAAAGATTTTGCAAAGATCCATAAGAATCGTGTGAACAGAATGCCTAACCATTGTGCTGTTACGTTACCGGAATATACAACTGAAGCTGAAATGGGTGAAAAGGAGAAACATATAGGATTCGGATATTTTGATAAAGAAAATAATCTGACTCATCATCTCTGGTTAAGTGGAAAAGGCAAGGAGCAGGGTCCGTTCTGGATTCAATGGATGGCTTATGAAAATCTGGATCAATTAATGGATCTATTAGCTCTTTTAAAGAGTTTCGAAGAACAGGTCATTATGATCAGAATGGTTGAACCAGCTTTAATTCAAATGCAGGATTTCATCGAAAAACCATTTCAAGTGAGAGCTATGACCAGAAAAGCAGAGAATCAGAATTATATTTTCTCTACTGCTTTCTGGCAGCTCCGTATTCTGAATTTACAGAAATGTATGAAGAAAACCCATTTGAATTGTGCTGACTTCAGTTTTAATCTGCAGCTTACTGATCCAATTGGAAAATTTGTGGTAGAAGATATTAAATGGCATGGAATAGCGGGAGATTATGTAATTACACTTGGTAACAATTCATCTGCAAAGAAAGGAAAGCAAAAAGATCTGCCAACTCTTACAGCTTCTGTGGGAGCTTTTACCAGGATGTGGTTCGGTATCCTGCCGGCCAGCAGTCTGGTTTATTCAGACGGAATTAAAGCATCTGAAGAATTATTGAAGAAACTCGATAGGGCTTTCCTGCTTCCTCCAGCACATGTAAACTGGGGATTTTAGTTAAACCTTTTCAAGGTTTGAATGGAGAAGTTATGATCTTTCAATCAAAACGTTTAAAAGTAAGAAAAGCTGCCGCATCCGATGTGGAAATGTATTTATCTCTGTGGAATAACCCGGAAGTAATGAAAAATGTGGGTTTTCCTAATGGCCTTGGAACATCGGCAGAAAAGGTCAGGAGGCAAATTGCAAGTCATGATAATACGGAATTCAATCAAACTTTGATAGTGTTAGAAAAAGCCAGTGGTGAGAGAATTGGAGAATGTAAAATAGGTTTACCGAATGAGAAGGGAATTTCTTGCCCTGATTTCAAATTCTTACCTGAATATTGGGGAAAAGGTTTTGGAAAAGAGCTATTCAATGCTCTATGTAAATATACTTTCAGTAATACCAGAGCTCAGATCATTGAAACTTCTCCGAACGAGAAGAATGTAGCTTCTCAGAAAATTGCAGAATCAGTTGGTGCTAAAGAGATTAGAAGAGGTGTATATCATTTTCCACCAGAAATGCAGCATTTCACAGAAGATGTGCATTGCGTCATCTACCAGATCTGCAAAGAGGAATGGTTGGAGAAAAATTTAAGTATTAAAATGATAAAGAATAAGGCTGAGAAAAGTCGGATTTGTAAAATGATAATCGAAGCTTTGCCAGATTGGTTTGGTATTCCGGAATCTAATAAAGAATATATCAAAGGAGTTGTTGATACAGGTTTTTACACAGCTTATATGTTCGACAAAGAGGTAGGATTTTTCTCGATAATTTCTCATTTAAAAGAAACCAGCGAGATCTATGTTTGTGGTATTCTACCAGATTGTCACCGATTGGGGATTGGCAGAAAATTACTGGGTTCTGCCGAAGAAGACTTGATAAATAACGGTACAAAATTCCTGACTGTGAAAACTCTCAGTTTTTCTCATCCCGATAAAAATTATGCTGAAACTAGAGAATTTTATAAAGCATCCGGATTCTTACCATTAGAAGAATTTACAGAACTTTGGGGAAAAGAGAATCCTTGCTTGTTTTTAGTAAAAGTCTTATAAGAAGAACTAGATGTATAAAGTGTTGGCACTGTTCCAAAATTAGTAGATAAAATGTCCGCTGGTGGACAGCATGTGTGCTGTTGCGGACAATATATTGTAAGATAATAATAACTAAATGTAATTAAAACATACGGTTAACGTATTGGTACGTATTTTGCAGTATTAATTATAAATATTTGGAGAGAAATGAAAAAAATAATATTAAATTTAATTCTTATTTTAACTTTTACTTTTTCAATATTAAAAGCTAAAGAAATAATCGAAGTTCCTATGATCACAAATGCACCCATTATTGATGGTGTTATTGAAGAAGGAGAGTGGAGCGCAGCTGTAAGCTGGGATAGGTTTTATCAGACATCACCGGGAGATAATACGGAACCATCTGAGAGAACTGAAATTTACTTGGCATACGATAAAGAAAATATTTATTGTATGGCAAAATGCTATTTTGATGATCTAAGTAGACTGCGGGATAATCATTGTAGTCGAGATCATATTTACACAACAGATAGAGTATTCTTTTTCTTTGATACTTTTCACTCCAATGCTCAGGCATATTATATTGGCTGCAATGCGAATGGGGAACAGGCAGACGGGATTGCGATCAATGATATTGATCCTTCCATAGACATATATTATCATTCTGCAGGGAGTAAAAATTCTGAAGGATATGTTATTGAAATGTCATTACCTCTGGAGAGTATTAAATACAAAAGCGGGAAAGATGTTACCTGGGGTGTTTTCTTTAAACGTCATATTACCGATGGACCGGAAGAGGTGTGCGGATTTCCAGTTCCACGCGGTGGTGGCAATTTCTATGATAATTATGGAGTTTTGAGGTTTGCAGAACTTCCCAATAACATAAACTTGAAGCTGATCCCATCTTTATTAGGGAATAATCATACACATAATAATAAAATTGCTGGTGAGGAAAATACTGATTCAGAATTTCAACCGGAATTGAATATATTCTTTGAACCTAATTCCAATTTTACCTTCACAGCTACCATAAACCCCGATTTCAATATTATTGAGGCAGATGGTTTGGAGATTGATGTAAACACCCGCTATCCGAGATATTTCCAGGAAAAACGACCATTTTTCATAGAACAGTCTAATCCATTCAGCACAGACCTGATCATCTTCAATACGCGAAACATTGTAGATCCTTACTTAGGTGGAAAATTTTCAGGATCAATAGCTGGACTATCTCTCTATGGTGTGGCAGCAAATGATCAAGACATTTATGGTGATAGATTTGATTATGCAGACAGCTTGAAATCGGACGCAGTTTTTGGCTTTCTTAGCTTGAGTAAAAAACTGCGGAATGGAAACTCATTCCTTAGGGCAGCTGCTACGATGCGCCGCTTTGATGATTATGACAACTACCTTATTAGCTTAGATGCTAACAATCGCTTCAGTGACAGAATTGATGCAGATTTCCAATTAGTTGGTTCTTCCAATGATATATTAGATGATAATGATCAAATCGAAACAAAATATGGTTATGGTTATTCAGTCGATATGGATTATTATGACGGGACCTGGTTCATAAATTTCGAATCAAATGGGATCACAGAAGATTATACTGCAGATCTGGGTTACATATACGACAAGAACAGCATCTTCACTAATACTCATTTTGAATACCAGATCCATGGGAAAACAGATAAAGATTTCATACGTTATATGGAGATAGCTTCCAGTCAATATATCAAAACAAAGTTTGATCTCAGTGATATCATTTCACACCACTGGGAAGTGATATGCGGAGCTCAGTTCAAGAATAATTTCAGTGTCTGGTCAGGTTTGGAAACTCAAATGGAATACTATCTGGGTGAAGAGTTCAATATGTACTATCCCTGGCTAAGTTTAACTTATGAACCGATCAAGCAATTAAACATAAATGTTTTGCTGGTTGATGGAGAAGGTTTGTATTATAATTATCCAAGTGGAGAAATTGGTGATTATTACAAATATGAATCAACTTTTAATATTCGTCCTGTGAATTTCTTTGATCTGGAATTTAAACAAAAATACCAGGAAATTGCCGACAAATTTATTGCTCGATCTTATGAAATGAAAGCTAAATTCCAATTTCATAAGAATTTCTGGTTTCGGGTAATCGCACAAGTTACTAATTATGATATGATTGAGATTGATGAGAAATGGGAAAGATTGGGTGTTTATCCATTATTCACATACAAACCTAGCTCGAAAACTGCAATCTATCTGGGAGCATCCGGTAGTGACAGATCTGAAGAGCAGATCTCAGTGAATTATCAGTTTAAAGATGAGGTAGACACAACCTATTTCCTGAAAGTAAGTTATACGTTTGATATAATGTAAGGAGAGAATATGATCTCAAATCCAACGATAGATGTTTTAATGAACCATAAATCGATACGTAAATACACCGATGAAGTTCCATCTGATGAAGTGATAGAAACGATTGTGAAAGCGGGACAACAGGCTGCTTTTGCCGGGCAATTGGGAAGTGTGATACTTAGTAGGGAAAGATCAAAACATCCATTCAGTGCTCCTCTTTATTTTATAATTTGTGTTGATATTCATCGCATGCAAAAAGTTATGGAAAAGAGGGATTGGAAGATGATCTCATCCGATGCTGCTATGCTTCTCTTTGGCATGCAGGATGCATCTTATCTGGCTCAGAATTTAGTGCTGGCTGCTGAGAGCTTGGGTTTAGGAACTTGCTATCTGGGTTTTGTTCCATTTATGGCAGATAACCTGATAAAGAAATATAACCTACCCGAAAAAGTTTTCCCAATGGTCGGAATTTCAGTTGGTTATCCAGACGAAAATCCACCAATCCGCCCACGTTATCCCTTAGATTTTTCCTGCTTTGATGGTAAATATCCCAAGTTTTCTGATGAGCAGATCGAAAAGGCGATGAAGAAGATGGATGAAGGTTACTTAGCTCAGGATTATTATAAGAATGGAAAATTGATGATTAAATTAGAAAATGAGCGTGAAGAGACTTTTAACGAAAAAACTTACAGTTGGACAGAACACATTTCCCGCAAGTGGGGACAATGGTTAGATGATCCGGCTGAGATGGAAGAAATTCTAACAAAATATGGATTTAATAGTAAGAAAAAATAGATAGATATGGAGGGAAAATGCTGTCATTTGAAAAATTAGTCGAACAAAAAAACCTGCAAATTTATGAGAATTACTTAAGCTCTTTAGAGAAGATAAAAACGATCCGAGAAGAAATTAAGGATAGTGAAGACAAATATAAGAAGTATCTCTTTGCAATTGCTGATAAGATCCTGTTCTTTGCAGAATTTGAGCAGGAAGTAACAGATGATTATTTTAAACAAAATTCTTTGGAAGAATTAAAGCAGACTAATAATGATTTTTTTAACGAAGTAAAACCTGAAAATTATAATACGAGCTATGCAGACCCTGAATATTGCGTTAAGAATTTTGGTGATGATTTCGGTCCTCTGTTCTCTGCCTATTATATAAATTATAGAAATTATGTTACTTATTCTTTTCAACATATGCAGTATTATATGCTGAGATGGAACAATATATTTATTGATGTATTCGAGTTGTTCCAGGCTGGAATTCCAACCTTTGATGATTGCAATAAATTGATGCTAAGTGAATTCAAGAAGATGAAAGTAGAAGATTCGATCCTGAAGTTCACAAAACATTATGATCCGGATACTGTGATGTATCATGACATTGTGATGAAGGCTGATCTGAATGATCCTCGCTATCTTTATCAATATGGTAAGCACATTGGATCAAATGAATTGCAGACATCAAAATTTCTTAGCAGCTACCCGGATGAAAAAATTGAAATTCTAGCTGATTCCGTGGCAAAAGCCTTCATCCGTGGATATGATCTGGCAAAAAAAGATCTCTCTATTAAAAAAACTTTGAATATTTATTATCATCTCGGACAGGAAAAAATTGCAAAAGCAATTGCCAGATATATTGAAAAAAATAATCTGAATGTCCTGTTTAATATGGTGTTCACTACTTCTCCAAACAGTCAGTATGGCTATGATCACCGTTTTGACAGTGCTCTCTATCTTGATAAAGAAATGGTAAAAAAACATTCTGAAATATTAAAATTGGCAACTTCTGAATGCGAGAGATTCTTAAAAGAATTCGCCGGTCCAATCTACTTTGATACATTTGGAGAAAAACCATTTTCACCAGTTAATAAACCTGAATGCTTGAAACTGTCACCGGAACAGCAGAAGTTTTCTCAACAAATGAGTATTCAACGCAGCCAGATAATGGATAACTACATCTCACGTAAAACAACAAGTTTTTGCATTGTCGGTTTCCCATTACCGGAAATTGGAGAAAAATTCGAAGAGATCTTTGAAGAGACAAATGCGATCAATATGATCGATACGATCCATCACGAAGATCTTCAGCAGCACATTGTTGATGCCCTGGATAAAGCCGTATACGTTCATGTGAAAGGCAAGAACGGCAACCTTACTGATATCAAGGTTAAAATGCAGGAGCTCAAAGATCCATCTAAACAAACTAATTTCGTGAATTGTGGGGCAGATGTGAATATCCCGGTGGGAGAAGTCTTTACCTCGCCTACACTGGCTGGAACAAATGGAGTTCTGCATCTTAAAGAGACATATTTGAAACAGCTTAAATTTGTAGATCTGAACCTGAAATTTAAAGATGGATATGTGCATGAATACAACTGCGGTAATTTTGAGAAAGAAGCAGAAAACCGGAAATATATTGAAGAGAATCTTCTCTTTCCGCATAAAACATTACCTATTGGTGAATTTGCCATTGGAACAAACACAAAAGCTTATGTGATGGCGCAAAAATTTAATATTCTCTCCATCATGCCGGTTCTTATTGTAGAAAAAATGGGACCGCATTTCGCCATCGGAGACACTTGTTTTAGTTGGGAAGAAGATGCTGCCGTATTTAATCCTATTGATAATAAAGAGATCACAGCACGCGATAATGAACGCAGTATTTTACGTAAAGAAGATCCAGCTAAGGCTTATACAAATTGCCATACGGATATCACACTGCCTTACGAAGATCTGGATTTTATTACTGCTGTTACAGCCGGTGGTGATAAGATAGACATTCTTCGTGACGGCAGATTTGTAGTTCCTGGCACAGAAGAATTGAATGAACCCCTTGATGAATGGGAGAAAAAATGAAAAAAACATTACTCATATTAGTATTAGTTGTCGTATTCTATCTTAATGCGTTTGCCTGTTCGATGTTCACTAAAACAGTTGATGGTAAAACATTAGTAGGGAACAATGAGGATTGGAAAGATCCGAATACTGTTATCTGGTTTCAGCCGGGTGAAGGTGAAAAGTTTGATTGTATGTACGTTGGATTTGATGACTATTTCCCACAGGGCGGTATGAACGAAACCGGACTTTGTTTTGATGGCTTCGCTACAAAATCTAAACCTATCACCAAGGCTGCAGGTAAACCGGGATTTCAGGGAATTATGAACAAACACATAATGGAAACCTGCAGCACTATCGATGAAGTGATCGCTGAATTTGATAAATATAATCTGCAATTTTTAGATGGTGCAATGCTAATGTTCGTAGATAAAACAGGTGATGCTGTCATAATAGAA
>JAVCCH010000108.1 GCA_030765535.1 Candidatus Tenebribacter davisii
ATCTGGTAATCTTAAAATTCCAAAATTACCTAAAAGTAAAAATAAAACTCCAATTCCGGTAACGATCTCTCCAAATAGTTCCATATTAAATTCCTTTTTCCATAAATCTGGCAATGGCAACTAATCCCACAAAAGCAAGAAGTGAATATACTAATGAAATATCAAGATAGATATAACGATCAAATATTAAAGCTAAAAGTACAAACAAAGCAACAATTGTTGTGGTAATAGTATCTACGGCAACAGCTCTGTCGGAAGCAGTGGGACCAAGCAGCATTCGTATCAGGCTTAGAAAAATTCCTAAGACTATTATGAATAAAAAAATTATTGATAATGTTACACTCATGCAAACACCACCCTTAGATATTTCTCAAATTTTTCTCCAATGATCTTTGTTGCTTCCGTCTCATCTTCAGTTCGAACATAGATCCAATGAATAAGAAGTTCATCTTCCTCGATATCAAGTGTAAATGTTCCGGGTGTTAATGTAATTGAATTTGCGAGTATTGTTTTAGCAATATCTTGTTTTAATTTAGTTTTTATAACTACAATGCCCGGCTTTATCGGTAGGGACGGATGAAGTACTCTATAGGCAACATCGAAATTTGCTTTTATTATCTCTATAAGGAGAACAATAATATACATAATAAAATATATAATCTTCTTTATGGTAATTTTAGGAAGTCCTAACTCTAGATAGTTTTTATGAAGATATAAAGCCAGGATCAAACTGATGAAAATGCCAACACTGATTTCCTGCCAATGAAAAGATGTTGTGAGAAAAAGCCAGATTACAAAGAGGATAATAAACAAATAAGTGAAATTCTTTAGATCAAAATTTTTAACATGTGTATTTTCTTTCATTAATATCCGCCTTCAAATATTATTCTAAAAATCCACCGTAAAATACTTACAAATAATTTACTTTTTATAAATACTATTTGCAAAATGTTAAAATGATATTAGACATGTCAACTTTTATTATTTGGTTATTAGAATAAACAGATATACGAATATACAGATTATTAGATATGACTATTAAAAAAAATTATTCTTCAATCAGTTTTATTAGATCAATTACAAATTTGTTAACTACTTGATAGCATACTTCATTGCCTTTTCTTTTACTGATGGCAATGCCTGCTTCTTTGATAACCCTTAAATGCTGGGAAACAGTAGATTGCGGAATTTGCATTTTTTTTTGGCAATTTGATACATTGCATTCATCGTGATATAAACCAATTACAATTTTTAATCTATCCGGATGGGAGAGAGCTTTAAGTATTTTATTAATTTTTTCTATGTCTTTCATTATTAAAAAACCCCTATCAATAATTATGCATTATTCCATATTTTTTTTAATAAGTTTTTTTGTACTTTCCAATTTGTCAAATATATTTTCTTAATAGATTTCTCCAGACCTTATTTTTCTATTGAATTTTCGATTAGTCTTGAAATATCTGATATTGAATTTTGCTTAATAGCTGTTCTGTCTTCCATGGTTATTCCTATTCTTTTTCGTTTACAAACAAAAATATATTATATTAATCAAGCATAATCCTTTCTGAAAACTGGGTCTAACGCCCGGTATAAGCTATGTATCTTTCTTTTGTTTATATAATTTCGTTATCAACAATACTAAAATCAATAAAATTGAGATTGCAACTAAAATCCATTTTAATGAAGTAAATAAGCTCGTTAACGTTACAATGTTTGGCAATTTTTGTGGATAATAATTAATAATTGTAACTATACCAATATTCTCAAAATAATCTGAAAACATAATTAAAAGTGGAAGAAACGAAAAAATGTTTTTTTTAGATAATTTAAAAATAAAAAAGGAAAAAAATAATGTATAAACAATAGGATAAATTAATTCCACTGTTAGTTCTCCAATGATATATTCTTTTAGTTCTTCGTCATTATATTTTGCTAATATATTATATGCTTCTTCGGATGAATAAGATAATTGAAGATCTAAGAGAATAATATTGGGATTTGTTGTATAAAACAATGGGAATATCAAAAGGTTAAAAAGTAGTATTAACCCTAACAGAATAAGAATAAAATACCAAGTTGCATTTTTATTCAGAAAATCTGAAATGGCATTTGTTAATGGTTTTCTTTTTTCCATTTTTAGTGTTTAGCTTCCATTTTTGTTTTTTTTCAATCTTAGATTTTCAATTCCTTTTTCTTTCCCAACTGAACCAGTATTGCTCCTATAGCAGCGATCAGCATACCTATACCTTCTTGAAAAGTAATGCTTTCCCTTAGAAATATCCAAGCCAAGATAGCTATCTGAATGAGCATTGTTCCATTGATAATACTGGATTCCATTGCAGTAAGCGAACGCATTGTGTAATTCCATAAGGTAAATGCAAAAGCTGTATTTACTCCAGCCAACCAAATTAGATAAATCCAACTTTTAAAGTTGATTGTTGGTATTCCATCAGCTAATAATCCGATAATAATAAGAATAGCTGCACCTATACCCATACTAATAAAAGTAATGATAATCGGATGAATATTTTTGTTTCTGTTCACATCTCTTCCAATAATAGTAGCTCCGGCATTAGCCAGAATTCCAAAACCCATAATAGCCAACCCTAAAGCTCTATTGCCAGCTAAAGAAACTGGGAAAAAATAAGTGGATATCCCGATCAGAAATAGTCCTGAACCACCCCATTGTATAATAGATGGTTTCTCATTGAGTATGAAAATACCCATTACTGCTACTATTATTGGTGTAAAATTCAGCATTAAACTGACAGTAACGGATGGTAAATAATAGAGTCCCAAAAACTGTGCACCTTGAGTGAAAGTGTAGAAAACTAATCCTAATAATATTAACTTTTCCCACTGCAATTTAGTCAATTTCCTGATTTCTGATTTATGTTTTGAGTGTAAGATAATTGGTAAAAAAAAGAGCCATGCTAATCCGTAACGTAATCCAGCAAAAGTGATTGGTGGTATATCCAGTAATCCTTTCTTGATAATGACGAAGGAAGTTGACCAGAGAAACGTCACTAACAGCGCCTGTAGAATTGTTTTGATATGAACTGAAATCTCTATTCTCTTCATTAATCTTTTTTATTACTATGAACTAACAAGTCAATTATTTTACATAATGTTCCGCATGTGCAGTTGCATCAGAATATTGCTAATTTCTAATTTCACATTTCACATTTCACATTCTTTTATACATGATTCTTCATCTTTATGTACAAATCTTCCACCTTCTTTCTAGCCCAATCTGTCTTTCGTAGAAATTTAAGGCTGGATTTCACGGAAGGTTCATTTTGGAAACAGTTAATTTTGATGCGTCGTCCCAATTCATCCCAACCAAAATGTTCTACAAGACTATTAACGATTTTCTCCAGCGTTATGCCGTGTAGTGGATTATTAGATTGTTGATCTTTCATTTTACTTTTTGCTCCTTTTCATTAATGCTCTACATGTGCTGTGAATCCCAACTGAAACGCTTGTTAGCGGCATCTTTTCTATTTTAATAGCAAACATTTCTTAGTTAATTCAATTCTACCATTTACATGTAGCTTGTAAAGATAAACACCTGAGCTTGCTTTCTTCCCTGAGTCGTCTTCTCCATTCCAAACAATTGAATGCTCTCCTGATGTTATTTGATCATTTAGAAGTGATTTTATCTTCTGTCCTTTGATGTTGAATATAGATAATTCAACATTAGAATTATTTTGGATTGAAAACTCAATTGTTGTGGATGGATTGAAAGGATTTGGATAATTAGAAAGTTCCATTTTTGTTGGAATTATTTCGTTTTCAACTGAAGTATCATTTCCTAGTTTTGCTACAAAAATATCCCAATCTCCACTGCTGGGCAGGGAGTATGAGCCGCAGTTAAACGTACTTCTATATCTACCTGTTACATAGCAGTGCCCCAATCCGTCGAATGCAATTCCATGCCCCTCGTCCCAATCGGATCCGCCGGTACTTACTGCCCAAACCCAGTCACCGTTTGAGTCCAGTTTGGCGGCAAAGGTGTCAGTTGTTGAATTCGATCCGACCAGCGTAAAGGGTCCGAAATATGCTTCGCCGCAAAAATAGCCTGTAGCATAGCAGTTTCCGTTGTTATCTGCGCAGACATTTTTTCCGTACCGATTCATTGTTCCATCGGTTTCTGTTGCCCAGAGCCAATTGCCTGAGGAACTTATGCTGGCAATATAAGTTCCGGTATGTGTCATAATCGTTCCGCCAATATTGGAGGTCATATAATGCTCACCAATAATAAAACTGGTTCCATTGGAATTGGTAGAAATTTCATAGCTATAATCATGACCATCGTCTCCTTCATTGACTGCCCATTGCCAGTTGCCATTGGTATCCAGTTTGGCAACAAAGAAGTCATATCCTATTGACAGAAGAGGAATCTCGCCAAAATAGCATATATGTGAATTTACTACGGTGTAAAAATAGCCTGTTATGTAAGAGTTTCCATTATTGTCGATGGAGATTCCATAGGCAAAATCCTCGTCCTCACCTCCGGCTTGAACCGCCCAAAGCCAGTTGCCATTTGTATCCAGTTTGGCGGCAAAAATATCATAACTTCCTCTGCAGGTAAAAGAGGTAGACCCAAAATCGCCGTTGGAGGCTATGCCAAAATAACCTGTAATGTAGCATGTCCCGTCACTATCAGTGGCTATACCATTACCCATCCATGCTCCACATCTTTTAGCCCAGAGCCAGTTCCCGCTGGAATCTGCTTTTGCGATAAAGACATCATAGTTGTCAATGCTGGTAATAGACGTGGTGCCGAAGGTGGCAGTTCCATGAAAATTACCGATGATATAACTATTGCCGGCGGCGTCGATGGAAATTCCATATCCCCGTTCTGCTGATTCCGTCCCTCCGGCAGAAATTGCCCAAAGCCAGTTGCCGCTGGAATCTGCCTTGGCTATGAATACATCAACATAACCCAGGCTGGTTAATTCTATTGAACCGAAGGTTGCTGTGCTCGGGAAATAGCCTGTAACATAACTGTTGCCGGCGCTGTCGGTGGCAACATCATTACCGCCATCAGCGTTCAAACCCCCTGCTTGAGTTGCCCATTGCCATTCAGGTTCTTGGGCAAACAAGATTGCTGCAAATATAATAAAATATAAACCAAAAAGTGCTTTTTTCATTTTCTCCTCCAGTTAATTACACATCACTTTTCACATTTCACATTCTCAATTTCACCTTTCACTTTTTCTTTCCCGACGACACGCTTGTTAGCAGCATCCTTTCATTTCAACAGCAGCATCTTACTTGTTTGATTGACACTTTCAGTTTCAAGCTTATATAGATAGATACCTGAACTTTGCTTTGATGCATCCCACAAGTAATTATGCTGTCCTGATTCAAATTGTTTTGATTCAATTAATTGACCTTTTATATTGAATATTGATAATATACCTTTTTTATGTTCTTTTATATCAAATCTAATTGATGTGGTTGGATTGAATGGGTTTGGATGATTTGAAAATAGTTTTGTAATCTGAGGTACTAATGAAGAAGGAGAACTTACGATATCATTAACATGGACATCCCAATTGAAAGATTGCTCATCACGAGCTCCAAAGTTATCTGTAATACTTAAAGAAATAACATAATCCCCTGCTGAATTTTCATCTGTAATGAAATCAAATGTACTTTCTATTGATACTTCTTCTCCATCAACTTGCCAACTATATTCTAGAGGATTTTCATCTGGATCGTTTGCGGTGATAGCAAAATTCAAAACTTCCATCTCGTTAATTGTCTGATCATCAGGTGTCCAGACTCCTCCAGTATTGGTAGCATAAGAAAGATTTGTGATCACTATTTCATCATCGATACTATTAATTGTTACCTGTATAATCTGACTTACAATATCTCGAATATTATCAATTTGTAAGTTGGGAATATTTTTTTTTCTTCTCTCATTAGAAAGTTGATTATTTTCCCTGATTGAATATGAAATATTATCATCCAGGTAGAATGTAATATCTTCAGTCCCATTCCAGTTAAGTGTATTAGATTCGAAGACCACATCAAGGTTGGTTATAGTCACATCTATATGAGATGAGTTATTGGCGAAGAGTGTAAGAACATCCACCTCTCCATAAGTCTGGGTGCAATATGCACTGAAATCATAAACTTGTGAAGGGAGATCTTCATCGGCTTCTAATGTCCCGGTAATATTAAGGATTGGTGGATCGTTGATGGGATTGATTGTGATTGTGACTTCATCGGAAACTGAATCATTTTGATCATCAGTTGCTATAAAAATTATATTTTCTGTACCAAACCAATCAGGATTAGGACTCAGAGAAACTTGACCATTAACAATTTCAATTTGAATATTGATATTATCTGAATAAGAAAAGGTCAGCTCATCACCATAAGGTAAATCTGGATCATCAAAAACATTATTCAAATCTATAGTAGAATTAGACGTGTCCTCATCAAACGATAAATCAATGATTTGGTTTTGAATTATTGGCTGTGAATTAAGCAATTCAATATAATCTTCTTTAATTTCGGTATCTTCATAAATCCCGTCAGATACGGTTAAGGAGATATTGTAAAAACCTCTTTCGTAATATGTCCATAGCGGATTCTGTTCATTAGAATCTTCAATCCCATCGTTTTCAAAGTCCCAACTCCAACTATCAACCGAAGTTCCCATCGCACCTATTATAGATAAATCTGTGAATTGTACACTCAATGGGGTGTAGCCTGATGTTATATCGGCCAAAAAGTCTGCTATTGGAAAATAAGGAGATTGATCAAAATAGAATGCTCCCATGTCTGCAATTGTTCCATCTGGATCATAAGTTGATGTTGGGTCTCCAGCATCGATGCAAGGAGAATTTTCTGATAGATGATAATCTCCATTTATAGCATCTACAAATAATGGGTCAGCATCTATGTTTCCTTCTCCAGTATATCCTCCTTGAATATTGGAATATGTTACAGATCCTGAATCACCAAAAACATCACCAGGTAAATTATTCCATAAAATACTATTAACTAAATTCAGACTTGTATTATAGTTCCAAAAGAGACCACCTCCAGAGTCAGAAGCATTATTATCAGATAAAGTAACTTTATCCAAAGTGAGTGAAGAAGAATAAGTTATTATTCCTCCTCCACTTCCATTACCATCATTTCCATTAGCAAAGTTATTTGTAATTGTAACATTTCTTAATATACAATCATTTGCGCCATAAAAAGAAAACCCTCCTCCATCACTATGAGCAACATTGTTTTGAATTTCTGAAAATTCTATTATTGGTGAAGAATAGAAATACCCACCACCGCCATATTCAGCAATATTAAAAATAATTTTTGTATGAGTTATATATGGATGCGAATTTAATCTACAATGAATCCCACCACCTCTGCCATTTGAACAGGTATTATTCTTAACTACAAGATACTCTAGTGTTGGACTTGAACTATCACAGTAAATTCCACCACCATCAGTCACTGCAAAACCATTTTGAATAGTAAAACCAATAAGAGAAGTTGTTGAATCTTCACCGCTTGTAAATGTAATAACACTATCGTTACCACCACCATCAATAATGGTCGTTGAGATATAAGATGTATCTGCTGTCGTAATAAAAAGTGAACTAACCGTGACGTTCTTACCATTATAATTGATATTCTCTACATAAGTTCCAGGTTGAACAAGGATAGTATCTCCATCAACAGCTACATTTATTCCTTCCTGTATTGAAGGTTGATCCCCTGGTACATTAATAGTAATTGCTAAAGCAGAATTAATGCATACTAAAATACTTAAAACTAATAATACAACTTTTACGTTTTTCATCTTTCCTCCTTTTTTATTTACTTTTCAAAGTTTCATGGTTTAATCCAGTTGCACCTAATGTTCCGCGTGTGCCACGTACAACCTGCTTTTCTACTTGCTCTGATGTGGAGTTGCTTGTTAACGCCAGTAATTTTGTAAGATTCACATCATTATTCACAATATCTAATCCATTAAACAGCGAACAGAGAATCCGTGATGTTTATCAGTGTCGAACCGAGCTACACGGGTATCATCATAATCTAAACCTCTATACCAGGATTCGATATTATTCTGGGTTGAAGTCCAAATATAACCACGGATACCCATCTTGTCATAATCAGCCCAAACTAAGTCACGAAAACCTCCGGGTAGAAATCTAAAACCGCTTGAATTAAAGTCAGTATCGTTCTCCAGGGCTCCATCATCCCACAAATCTGCTCTATCAGCGAGTTTGCTGCCTTCGTTAGTACCTCGTAGATCTGTATTATTTGCTTCGCTTTGAGACATTCCTAGAGTCATTTCCAATTCTTTGACCTCATTATCACTTGGTATATGCCAACCAGATGGAGCAATATTTCTTGAATCAATTACAGCATACCAATTGTAAAGATTACCGTAAGTATCAGCATTACCGGGTGAATTGTTATAAACACAATATGCACCACTATTAGTATTCACCCAGTCACCATGATTTGTTAAATGAGGGATAACATCCCCGCTTCGATAATGAGTAACTTTCAAATTTTCTGCCATCCAAATCTGGTTGCCTATTAGCACTACTTGGTAAATATTACCGTCAATATCGGTAACAGTGGATAATGGAAATTCAATAGTTTCAGAAATAGCATTCCCATCATACTCAGATTTAAAAGCATATACCATATATTCGTAAGTTTCACCTTCGGTCAACCCTGTATCTTCAAAATCAGTTTCATTAATTCCTAATTGGATAATTTCTGTCCAGGTTCCACCGGAAAGTTTTCTTTTAATCTTAAATCCATCTTCACCTCCTATACTGGAATAGTTCCAGTTTAGCTGACAAGAAGTTAAAGAAGTTAAAGTTATTTGCAAATCGGTGGGTGCAGGGAAAATCATATTGATTTCTCCTGTAATAGAAGTGGAAGTATTCTCATCGGAAAACCCATAGACTCGATATTGATAGATAGAAGACGGTATCAAACCTGTTTCAATTAAAGTTTCTACATTTTCTGCTACAGTTTGGTATGCTATTTGCCATTCTGCATTATCGTCTTTTCGATCAATTTTAAAACCTTGTTCACCAACGCTGTTATCTTGCCAGCTTAGTTCACAAGAAGTTATGGATGATTGAGAAATTAATAAATTTGTTGGTGCAGGGAAAATCATATTGATTTCTCGTGTAATAGAAGTGGAAGTATTCTCATCGGAAAAAGCATAGACTCGATATTGATAAGTAGAAGTTGGTATCAAACCTGTTTCAACTAGAGTTTCTTCATTTTCTGTTACAGTTTGGTATGCTATTTGCCATTCTGCATTATCGTCTTTTCGATCAATTTTAAAACCTTGTTCACCAACGCTGTTATCTTGCCAGCTCAGTTCACAAGAAGTTATGGATGATTGAGAAATTAATAAATTTGTTGGTGCAGGGAAAAAATTATCATAAATCTCTTGTATATAATCACTTTCATTCAAGTTGCTAATTGCTTTTAATCTGTATTCATATTGTTGATTGGGAATTACATTGATGTCCGTATAGTTAAAGTTATTTGCAGAAATTTCTACAATAATCTGAAAATCTTTACAATTCTTTAGCTTTTCCCTATTTGAAAATTTTGCTTTATGATTTAAATGTTCTATGTCTTTTGAACGTGCTAAATTTTCGGTTAGACTTTTTGAAATATTTCTTCTTTCTATGACATATCCAGTTTCATAAGAACAATTATGAGACCATGTAAGTCTGGCAGAAGTAATAGATTCCTGAGTTATTGCAATATTTGCTGGTGCAACAAAATTTGTACTGATTGAATTAGAAATTGAATTAGTTTGGTTTTCATTATTTGCACCAGTTACTTTGTAAAAATATGTATTCTGTATTAATAAGTCAGTATCTATAAATCGTGTAGTATTAGCTTCTACTTCTGCGTAGTGCGAATATGCCCCATCGTTAATCTTCCGTTCTATTATATATTCTCCAATTACATCATTATTATTTAGCCAATGTAACATTACACTTGAATCTGTGAGTTGACTAAAGTAAAGTTGTCCAGACATTGGTGTTAATTCAATATCTGTATCCGCTAAATTTGTAAATTCCGGTCTATCACAGCCAATTAACAATATTGTGATTATTGTTAATATTATAAGTATTTTTTTTGTTTTCACTTCTATTTCCTCCTCTATATTTCATATAATTGTAAGCCTTAACTTCCAAATGTGCGTAACTCATTGGAATGTTAATCTTACAGACAATCGATAGACCTTAAGTCCATTCCGATGTTTGTAGTTGCTATTCATAATTTACCATGATAATAAGCAGTTTTTATCCAGCTAAAAACTGAATAGATTGCTACACCGGAAGCTGTATAATAACAGTAATCACGGTAATTTTCAAAATCTTGTGTTTTCTGTTTTAAGCTCATTACATCATTTGTTACATCTGCATTTTTGTATTCATCATTCTTGTTGTTCATTTGCATATTGCAATAAAAACCACCTCCAGCAAAAAAGGCAGAAGCAGTTAATCCTATCCAGATTTGCTTTTTCCATTTTTTTTCTTTGTTTCTGTTCCAACTGTTTGATTCAATAAAGAAGGTCGTATTTACATTTTGATTTTCATTAATACTTATTGTTTGAGAAACTTCTGGATAATTGTCATGTTGAAGAGAAATTGTGTAGTCACCAACTAATAATTCTAACTTACTTTTTGTGAGTTTCTTTGAATCGTTGTTATCAATATTAATTTTAATTCCTTCAACTTCTCTTTTTTTGTTAATATCATAAGCGGAAACAGTTATTGACCCAGTTTTGTTTAACTTCTTTTCTTGCTCTTCATAAGTAATATCTGCAACATTTACATCTTCGATGTTAAAAAACACTTCCTGATTTAAAGTTCCCTCAATCGGGATATTAATCGTTGCAATGAAAGGTTCGAAATCAATATAGATACATTTCAATAAATGTGAACCAGGCAAAATACTATTTGCTCTAAAAACATTGAATTCTCCGAATGGTTCGGAACATCCTATATAAGAACCATCAATGTAAACTTTTACTCCAGAAACATCAGTTCTAACTTCCAAAGTATTTTCATACGATAATAAAATGGAAAACATTGGAATTAAAATTAAAAATAAAATAATTTTTTTCATCGAAACTCCTTGTTATTTTTAAACTATCTTAATACTGTAAATATTCTTTTACCAATATTCTAAATTTAATATTGGTGTTAATGTTGGGCAGCTGCCACGTCATCACACGATGAGCATGGTTTTGTTCACAATCCCACAGCGATAAGTGAGATGATAAGAGACGAGCAAATCAAAGTCAACGGGTGCTAATTTGCGAGTTCCCGTGGACGTATATGTTAA
>JAVCCH010000018.1 GCA_030765535.1 Candidatus Tenebribacter davisii
AGGCCCCGTTATCTAGCGGGGCTTCAGATTGCTTACAAACCCCGATTGCTAAAATCGGGGTTTCTTTTTATGATTACTTTTTATTATAATAGGAAATTAGCCGTATTGGACTTTCACCAACTATCCTATCAACGCTTCTTGGCAGCGCACCACTTCTCATCGAAGATACTCCGTAGCCTTCTGCAAGTGCTCCGAAGGAGTAGGCGAAGGAGTAGGCGAAGGAGTACAATTCACAACAATAAATAGCAAAATGTAATAAATTGTAAGGGAAATGCAATAAATTGTAATGAATTGTAATGAATTGTAATGTAAATGTAATGTCATAAACCACTGTAATAATATTACTTACAACAAAACATTACATTTTTGCCCTTTTTTGAAAATACATACCCCCTATCTTTACTTTTTTTTTAAAATGATACAAATCCCTACTTTTCACTTTTCACTCTTCCCTTTTCACTTTTCCCCATATACATAACCCTATATTTAACTTTTAAAATAATACCAACTTTCCAAGACCTGATCAACTAACGACTAACAATTAACGATATTTTCCATTCTACATTTCTTGTCACGCCGTAATCTGATGAAGGATGATCAATTACTCCAGTCTTCCAGAAGTCCAGAAGTCCAGAAGTCTAGTTTTCATGCAGTCAAGTTGTCTTGTTTTCGCATTTATCACCCCTTCTCCCCTTCTCCCTTTCCTCCCTGATTACATTACACATTCAATTTTACATTTTACCCTTTACATTTTACATTTATTAAATACCCATAACACACTCTTAAATAACACATTACGCTACTCAAATAAAGTGTAACATCTTAGTAACAGCGTATTTGGTTAATTAGTATAGCTTTAACCCGTGTCTGTTACTCTTTTCGCACTTTTCACAATATACATACCCCATATTTTAACTTTGGAGTACGTTATCCGTGATAATGTGTGCGGTGTAAGCCGCATAAAACACTTCCACCCAGAATATAAAATACCAGGCACCCATTATTAGACGAGAATAAAAGCAGAAAGTGAGAAGGTAAGAAGGTAAAGGAGGAGAGTAATGGATAGAAGTGATTTTTGTAGTGCTATTTTATATCTGATGAAGGCTGATCAATTTTCAATTACTCCAGTTGTCCTGTAGTCTAGTTTTCCTGAATTCAAGTTTTCTATTTATCGCACTTTCACACCCTCGTTTTTTCCCACCCCTCCAGCTCTCGATTACATTGTTAATTTCATTTTACATTTTACATTTTACTTTTTACATTAATCACCCCTTCTCACCTTCTCACTGTCGGGTTCCCCCCTTCCGCCTCTGGTTTGTTTTCATTCCTCAAAAAGAAGACGTCAAACTTCCAACTCCAGCAGTTTCCGCTTTTCAACGAAATGGCTTTCATGTAGTAGAATGGGGTGGAATATTACATGATTAACCTGATATAGAATCAAACCAGACAATAATATCTTTCAAAGCAAAAATCAACGCATTAACAGTATCTGAAGTTGGTTGAGTTTTATCTTCTTTTATATAGTTTTTGTGAACACCAAAATCACTTGCAATTCCCTTAATAGCATAAAGAAAGGTTTTTATTATGCTATTTGAGTTGAATTTGTAATTATTTTCTTTGGTTTCTTTGTCGAATTCGCAAATCCAACTTATTACTCCGCGCGTTATTATTTGATCTTTATTTTTAAGGTTCCAACAATAATCCGGTGCATTCTTTTGTTTGGCGATTTCAGGCAAAATATTATCTGAAAGTAAATTGCGAATAGTCGTTAAATCCTTTCTGATGCTATTCTGATTTGTAGCATCTTTGTTGGAAATCAAATCCAGAAAATTCTCTGATAATTGCGTATTGATCTTTTTCAGAATATTTACATATCTCAAATTGTTCTTCAGGATTTGTAGTTTTTCATCTTTCTCAATTCTCCTTTTCAACTTATCCATTTCCTGATTATCAGACTTATCAATGATGTTACCAGCCTTAAACCTGCCGAAATCAAGATGATCTTTCAGTTTATCTATGTTGCGCAAATCATCTCGTGGATTAGCTGTAAGGAAATAGAACTTATTAATAACATCCTCTTTTTTGGTGATTAAGAGCTCCAGAAAATAATCACCTTCTCTTTCGGAAAATTTATCATAGAAAGTTTCTTTATAAGCTGAATCAATTTTCATGATTTCTGAACGTTCATATGCACTTTCAGATAAATTTCTGTCGATAATGAAAATGGAATACTGCTGGTGGCTTTCTACTATCTTTGCCAAACCCCCAGAAAAAGTATATTCAATATCGATAATACCACAAGATTCTACGATCTTTTTAACTTCTTGAGGATTAGCACCGTAACCACTTTCATCATATTCTAATTCTTCTAATTGCTTAACCCTTTTTTTACCAAGATATTTTTCAAATAACCTGATGAGTTTGGGTATATTTTTCGTCAGTTCGTCTTCCACATATAGAATTTTCAAATTACACCTCCCACATATTTTTAAATTTTACTTCCACCGAATATATTTCACCATCAGTATTAGTCACAGGTTTTGTCTCTAAGAGTTTTGAGAAATTATCGATGATCACATGTCCTAATCCGCTGGATTTCACTTTGGTTTTAGGTTGGAATTTATTAGACACTTTGATAGAAACATGATCTGCATCAGAATTAAAAATTATTTTCAGGAACCGTTCTTGTTTGGACACGAAAGATGAATACTTAACAGCGTTGAAGATCATTTCCTGGATGAGTATGAGCAATTTGAGTGAAGAACCTTTATCATTTCCAATCACAAAATCTTTAGCAGGTGCAAAATTGAATTCCGTTTGCAGCATAAATATATCCAGAAATGATGTGATAGTTTCCGAATCTGAAGTCTGAGAAATATCATTCCACTTATTTTTTGCATCAAGAAAGATTGATTTATTTGGAAAATAATTCCTCATAAATTTATTAAAGTACTTACCATCAAACATCGCACCAATTGAATATTTCAGAGATTCGATAAATAGTTGTTTTATAGAGGAAGAATCGTTATAACCAGCATTATCTATGTCATAGATAAAATCTTCAATTGAACCAGAAAAGCTTAAATTCATTGCATTTACCAGACCACGTACAAGATTAGCCCCGCGAATAGCATTATCGACAGTGCTAATTTTAAAATTCCCATCAATACGCATATTTTCAAGAGGGTCTATGATTGAGCTTATAATATTTTTTACTGTATGAGAAAGATTAGACATTATCCTTTTTTGCTCTTCTAATCTTGCTTGAGCGATTGATTCAGCTCTTATTACTCTTTCAACATAATCAATAAATTTTTGTATATATTCTCCTCCGAAATAATCTTCTAAAACAAACTCATCAATTAACGGGCCAATAAATCCTTTCAATAACTCAGCTTTGTCTTCTTCATCAAATTGCTCTTCATGCTCCTCATAGTATAAGAACAAAGCTTTTGTTGCTTCAACAACATCATCAAAATTAATATCATCCTCATTAATAAAACCATCTTCAAACCCTTCCCTAAAACCATCTTCTAAATAATCTCCTGCTTTTCCAATATTCCCTGCATTAATATAATTAATCACTTCTTCCAAAGTAGAAGTCTCTTCTTCTTTCTCAATTTCATTATCCACTTTATTATTATTATTAATTTTGAAAATATCTTCAATTTTTAAAATATCTTCACTTTTTAAAATATCTTTCATATTAGCCTCCTAGCTATAATATTTAATATAAATCAAAGCCTGTTGCTGTCTTTGGTAGAAATACTCTTTTACAGTGTAATTTTAAATTCTCATATCTTGATTGTCCATTTAATTTCAATATTTCATCCTCTATATGAGCTTTTGGATATTGTTTTTTACATATCTTTACATAGTATGGGTAATACTTATCTTTTACGCAAATAAATTCGATATAGTTTAAATCCTTCTTTGATAAAATTTCGAATCTTGCATTTGCTGCTTCGAAATCTTGTCTACTGGGCTTGCTTAGTTCATACTCACTTAAATTCTGCGGACAAGGATGATTATGAAAAACTAATA
>JAVCCH010000116.1 GCA_030765535.1 Candidatus Tenebribacter davisii
AGGGAAAAGAAATACTTAATATTAACGTCCCGAATTTGGATTATTCTGAGATCAAAGGTATTAAAGTTACCTGCATTGGTCATAGAACATATTACAACTTTGTCCGAAAAGAAAAGGATGTTAATGGAGAAACAATCTATCTTATTGGTGGAGATGAACCACATTGGACTGAAATAGAAAACTCTGATGCCAATGCTGTGAAAAATGGATATATATCAGTTTCACCAATATCTCCCGATTTCACAAAAATAGATTCGTTTGAACGGTTAAATAATTGGATAGATAAGAATAAAGATAATGAGGGCAAATGAAACATAGTTCTTCCTGTGAAAATATGATAAAATATCAACTTGTTGCTCGTGGAATAACAGATGAAAGAGTTCTAAAAGCATTTTTCAAGGTTCCGCGCCATAAATTTATTCCAATAGATATCGAACACCTGGCGTATAATGATTCACCTCTAAGTATTGGAGAGGGACAGACAATTTCTCAACCTTATATAGTGGCTTTAATGATGCAGACTTTAGAACTTAAGAAAGATGATATAGTTTTAGAAATCGGGACAGGATCAGGCTATCAAACTGCGTTACTGGCTGAGATCGTAGGAGAAGTTTTCACTGTAGAAAGGATCAGCTCACTTATCAGAAATGCTGAAACATTGCTTAATAAATTAGACTATAAAAATATTTATTATAAATTTGGAGATGGAACTTTAGGATGGCAAGACGGACATCCTGAGCAAAGTGAATTTGATAAAATAATTGTAGCAGCTGCAGCACCTGATATCCCTGAAAGTTTGACTGGACAGCTTGCTATGAATGGCAAACTTATTATCCCAACAGGTAATCGGACATTCCAGCAATTGGTAGTTATAACCAGAACAGAAGATGGATATGTTCATACTAATGAGGGAGGCTGCATGTTCGTTCCTCTTATCGGTGCTGAAGGATGGGAAAAATGAAAAAAATACTGATCTTACTTATCCTCTTAAGTATTTCGTTTTCCCTATTTGCAAATATAGGTTTTAAAGATAAACTTAAAGCTTCAGTTGATAAGATCGATGCTCCCGATGAAATTAAGGTTTTTCTCATTTCAATGATACCGATATTTGAACTTCGTGGTGCTATCCCGATCGGTATTTTGAAATATAAACTTCCACTCTGGAAAGTTATTCCAATTGCACTTGCAGGGAATATGTTCCCTATATTTTTTATCCTGTTATTTTTTGATTTTATCACAAAGATATGCTTCAAAGTTCCATTCCTAAAAAAAATATTAGAAGCAATTTTCGCCAGGACACGCAAAAAAACTGCTGTTATTCAAAAATATGAAGAGATCGGATTAATGTTATTCGTAGCAATTCCTCTACCGGTTACAGGAGCCTGGACTGGTTCTCTTGCAGCTTATCTTTTCGGACTTAAATTTTGGAAATCAATTCTCTTCATATTTTTAGGAGTTTGCATTGCTGCAGTTGTTGTAACTTTTCTCACTTCATTAAAATGGATTGGAGCAGGTATTGCTGCTGTAGCATTAGTTACAGTATTTATTGTTAATCAGATTAAGAGAAGAAAGAAGATAGAAGCAGCAAAATTATAGATCTCATTCCTGACTAAGTACTTTACGAAGCGGAAGCTTCGTAAAGAGAGGATGAATAAAAGTGATGTATAAAAACAATAGAGCTCATTTCTAACTTTCCAGTTGGGAATGTCATATAAAGAAAAGATTGATCTGGAGGTGATCATGAAAAAAATTCTATTAAGTTTGTATTTGTTAACCTTGAGTATTTCAATATTTGCCACAGATGTTGCTGGGAATCAATCTGGAACCTGGGATTTGGCAGGAAGTCCTTATAACATAATTGGTGAGATCACTATACCTGCAGATGAAACGCTTACAATTGAAGCAGGTGTAGAAGTAATTGCTATGGGAGATTATAAAATAACATCTTTAGGTAATATCCTGGCAGCAGGTGCTTTAAATGATACGATCCGATTTCAGGGGAATAACGGTTTGAATTGGGGTGGTATCCGTTTGGAAGATGAAATGAATGAAAATTATTTTGATTATTGTCGGATTTCCAATACAGATGATACGAATAATTACGGAATTCATTCTATTAATAGTCCAGTCTACATTGATCATTCGTATATTGATGATCATCAGAAAGGCATCTCATTTTCCGGAATGGCTTCCAATAATCCATCTTACATGGTAATTAGGCATTCCAAGATAGCCTATATCCAGAAAAGTGGTATTACGGTTGTGGATAATTCTAATGTGCTTATTGATAGTTGTGAAGTTACAAAATGTGCTATTGGAGGTTCCCCATATGGAGCTGTCCAACTATCTCTGCAAAGTAATTCCCATTCCTGTAGCCCAACGATCACAAACAATTATATTCATCATAATGATATGCAGGGAATTACAATGGCTAATCTTTTTGGTTACGATAATATGGCACCCATTGTGGAGTTCAATGAAGTAAGTTACAATTATTCCGGTATATATTTGTATGCAGGAAAAGGAACTTATACTTCAAACCATATTCATCATAATTTTGTAGAAAATAATGCCAATTCCGGAGCTGGAGTTATGCTCTATGGAAGTGCAGCAAATGCCGTTTTTACATACAATGAAGTTCACCACAACTATACAGGATTCTATCTGACAGCAGATGCAACTGTAAATTTGGGTGATCTGAATAATGCCAGCACAGAGGATGACGGTTATAATTGCATTTATGATAATATCTTTTATACAGGTGAAGAGTACAGCGTTTATAATGCCAGTTCAGCCAATATAACCGCTGAGAACTGTGTGTGGGATGATGATCCACCTATTGATGTTTCAATTATTGATGGTAATGATAATGCAGCATATGGTATAGTAGATTATGAACCTATATTGTCACCTTATGCATCACCTAAATTGAATGTTAATATCGAAAATTTATATATAGGTATTGAAACAGCATATCCAACTTTTGCACAACCTACGGGAATAAACATTTATCGGGATGGAGTTTTGTTGGTACAAATACCTTTTGCTAACATAATCTATTTTGACCCGGTTTATGGAATTGAAACAATTTATGGAATCTCTATTGTTTATGAAGGTGGATATGAATCTTTAATAACAGAAACAACTATTTTCATTCCTCATATTCTCAATCCACCTCAAAATGTTTTTGTTAACTGTATTGGTTTTCTCAGCTGGGAAGAACCGGAACCGGGGAGTACATCACCATTTCTTTATTACAACATTTACCTGGATGGAGATCTACAGGGAACTACCACAGATATGTCGTATCAGTTAACAGGATTTGTAAATGGTCAGCAATACATAATAGGGTTATCAGCAGAATATGAGGTAGGTGAATCAGAAATTTTGGAAATTGATTTTTTATTCGTAGATGCAACCGATAATACAGTAGAAATGATTACAACCTTGAGTAATCATCCCAATCCGTTCAATCCCAGCACAACGATCTCATTTTCGTTAACTGCTGAAGATGCTCTAGATGCAAAGCTGGAAATTTATAATCTTAAAGGACAGAAAATAAAAACTTTTAAATGTCAATCTGAGGCTGGGGAAGTACAGCATTCAATTACATGGAACGGTACAGATCAGACGAATAAACCTGTTTCCAGTGGAGTTTATTTTTATAAATTAATTTCTAATGACAGGAATATTGCCACTAATAAAATGTTGTTATTAAAATAAAAAACTAAATTGAAGCGTTTTGTTTTATTTATTGACACACGTTTTCTAATTTCTGTTTTTGTATATAACAAATATCAATAAAGAGGTTATATAATGAGTTTGCTGGATAAAGTTTCAAATTTCACAGCAGCTAAAGAGATTATTGCATTAGGTCATTATCCCTATTTTCGGATAATAGATTCTGAACAAGATACTGAAGTAATGTGTAATGGTAAGAAAATGTTGATGATGGGATCAAACAGTTATCTTGGTCTAACAAATCATCCACGTGTGATTGAAGCTGCGAAAAAAGCAACAGATAAATATGGGACAGGATGTGCTGGATCCAGATTTTTAAATGGAACACTTGATATTCATATAGAGTTGGAAGCTGCATTGGCAAAATTTGTTGGAAAGGAAGATTCACTTGCATTTTCTGCAGGTTATATGGCAAATCTTGGTGCGATATCTGCTATGGTAGGTCGAGACGAATTTATAGTAACAGATAAATTTGATCATGCCTCTATTCTGGATGGATGTATGCTTTCTCAAGGGAAAATGCTTCGATTCGGTCATAACAATATGCAGCATTTGGATACAGTCCTGGAAAAGAAAGTTGCCGGTAAAGGCGCCCTGATCGTAGTGGATGGGATTTTCAGTATGGAAGGAGATATTGCTGATATTCCAAATATTTGTAAAATTGCTAAGAAGCATGGTGCCAGCGTGATGGTTGATGAAGCTCATTCTATTGGTGTAATGCATAAAACTGGTGGCGGTGCTGCTATGGCAGCTGGTTGTACCGATGATGTAGAATTAATTATGGGTACATTTAGTAAGTCTCTTGCTTCTGTTGGTGGGTTTATTGCCGGTAGCTATGATGTAATACATTATTTAAAGCATCATGCACGTTCACTTATTTTTAGTGCATCACTTCCGCCTGCTTCAGCTGCCAGTGTCTTAGAAGCATTAAAGATAATGAAAGAAGAACCTGAACGTATAGAAAAACTCTGGGATAATACACACTATATGCTGAAGAATTTTAAAGCGATGGGTTATGATACTGGAACTTCCTGCACACCGGTGATTCCTTTACATGTGGGTGAAATGATGAATGCTTTTAAGATGTGGAAACAATTGGATGATGAAGGTGTATTCATAAATCCTGTTGTGCCTCCAGCTGTACCGCCAAATGATACTCTTATCAGAACAAGTTTTATGGCAACGCATACAAGAGCGCAACTTGATATGGCTTTGGAGAAATTTGAAAAGATCGGCAAAAGTGTCGGAGTGATATAAATTACATTTTTTAAAGGTGCACGATCAGGTGCACCTTTCTTTTTCCATTATCTTTAACATTCCCAAATGTGTTGTTACACCGATCAGTACAATTACTAAAACAATTCTCGCATAAATATTATCAATTATAATAAATGAAATGATTATTGTTATCCAAAGCACCAGAATTGAAATGATCTTGGTTAGCTTTGTTACAGCTCTATATTTGATGTAATGTTGCAAGTACTTACCGAAAAGCCGGTGATTCATCAACCAATTGTGCATTTTTTTTGAACTTCTCACAAAACAATATGATGCAATCAGCAGGAAAGGCGTTGTTGGTAAAAGAGGTATAAACACACCTATGGTTCCCAGCGTAACAGCCAGGAGACCAGCAATTATTAATAACAACTTTCTAGTTTCAATATTCATTTATGACTTCTTCCCACAGAATCAATTAATTCTTTCAATGTTTGCATCGTTAGAATTATCTTCTTTCGGTCAAGCAGTTTGATATTAAGTAATTCTACATTTTATTGCTTTCAACTAAATATGAGTTCTGCACTATACTGTGAGAAAAGTTGGGTGAATACCAGGAGTATGTGATCTTGTAACTCAAAGTTCCATTTTAAGAAATTGCTCACGGATGAACACAGATTGGTGAGGAAAGCAGTTAATTTTAAGTAGGGTGATTGATAGTGACTATCAATTAATCTTTTTTATTGTGTTCAGTCAGCTCTCAGATTTCTCTTTTTCCCCAATTACAGTTTTCAATATCCGGATTTACTATACTCAAAAATTATATGATCTTGCTTGAGAATTAAGCATTCTTTATCCAATTTATAAATGTCAAATATCTCCTCGCTAACAGATGAATTTCCATTTCCAATGCTTTTAATTGTTAAGGTAAGTTTATTATCTTTTGCACTCCATTTCTGATATAACAAAGTTTTCATATTGTCTGATCGTGCACTTCCATCGGAGAATAGACTAAAATGTAAGGCTGCACTGGATTTATCTTTCCAGGAACCAATAAGATGTTTTGTGTTGATTGTTTGTTTGGCTGACAAATTCTCTTTCTCTTGTCTTACTTCTTGTGATGTACAAGAAATCGTTAGAATTAGAAGCAGTAAGTATATAATGTTATTTTTCCAATTCATAGCTCTCCATCCAAAGATATGTACTTATTGTTGAAATTTTGTACTTTTTTATTCAATATTCATATATAACTTCAACAGATGGATTTAAATATTTTCTTAACACTTTCACCATTTGAATTAGCTTTTTTCGGTCAAGCAGTTTGATATTGTTCAATTTAATATTTAACTGTTGATTTTATTAATTAATATGTTTCGGCATCTCTGTGAAATAAAATCAATGTAAACAATACTTGACATAATGTAAACAATTAATAACTTTGGTTTTGTGAATTTAGGAGAAGGATATTTGTTGTGAGTTAAGATTGCTTCGGAAGGGAAATAGTAAGATCTCTCGCAATGACAAAGGGGGTTATATTGATTAATCTGAAAAACAAATTGAAGCAATTCAGGTTCATGAATGGTGAGCTTACGCAGCAGGAGTTGGCAGAAAAGGTGAGTGTATCACGTCAAACAATAATTGCTATTGAAAAAGGAAAATTCAACCCATCCATGAGGTTAGCATTACTAATTACGCGTGTGTTTAAAGTTAATGTGGAAGAGATATTTTATCTGGAGGAGATATGAAAATAGGAAGAAAGACTTGCATATTTGATTTTATCTCTGAAATCGTGTTTGGAATTGTATTTGTAATTTTGATAATAATCTACGGAAAACCTGTTGGAATATTGGAAGGTTTACCTCTTGGAATGGGTGGTGGAATGATCATTTATTATTTTTTTAGAAAGAGAAAATTAGATGAGCGAGATTATTATTTGTACTATAAAGTAAATCATTTTACTTTAGCTGCTGTTATGGGAGCAGTAGTAATTTCAAGATTGATGATAGATTTACCGAGGTTTACAGAATTTGTAAATGCTAGTTGGGCTCAACTTGTAATATTGTCTTTTTTCTTTTTTCATGGTTTGTTTGGGTTAATATTGTTTTTGAGAAAATAATTAATAGAAGAATAAAATGAAAAGAAGATTTATTTATACTTTGGTAATTGGAATAACTATCTGGATCTGCATTCTTGCATTTGGAAAAGCAGGAGGTGCCAGCTTGGCATTAATGGCAGTGCTTGCTTTTATTAAAAAGAAAAAATATGATGAACGTGAATATCAGTTATATTACAAAACCAATAATTTTGCTTTTTCTTTTATGATAGTTGCAATGGTAATAATAAATCAGTTACAAATTGCCGGAAATGTTTTAATGCAGGAAAATTGGTTGATATTAAGTATATCTTCGTTCTTTATCGGGCAGGGAATTATTGGTCTAATTGTGTTTAACAGGGGATAGTAAAAATATAAAAGCCTTCCCTGATTCTTAGGGAAGGCTCTTAAAACATTGTGCGCTTTATTAATAAACCTGTCTCAGAGCTTGAGCAATATTCAGGCTGTTATCACCAATATGCTCAAAGTGCTTTAATAGATCGAGATACAATAGTTCAGATTTTACATTGCTGCCATCCTGCAG
This sequence comes from Candidatus Tenebribacter davisii, assembly GCA_030765535.1. GTDB lineage: Bacteria > Cloacimonadota > Cloacimonadia > Cloacimonadales > TCS61 > Tenebribacter > Tenebribacter davisii. The sequence continues at coordinate 7,593 of JAVCCH010000116.1, forward strand.
ACGGTATTGTGTTGCTTTCTTCAAGTTATCACGCAGGTTGTTCATCTTCACTTCCAGTTTAAAGACCATATCCAGTACTTGCTTTTCCAGGTGTTCATTCATACGTAATTTATATAGTTCCATAGATTCTACCAGCAATGCTGTAAAATCATTGAACTCTTCCATAGCCTTAACATGAAGTTGTATATTCTTATTATACTTCTTTTCAGTAAGCAGCATCAATTTAAAACAGCTGTCACCGATGTTTTCCAGTTCATTCACGATTCTCATAATAGCATTCAAATTCATAATGCTGCGTTCACTCAGGTCCTCTTTGGAACATTCAACCAGGTATTTGGTGATCTCCACCTGCATCTGATCACTCAATGTTTCCATATTCCTTACTTTCTCCACCAAACTACCCAACTTTTTATCAGGATTGTGGAATACTTTTAGGAATGTGTTAAACATATCATTAATAAGTTCCACCATTTTATTAAGTTCAGCTTTTGCTGTTTGAATATTCATTTGTCCGGTATCTTGCAAACCGGTTTTAATGTATTGGAGTTTGTATTCTTTGGAAAGATCACTCTCTTTTGGTTTTACTATTTTCTCCACCAGTTTAGCAAAAGGCTGGATAAATGGGATAAAAATGAGAGTATTTATTACATTGAAAACAGTATGGAACAGCGAAAGATTAAGCGGAAGATTAACTTGCAGACTAGAATCCCAGGGCGCGATCTTGAGAATAAACTGTGTAAAATAACGGAAAATAAATGCCATCCAAACCACACCGAATATATTAAAAAGAAAATGTGCTCGTGCTGTTCGACGGGCATTTACATTTGTTCCCAATGATGCCAGATAAGCTGTAACTGTAGTTCCAATATTTTCACCCAGCACAATTGCTGCTGCTGTTTCAAAACCAATCCAACCCATAAATGCCATTGTCACAGTGATTGCCATAGCCGCACTGGAAGATTGAACGAGAACCGTTAGAATAGAGCCAACGAAAACAAAAATGAGAAATGAGAGGAATCCCAGGTTTGTGTAGTTCTTGAGAAATTCCAATACTTCCGGGTTGCTTTTAATATCGGGAACAGATTCTTTGAGGAACATTAAACCCAGGAATAGTAGTCCAAATCCAATTAAAATTTCTCCAATATCTCTTCTTTTCTTTAGCTTTGCAAACATAAAAGGCAGACCTACACCAATAATGGGGAGAGCTATTGCCGTGATATTAAATTTAAATCCGATGATGGAAACAATCCAGGTGGTTACAGTGGTACCAATGTTTGCACCCATTATAACACCCATTGCTTGGGTCAAACTTAATAAACTGGCATTAACAAAACTTACGACCATGACAGTTGTAGCGGATGAGGATTGCACCAGGGCAGTTATGAAAAAACCTGTGAAAACTGCAGCAACTCGATTTGCTGTCATGTAATTTAAAATAGATTGTAAACGTTTGCCAGCTACTTTCTGGATACCTTCACTCATTACACGCATTCCAAAAAGGAATACACCGAGTGCACCTAATAACTTAAATAAAGTTCCAATCATGTAACCTCAATTAACTAATTTAGTTCTTCTTATAAGATATCTTTTTGATTAATGTAAACTTGTCAACTTTGTAGATGAAGTGA
>JAVCCH010000011.1 GCA_030765535.1 Candidatus Tenebribacter davisii
GACAAGCATATTGTTATCACGGAGTTTGTGCACTCTGGTTGGATAATCTCATTTATAAATCCTTTTATACCAGCTTCGATCTTTCCCAATTCACAGATGGTAATGATATCGAAATGATCATTACTGATGCAATGGAGTGGTTCAATGTTGAAATCGTAACGAATGATAATGTGGTGCAAACAGTACCCAAAATAGTACTTGAACAGAATTATCCCAATCCTTTCAATCCAACAACCACGATTTCTTTTTCAATAGCACAAACGTCATCGTATGTTACTCTTAATATTTATAACATCAAAGGGCAGAAAGTTAAATCGCTCTTGAATGAAAAATTGGATGCATGTACACATCAGGTTATGTGGGATGGAAAAGATGAGAATGGTAAATCTGCAACTTCAGGTATATATTTTTATAAACTTCAAACAGAAAGTTTTTCTAAAACAAACAAGATGCTGATGGTGAAATAAGTGAAATAGTATTTAGCCCCGAGAAATCGGGGCTTTTTTTAACATATCACTTCATCTTTATATTTTGTATTCAAAAAACCAATAGTTTTCATAATTCCCCTCTCTTTTCTATAAATGTTTTCAGAAAGCCATAAGCTAAGATTTACATGGTAATTCCCGTTCCCGTCACTCTGCCTGCCAAGCCATAGTTTATAACAAAGGCTGGAGAAGTCTTCTTGCAGTTACTCAGCCTAATGCTGATAAATCTTAACGAAGAGCAAGGGAATAGATATTTATATTTACTTATTCTTCCTAAGGAGAGCAACGTGCAAGATTCGTCAGAATGACGATAATTTCAAATTTCAAATTTTCTCTATTTATAATTATTCCTTGACCTAATTTAAAACATATTCTTAAGAAATATTAGTGGAGAAGAAATAATGATAAAAAGAAAGAAAACCAGAGTAATTCAAGTTGGTAATGTAGCAATTGGTGGAGAAAATCCAATTTCTATCCAATCAATGACAACCACCAAAACGGTAGACGTAAAATCAACCGTACAGCAGATAAAAGAACTGTCAATTGCAGGTTGTGAAATTGTACGAGTTGCTGTTCCGGATATTGCGTCTGCAGAAGCGATAAAACAAATAAAACAACTGATCTCAATTCCACTTATAGCAGATATTCATTTTGATTATAAACTGGCTATTGCCTCAATAAAGGCAGGTGTTGACGGATTAAGATTGAATCCGGGTAATATCGGTTGCGAGCAAAATGTCTTAAAAGTAGTTGAGGAAGCTCGTGAAAGAAAAATTCCAATTCGGATCGGTGTAAACAGCGGTTCTCTTTCTAAAGAAAAAGTGAGAAAATATGGAGTTAATGCTAAGAGTATTGTGGAAAGCGCACTGGAACATGTTGCTATCTTAGAAAAGGCAAATTACCATGAGATCAAGATATCAGTAAAAGCATCTTCAGTACCATTAACTTTAGAATCGTATCAATTGCTTTCTTCTAAAACTGATTATCCTCTGCACCTGGGAGTTACAGAGGCAGGTACAGAATATAGAGGAATAATAAAATCTTCAATCGGAATAGGAACATTACTGTCAGAAGGAATTGGCGACACAATACGAGTTTCTCTTACCGCAGATCCTGTAAAAGAAATTACTGCTGGAAAAGAAATATTAAAATCTCTTCATATTCGTAAAGGTTTGGAAATCATCTCCTGCCCTACCTGCGGAAGAACCAATATCGATCTTATCTCATTAGCAGAAAAAGTTGAAGAAGCTCTTATCAAATATGCCGATATTGATCTAACTGTTGCAGTGATGGGATGTATTGTAAATGGACCTGGTGAAGCTCGTGAAGCAGATTTTGGCATAGCCGGTGGTATAAAGGAAGGACTACTCTTTAAAAAGGGTGAAATTATAAGTAAAGTCAGGGAAGAAGATTTAGTCCCGCAACTTATCAAGCTCATCGAAGAGAATGTTAAAATTTAGATTTTTTTTAATCATAATATTATCCTGTGTATTTTTAAATGCTGAATTAAAAATTGGTATAATCACATTCGAGGGTAATAAGCTTATCTCAGATAAAGAGCTGTCTTCCTGTATTTCATCCAGTACCGGCAGTTTATTCGATCAGGCACTTCTAAACAATGATTCAAAACACATTTCTGAATGTTATGCTGGTAGAGGACTATATAACATTAAAGTTCATACACCCCGAATTATCACTAATTCTCCAACTCAAATTGACGTGATCTTCCAAATAGAAGAACTAAGTGAAATACTGGTAACTGACCTTCAATTCAAAGGTAATAATTACATTACCGATTCTAAATTATACTCAGTACTTCCCAAACATAATCTAACTTTAGTTGAATTCGCAAATTCATTTTCGCTTATTACTGAATATTATGCTGATAATGGATTTCTGTTTGCAGATGTAACACTTGACGATCTGACAAAAGAAAATGACCAATTTACAGCTGTTATCAAAATTGAAGAAGGAAGATTCTGCCAATTCAATGAATATAAATTCAATGGTAACAAAACCACTCGTGAAGAGACGCTGATAATGATATCCAGGTTAAACCTGCAGAACAAATTTACTCCAGCTATTATAAAACAAGCTGAGAATAATTTACGACATAAAAGATATATAAAAAACTGCCAACTGATCCCCTTGGATGAGAACAGGCTACTTTTCCAAATTGAAGAAGATCGGATGAGTTTGATCTCTGGAATTCTGGGATATGATAATTCTGGAAAAGGTAAAAATCGAATTACCGGTTGGATTGATCTGGAATTCATGAATCTCTATGGAACTGATCGATCACTTGCCCTTAACTGGCAGCATCTTTCAGCAGATGACAGCTCAATTGAACTGAAATATCACGAGTCCGGTATTTCAAAGTATCCCATAAATGCTGATTTTTTGGTTTACCGGCAGGAAGTTGATTCCACATATATCAGATCTAAATTTGAAAGTGAAATTTACTACTATGATCTTTACAGTCGCTACGGATTATTCTATGGTAAAGAAGATATATTCCCCGGAAGTAGAAAATTTAACACTATTGAGAAAACATCTTTTGATAAATTTGGTGTTTTATGGCAAATGGCAGATCTTGATAGTATTTTGAATCCCTCTTCAGGAACAGAAATATATCTAAAATACTATTATATTTTAACTAATATAAACAAGAAAAATATTGGTAAACAGGCAGTTGATATAAAATGGATGAAATATTTTGATCTTGGGAAAAACTTCGTTTTAGCGAGTGATGTTAACGCTAATGTAATAGAAAATAAACAACTTACCGAATTTGAAGTTTACGAGATCGGCGGTGCAAAAAGTTTGCGCGGATTTAATGAAAATGAATTTTCAGGCTTTCGTATTGGCTGGGCAGATCTGGAAGTAAGATATCTATTCGGTAGAAGTTCAAGACTTTTTGCTTTTGGAGCTTACGGCTATATAGAAAACCAATCATATAAATACAATGACCTTTTTAGTTTTGGCTTTGGACTTCGTACTAAAACCAAAATTGGACTGCTGGGAATTGATTATGGTTTAGGAATTCAAAATGGAGAAATGAGGAATCCTCTTGACGGAATTATTCATATTCGGATAGAAACAGGACTGTAAGTTAATTATGAATTGTGAATTAAAAGTTGTGAATTATTATTGAGATTTGGGAAGTTGCAGTAACAAATTATTGTAGTTAAGTTCATTATATTATTAAGGAGGTTTAATGGAACGAAATAGTATTATTAAAGTTGGTGTATATGTTGATGTTTCCAACATCGCACAAAATGGCGGGTATGGAATGCAGTATGATATATTAAGATCATTTGCCTGTAGAAATAGCGGTGTAGCAATGCGTTTAAATGCTTATGTCGCTTATGATGAAGAAATGGCTGAGAAGAATCCTGAATATAAAAAAAAATCTAAAAATTTTCACTCAATATTACGTGATTTTGGTTACAAAGTCATAGTAAAAAAAGTTAAGTGGTATATCGATGAACATGGTGTTCGTTATGGGAAATCAAATGCTGATCTGGATATGGCGGTCGATGCTTTACGCCAATCTGAAAGGCTTGATTATGTATTATTAGTTACAGGTGATGGTGATTTTGTTCAGGTTGTTCGAGCCTTGCAAAGTAAAGGCTGCCGCGTAGAAGCATTAGCTTTTAAAAATGTCTCTCAGGATTTGATCAATGAAGCCGATGTTTTTACTTCAGGATATTTAGTTCCTGATCTATTCCCTATAGAATCCCACAAACCAAATAATAATAAGCGTATTGTCAGGGGTGTATGTTACTCCTTCTTTCCAGAGAAAGGATATGGTTTTATGCGTTTCATGGAAAATTTAAGTGGTTCTCTCTGGATACGTGATACCCGTAAGGAAGAATCTCCGTATGGAACAGCTTTTGTACATGGTTCCCAATTTACTGATGTAATTGATACAAAAAAACTTCCAAATAGAAATATGATTTTTGAATTTGAACTGAAAGAGATCAAAGATAAAGGGTTGCAAGCTGAAGAAGTAAAATTGTTAGATATATAAGAGGTTAATTTGGAAGATATATATAGCATTATTGATGTTGGAACAAATAATGTTTTGCTGCTTATCGCATCATTAACTGATCACCTGAAAATAATCAAACGTGATTCAAAAATCTCAGCTATGGGCAAAGACATGAAAGATAATATCATTGATATTACTGCGATCAATCGCACCAGGATGATCTTAACAAACTTCATTACAATGGCCCGGAAGTATACAAAAAATATTATCATACTTGGAACCAGTTGCTCTCGTGATGCGAAGAATATTTCATTGCTTTCCAACTGGTTAGAAAATGAATACCAGTTAAAATATCATATCATTTCAGGTGATGAAGAAGCAAGGTTTAATGGACTTGCCAACATAAATGAATTTAATGAGTTCAAAAATATTATCATGTTCGATGTAGGCGGTGGAAGTACAGAATTCGTTTGGATAAAGGATGGAATTATTACTCAAACTCAAAGTATTGATCTGGGAATTCGAAGATTACAAAATAAATTTGATAATGATTACCAGGGAAAATATTCTGAAACTCAAAGATTGCTTACATCACTTTCTTCAACTCCATTTGAAAATTACATTCTTATAGGAATTGGAGGTACTTCCACAAGTTTAAGTGCTATGAAATTCCAACTTGAAAACTATGATCCGGGTATTGTTCATAAAAGTAAAGTTACAATTTCTGAACTCAGGAATATACTCTCAGATCTGCGTGGTAAAACCACTATGGAAATCGAAGAGATCATGCCTTTTGAGCCTAAACGAGCGGATATTATTGCAACAGGGACAATGATAGTTACGGAAATACTTGATTATTTTGAACGTACAGAATTTTTGGTAAGTGATCGTGGAATTCAGTTTGGAATTCTTACACAGGATAAACAGGATCTAGATAAAATGTTATCCTAAGGTTAAAAAAAAAATGAAAAAAATGAAATTGAAGCACCAAAGCGGAAAACCTTTAGAGATCAATATTAAAGGCCAAATCATTGGACGTGGTCATTTCACAATGATTGCCGGTCCCTGCACTATTGAAAATTATGACGACCTATATGCTGTAGCAGCAGAGTTGAAGAAGATGGGAATTAATTTTTTTCGTGGTGGTGCATACAAAATGCGTACTTCACCCTACAATTTTCAAGGACTTGGAAAAAAGGGTTTGGAGTATATGAAAAAAGTTTCTGATGAAATAGGGTTAATCTCTGTTTCTGAAGTTATTTCAGTTGAAGATGTAGAAATGATGAAAAATTATGTAGGTATTCTCCAGGTTGGAACTCGTAATATGTCGAATTATCGTCTTCTCTTAAAATTGGGAAAGGTAAAAAATCCCATAATTTTGAAGCGTGGTTTCAGCAATACAATTGAAGAATGGTTACTGGCAGCTGAGCATATAATTGAAGCTGGGAATCCCAATGTAATTCTCTGTGAACGCGGGATCAGGACTTATGAAACCTACACACGTTATACTCTTGATATCTCGGCAATTCCTGCTGTAAAAAAACTGAGTAATCTTCCAATTATCGTTGATCCTTCACATAGTTCTGGAAGACGTGAGATGATAAAATCATTAAGTTGGGCTGCTATAGCAGCTGGTGCAGACGGACTACTTATTGAAACACATTTTTCACCGGATAATACTATTTGTGACAGTAAACAGACAATTGATCTGAATATTTTAAAAGAGATAATATCAGGAAAAGATACATTACTAAATTTATGGAATAAAAAATAAAAAACTTACAAGTAAAAAGAGCCTTGATAAATTATCAAGGCTCTTTTTCGTTAGCTTTATCTATTTGAATTTTACCATTACTTCTCTGTTCATATCTGTTTTGAATCCTTTAAATTTCTGCATTGATCTTTTCATATCTTTATCAGACATTTTCTGGCTGTCAGATAATTTCTGGAATACTTTTTCATCTTTCATAATAACATCGAAATCCATCTCTGAAAGCGTAATTACATTTTTATCTTTCCAAGTTGCATTTGTTTTAACGATCTTTCCATCTACTTCAACTTTTACAGAAATTTTCATGCCATTATACATGGCTTTCATCATTTTAATATCCTCGTCACTAACTTTAGTTTTTTCTCTTGATATTTTTTCTTCAGGTTCCTCTTTCGCGGGAAATTTAATTGTGAGTTCAGCAGTTTTTCCTTTTTTAAAGCCGAAACTCATTTTTTCTTTATCTTTTCCCATTCCAGAAGTGCTCATCATATTATCAGCAGGATTTTCATCCATCCTGATCTTTGTTACATCCTCAAAACTATATGTAACAAAATAGCCAAGTCTACCATCCTTCTTCATTGCCTTACTGGAAACATATTTAACACCTTCACCCATCTCTGAAGCTTCCTTTTTAAGATTGTCAGGATTATGGTAAGCAAATTCATCTGATTCTTTTTCACTTTTACTTCCAGACATTTTTGATATTTGATCAATGAATTCCTGCGACATTAATACAGTTTCTTCAATCGTACCGCTTCCGTCTTTATTCACCCGTACTAAGCGATCAATTTGAAAACAACCGGATAAAAGTAATAATAGGGAAATCCCAATAATAATTAACTTGATCTTATTCATAATTTCTCTCCTTTGTTTTAATGATTAACTTCTCTATTTTATTATATTTCTGTCAATTAATTGCTTTTTTATGTCATAATTTATGGAATAAAAAAGATAAATAAAAAAGACCAAATTCATTTTTTACAGATTATGCCGTATAGGTAAAATAAATCTAACATTTTATTGGTAGTAGTCAATTTGACTTTACAGTTGACATCATATTAAGCTTAATATTCTTAGATAATAAATAATAATCTATATATCATTAAGAGGAGTTGTCATGAGTAATGAGATTAGAGTTCGATTTGCACCAAGTCCAACCGGATATCTGCATGTCGGAAGTTTGAGAACTGCATTATATAATTATCTTTATGCTAAAAAAGTAGGTGGAAAATTTATCCTTAGAATTGAAGATACTGACCAGACACGTTATGTTGATGGAGCTGTTCAAAATCTTATAGATACCTTAAAGGCAATGAAATTAGGATATGATGAAGGTCCTGAAGTTGGTGGAGAATATGGACCCTATTACCAATCAGAAAGAACTGAAATTTATAATAAATATGCTCAGGAATTATTGGATAATGGGTATGCCTACAGATGTTTCTGCACTCCTGAAGATCTTGATAAAATGAGGGAAGAACGTAAAGCAAAAGGTCTTGATACAAGATATAATGGTCACTGCCGCAATTTAACTGAAACGGAAATAAAAGAACATTTAGCAAATAGTGATAACTTTGTGATTCGTTTAAAGGTTCCGCAGGAAGGTGAAATTACTTTTTACGATGTCGTTAGAGAGAAAGTAACTTTCCCCTGGGATATGGTTGATGATCAAATTTTGATAAAATCAGACGGATACCCGACATATCATCTGGCAAATGTAGTTGATGATCATTTAATGCAGATATCTCATGTTATTCGCGGGGAAGAGTGGCTTTCCAGTGTCCCCAAACATCTTTTCCTGTATGAAGCATTTGGTTGGAAACCTCCAAAGATGTGTCATTTGCCTTTACTGCTTAATCCCGATAAAAGTAAACTTAGTAAAAGACAGGGAGATGTTGCAGTTGAGGATTTCCTGAATAAGGGTTACTTACCTGAAACTTTACTGAATTTTGTGTCTTTATTAGGCTGGCATGCACCCAGTGATCAGGAATTCTATACACTTGCTGAATTGGAAAAAGCATTTTCTCTAAAACGCATAAATAAATCGGGTTCTGTTTTTGATATAGAAAAATTAAACTGGATGAATGGTCAATATCTGCGTAATTCAGAATTACAAATTATTGGCGAACATGCCAGAAAATATTTTAAAAAAGCAGATTATCATATCGCTAATGATAAACATTATCTTGAACTTGTAGATATCGCCCGAAACAGAATTCATAAACTGGATGAAGTAACTGAATTTGCAAAACCTTTCTTTAGTGAACTTACATTTACAGAAGAAGACAAAGAAGTTTTAGAGACAGAAAGTTCACAAACGCTCTTCAAATTCTGGTATGAGAATATCACAAATTCAGCAAAATTAAATGAAGAACTGATCAGCGATCTATTAAAAAGATCTGCCAGTGAATTAGGCATCAAAGGCAAGAACCTTTATCCTCCTCTCAGACTTGCATTATATGGCAGCATGCATGGTCCTGAACTTCCAACAATTATTGAAATCTTGGGAAGAGAAAAGATTCTTAACAGATTTAAAAATATTATAAGGTAAAAATTTATGAAATACTTCAAAAAAGTCATAGGGGGAAAATGCTATCTCTCTCCTATCAATATTGAGGATGCGGAACGGTATTCTGAGTGGTTAAATAATATAGATATTACAAAATTTCTCGCCATTACACATCATCAGATAAGTGAGATGAAAGAGAAAGAGATCCTTACTGAAATGATAAAACAAGGCTCTCAGATCTTCGCTATTGTTGATCTTAACACAAATAACCTTATCGGCAATTGCAGTCTATTTGATATTAATCACAGAAAAAACAAAGCGGAACTAGGAATATTCATTGGCGATAAAAATTATCTGGGAAAAGGATTTGGGACAGAAGCAATAAAATTAATTTTAGATTACGGATTCAATATCCTGAATCTTCATAATATCATGCTAAGCGTTTATAGCTATAATCAGAGAGCGATTGCAGCTTATACAAAAGCCGGATTTAAAGAGTTTGGCCGACGCCGTGATGCTCATACAATAGCTGGTAAAAGATACGATGAGATTTACATGGATATACTTGATGATGAATTTGAAAGTATCTATTTTAAAGGGATAATGAAAGAGATTTAGGCTTTTTATGATAAGAAATATTAAGGGACAAGAAAAAGCTGTAGGTATATTACAAAGAGCTTTAGAACAAAATAAAGTAGCTAACAGTTATTTATTTTATGGTCCTGAAGGAGTTGGTAAATTTACGACTGCTTTGTATCTAGGAATGGCTATGAATTGCCATTCAAGCCTTGATAAACGCCCTTGCGGGATCTGCCCATCCTGTAAGAAATTCCTCTCTTTTACACATCCTGATCTTATCTATATTTTTCCTTTCCCAAAAGAAACCGGGAAAAATGATATTTCAATAGATGGTGAAATCAAATCTGAAAAGACATTAGCTGAATATTCTGAATACATAAAAAATAAAACCAATACTCCGTGGAACGAATATTTTTTTTCAAAGAATATTGGGATCAGAATTGCCAGTATCCGTATGCTGGAACATAGAATTAAACTCTCCCCGAATGAAGGAAATTTTAAAGTATGTATAATTGAACAAGCAGATAAAATGACGATTCAAGCATCTAATGCTTTTCTAAAAACCTTGGAAGAACCTCCGGAAGATACGATAATAATTCTCACAACTTCAAAACCGAATTCACTTTTGCCTACTATTATTTCACGCTGCCAACAGCTTCCATTCTATCCCATTCCTAAAAATAAGATAGAAGAAATGTTATTATCACATGAAGCTATAGATATTTATGAAGCAAAGCTTTTAGCTAGAATTTCCAATGGCAATATGGCTAAAGCACTCAGATTAATGGACGGCGGAAGAATTGAAGTTAGGGAACAAACTCTCCAATTCATTAATTATGTATTAAATAATAATGATTTAAAATTCTTAGAGTTATCTAACCAATTTAGAACTTCTAAGAATCTTACACAATTACAAGAAATAATCTCTCAATTAATTATCTGGTTAAGTGACCTTATTTATTTTAAACACCAGCAGTCTGAGATCACAAATCTTGATAAGACCGAAATTCTGGAAATTCTTTATACAAGAAATCCTAATGTAGAAAATTATGCTCCGGAATTAATAAACTTTATGGAAGAAATGTTGCAAAGACTTAATGGTCACGTAAATCCTCAACTGGTAATAATTGAAATTTATAATAGATTTACAAATACTTTTGTTAGAAGGAGAAGTAATGGAAAACAGTGAAAAATCAAGAAGCAACTTTATTCGTGACATAATTGATAAAGATCTTTTAGAAGGAAAAAATAATGGTAAAGTACATACAAGGTTCCCGCCGGAACCAAATGGACATCTGCATATTGGCCATGCCAAAGCAATATTAGTAAATTACACCATTGCCAAAGACTATAATGGAAAATTCAATCTCAGATTTGATGATACAAATCCGGTAAAAGAAGATGAAGAATATGTAAATGCGATAATCAATGATATAAAATGGTTAGGAGCTGACTGGGAAGAACGACTTTTTTACGCTTCAGATTATTTCGAGCAAATGTATGAATATGCAATTCAACTTATTAAAATTGGAAAAGCTTTTATTGATAGTCAATCAGCTGAAGAGATCCGGGCAAACAGAGGGACAATTACATCACCTGGTATTGACAGTCCTTTTAGAAATAGATCAATAGAAGAGAATTTAAACCTTTTTGAAAGTATGAAGAACGGTGAGTTTGAAGATGGCTCTCATGTTCTACGCGCTAAGATCGACATGACATCTCCCAATATGCTGATGCGTGATCCGCTAATGTATAGGATACGTCATACTTCTCATCATCGTACTGGAGATAAATGGTGTATATATCCGATTTATGACTGGGCTCATGGTCTGGAAGATTCAATTGAAGGAATTACTCACTCGTTATGCTCTTTGGAATTCCAGGCACATCGTCCCCTTTACGATTGGTTCCTAATTCAATTAGGAATTCATAAACCACAACAGATCGAATTTGCCAGATTGAATTTAAACTACACCGTAATGAGCAAAAGAAAACTTTTGGAATTGGTTGAAGAGAATTATGTAAATGGCTGGGATGATCCTCGACTGCCAACATTATCAGGTTTGCGAAGACGCGGTTTTACTCCGGAAGCAATCCAGAATTTTATTGAAAAGGTTGGAGTCGCCAAAGCTCATAGCATTATTGATTATGCCTTACTGGAACACTCTATACGAGAAGTATTGAACAAAACAGCACCTCGTGTTATGTCCGTGCTTAATCCCTTGAAAGTTGTAATAACAAATTATCCTGATGATCAGGTAGAAGAATTGGATGCAGTTAATAATCCGGAAGATCCGTCAGCAGGAACCAGGAAAGTTCCATTCTCTAAAGAACTATATATAGAACGTGAAGATTTTATGGAAGATCCACCCAAAAAATTCTTCCGATTAGGTCCAGGCAGAGAAGTTCGATTCCGCTATGCCTATTTCATCACCTGCAATGAAGTAATAAAAGATTCAAATGGAGAAGTTAAAGAACTTCATTGCACCTATGATCCAGCTTCAAAAGGTGGGAAGTCTCCTGATGGGCGTAAAGTGAAAGCAACTCTACACTGGCTTTCAGCAGAACATGCTATTGATGCTGAAGTAAGATTATATGACAGACTAATAACAGTGCCTGATACCAACAACCTGGAAGAGGGTAAGACATTTAAGGATTATATTAATCCTGATTCTTTGACAATATTGCATAATTGTAAGCTGGAAGCACATTTAGCTAAAGCTGAAGCTGGTTTCCGCTGTCAATTTGAAAGACTAGGTTACTTTTGCGTTGATCCAGATTCAACACCACAAAAACCGGTGTTCAATAGAACCGTAACCCTTCGAGATACTTGGGCAAGAATGCAGAAGAAGTAACATAGCTGTAAGAAATTTCTGGAGATTCTTTTTTAAGCTAAGCTGAAAGATGCCTCAGAATTATATTTACAATCCGTTTTTTCAGTGTAAATCTGTGAACGATTTATCTTCTTTACAACTCCTGTTTCTGATTAGAGGTCAAACAGATCGCCCAGGGTTTCTTCCTGTTTGCTCTTCTGCTTGCCAAATTGCTGCACGAGCCGTTTATCCATTTGATAATCTTTTCTGGATTTTCTTCCTGTGCGTAGACCAGTTTCCTTTTTACTTCCTGTTTCATGACCACATTTGCGATCACTGCAAACCAGTTTATCAGTAAATTTCATCATCGGTTTTCCGCAGATCGGACATTTTTCTTTACTTAGATTAGTGATCTCAAATTTCAAATTAGAAGCTTTGATTTTTTTTATCAGTTCGATTGTAGTATGCTTTATATCAGAGATAAATTTGCCTTTATCTTCTTTTCCCTCAGCAATTTTTCCCAGACGTCTTTCCCATTCAGCAGTGAGTTTCGGATACTTGAGAGACTCCGGTACAAGTTTTATCAATTCGAAAGCCTTGGCTGTGGGAACCATTGATTTTCCACTGCGTTCAACATAATATCCTCTAATCAACTTCTCGATTATATCAGCTCTGGTAGCCGGTGTGCCCAATCCACCAGATTTGATTGAATCTCTCAATTCTTCATCTTCAATAAATTTTCCCGGATTCTCCATAGCAGTTAAAAGAGTAGCTTCTGTGTAGCGGGAAGGTGGTTTTGTCTGTGAAGCAACCAATTTAAGTTCATTAATCTTAACGATCTGCCCTTTGGTCAGTTCAGGAATTGATCTGGTAGAATCTTCTTCTACATCTTCATCTTTGATTACTGTAGAAACTGCTCTCCAGCCCATTTCTTTTACTATTCTGCCTGTTGCTTTAAAAGTTTCTTTATCAATTTCCAGCATTAAAGTGATTTGTTCAAATTTATAGGGTGGATATAACACTGTAATGAAGCGTTTCACAATAAGATCATAAATTTTCTTTTCGTCATTGGATAGTGAATTCAAATGTACAGGAATCTCCGTAGGAATTATAGCATGATGATCACTAACCTTCGCATCATTCACAAATCTTGCAGTTGGCCTCAATTCCTGCTGCAGAAGAGGTTGAACCTTGCTGCTATAACCTGCTTTGGCAACTTGCTGCAAACGCTGTTTCAGGGAGGGAATCATATCTTTAGTTATATAGCGGGAATCCGTTCTGGGATACGTAACAAGTTTGAATCTTTCATAAAGAGTCTGCGTATGTCGTAATGTATCTTTGGCAGTCATGCCATAGCGTCGATTTGCATCCCGCTGGAGTTCAGTTAAATCGTAAGCCAGCGGTGCTGATTCTGATTTGGCTTTTTTGGTTATTGAAGAAACAACTGCGTCTTTACCTTTCAACTTTTGCAATAAATTATCTGCTTTTTTTCTATCAAACATTCTATCATGATTTTCCCTATCCAGCCAGGAGGCAGTAAATCCTGAGCAAATCGCATTTAACTTCCAGAATTTAACAGGATCAAATTTCACAATCTCTTCTTCTCTTTTAACGATGAGTGCTAAAGTTGGAGTCTGTACTCTGCCAGCATTCAAACGTGCATCAAATTTACAGGTGAGAGCTCGAGTCACATTCAAGCCAACCAGCCAATCTGCTTCTGCCCTACCGACAGCAGCATGGAAAAGATCATCATAATCTTTTGCAGGTTTCAGGTTAGCAAAACCATCCTTAATAGCAGAATCAGTTTGTGAAGAGATCCACAATCTTTTCATCGGTTTATTCTTCCAACCACCCAGCATCATGATCCAGCGTGCTACCAGTTCTCCTTCCCTACCTGCATCTGTTGCAATAATAACTTCGGAAATATCTTTTCTTTGCAAGAGAGATTTTACAGTTTTGAACTGTTGAGAAGTTTGCTTGATCACTTTCAATTTCATCTTTTCCGGGATCATGGGCAGGTAATCCAAATTCCAATGTTTAAATTTGGCATCATAGACTTCCGGCTCTGCCAAAGTGACTAGATGACCCAACGCCCAGGTTACCACATGTTTATCGCCTTCCATAAATCCTTTCCCACGAGGACGACAATTCAACACTCTTCCCAGCTCTCTTCCCACACTGGGTTTTTCTGCTAAAACTAATGATTTCATTTTTTCTCCAAATTTTATATAATGCTTTATATTTTCAGATTAATATTTTGTAAAGTAAGAAGAAATAATAAAAAAATTATTGATCCTTAACATTTCTGAAGTATAATTTAATATAATCTATTAGGAATTAAAATTGAATTCATCGAAAACACAAAAAAATACAAAACTACTTTCTTATTCCAAACTGTTAAAAAACATGCATTTAATCAATTTTTATTAATCACTTCATCTACAAAGTTGACAAGTTTACATTAATCAAAAAGATATCTTATAAGAAGAACTAAATTAGTTAATTGAGGTTACATGATTGGAACTTTATTTAAGTTATTAGGTGC
>JAVCCH010000197.1 GCA_030765535.1 Candidatus Tenebribacter davisii
ATCTTCACCTGTAATGAATTCTTTAGAAGTAAGTTTATTGAATAATTCAAATGATTTAATTTCTTCTCCATCAGTAAGAAGTTTTGCGTCATTTCCCAGCATTTCAATGAAATAATTAATCTTCGTACTTGCCGATTCATTCAGTTTTATTATGTCATTAGATTGTTCGGTTGGGAAGAAGTTGTAAGTGTATATTTTATTGAAACTTGTATCAACTCGATTTATTCTTCCGACTCTTTGTATCATTCTAGTTGGATTCCAGGGAATATCATAATTTAAGACTACATTAGCACGGTGCAAACTTACCCCTTCAGAGAGAATCTCAGTAGTTATTAAAATCCTAAAATCATCTTTTGGTTTTCTTGCTTTTGCATCAAAATTATTGAGAACAGTAGCCAATTCAGATTTATGGATTGAACCATGATATAGTAAAACCGGAATATTAAGAGCTTTGAATAATTCCTTCTTCAAGTAATCTGCAGTTTCTGTAGATTCAGTGAAAATTATAAGTTTATTTTTTTTAAGAATTTTATCTTCTTTTAATTTTCGGATAAATTCATTTAATTTAGGATCATAATCTACATATGACCACATTTTATTAATTTGTATTAAAACTTCTAAATCACTTTTCAATATATCAAGAAACTCTTCACAAAATAGAGCGGAGGAATATTTTTCAGCTTTTTCATTTTCAATCAATCTCTCGATTGACTCGAGATCATCATTTAGAAAGAATTCAATAACTCTATTCCAATGTTTCTTACTTACAAATACGTAACCTTTTTTATAAGCTTTTATAAAATCTTCATAAGAAATAACAAAGCGATTAAGAGTTTTTTTGAATGCTTCAAAACTACTTTCAAGTCGTTTAATTAGAAGGATTTTCATAAATCCTCCCATATTCCTTTGTGAAGTTTGATCTTTTGCTGAAAGAGCTACTTCCAAATAAAGTAAAGGTGTATAACGAGAATATTTAAATGATAACTTGTCTGTGATCAGTTTAATTGTTTCAGTAAAAATTCTATCTAAATTTTCATCAAGTTGATAAAAAATAGGTTCCGGAGCTTCAACTTTTGGAAACTTTAGGTTCTGATCTATTAAATCATCTTTGAAGTACTTTTCAACCTCAAATCTTGTTCTGCGAACCATAATATGTTTTAGGACTTTATCTCTAATTGCTTTTGCATTAGATTTAACCGTATCGATATAAGATTCATAATCCTCTTTTCTATCTAAATGCATAACTTTTTTCACTAAACTTTTGAAGAATCCTTCAAGATTTTTTATTCCAGGAATTGTAGAGTTTTTTCCTTTTTGGAATAGTTTAATTTGAGACAAAATATCCATCGGAGAATTATTCAGTGGTGTTGCTGTTACCAAAATTACTTTTTTCCCCCTGCAAATAGCAGATAGATTTTCATAACTTATATTGGTTTCGTTTCTAAATTTATGGGCTTCATCAATAAATACATTGTCGTATCTATCAGTACCTCTTTCAATGATTTTTTCTAATTTACCAATTGATTCAAACTCAGCAGCAATTTTAAAATCATGAAACACATTTACCCATGAATTTGGATTATCTTTGCTCAAAAGAGCAGGAGAAGCAATAATCAAGTTTCTTCCTGGTAATTGATTTGCAAGTAGAGCTGCAATAAATGTTTTACCAAGACCTACAACATCAGATAAGAATACACCACCGTATTCATTCAATATTTTTCGTGCATTGATAACAGCTTGCTCTTGATATTTCAATTTTAGAAAACTATCAGGATAATTTTTATAAAACAAGTCTTCGTTTATACTCAGATCTTCTTGGAAATACTCATATAAAAATTTTAGAAATAATTCATAAGGAGTAATAGATTCATTCAGAAATGTTTTTTTGGTTACTGTATCAACGTAATAATCTGAAATATCAACAGCATCTTTCCAAAGATCTTCAAATTGATCTATAGCAAACTCGACGTCAGATCTATTTTTTAATTGAACATTAAATTCTCGATTAGCAATTAAACCTGATTCTGAGAAATTACTAGAGCCTGTAATAACATTACCAAAATCACGATCATCTTCAAAGTATCTGCTTATGTATACCTTGGCATGAAGATTAGATGAAGGATAAGCTTTGATCTCAATCTTCTCATTTCTTAAATATTCTATGAATTTAAGAATTCCTTCCTCAATCTCAATATTATCTGGAGCCTGATTTATCTCATCAATCCATTGTTGTTCATAAATTTCTTTTACTTTGATGTGTGATTCAAAATCAATCGAACCACTACTTTTTGCTTTTTCAATTATTTGATATGTTTTCTTATCTGTATTTAAACCAACTAGAATTCTGATATTTTCGATTGTTTCAAAAGACTTGTATAGCTGATAAAATCCACTGGTTCGGAAATATCCGACTAAAATATCAAAATATCTTACATCTTTCAATATAGATTTGAACCTATCTGATAAGGTTCGTCCTTCCTCATTTGTGAAAAAAGTTATATCATTATGATTTTCCATTTACCTTTTTATCTCCATTTAATACTTTCTTCAGCAAGATAATTCAGACTAAATATTTAGACAAGATATTTCTTAAAACATCTTTTTGCTGTTAATGTCTGTGTTCATGTAGATTTGTCGCGTATACCCCCGATTTGGGGTGTGTATGCGACAATTGTCGCGGATATTCCATTTAGATTCATTACAATAACCCCATATCTAATTTCAAATTCCTCATTTTCCTCGTAAAACAATTACTTTAAAATAATGACGCGTATCCTTGAAAAATAATTTCAATTTTCCTTGATTCAAGGTACAATCCAAATTGAACTATTTATCTCATTTCTGTCAAATATTTTCACTGTATTCTGCGCCAATTATCTCATAAGCGTAAATTGTTAGTTGGAAGATAAGAGTTTGGGAAAAAGAATGTTATTCATTTTTAGCTTATTTGTTGTATATTCAATCTGCTTTAAAATATCCTTAATAAAATCTGCAACTAAGTTATATGTGCACCGCTGGGTATTTACAAGTTCATCCTACGACTACTCCATAACTTTCTGTAAGTACTCCATAACTTTAGTGAAGGAGTAAGTAGCGGAGTAAGCGAAGAGGTGTAGTTAATAATCTTTTCTTTTTTTATAACCACAGAACACACTAAATACACGGAAAAATGTAATGTAATAAAAGAAGAATTACTTATTTGTTTTAATTTATCAGTCGCTCTGTCCAGCAGTCCAGAAGACTACCAGATTTTGACAGATTCTTCTTTAATTTTACATTTTACATTTCTTGTCACGCCGTAATCTGATGAAGGCGGATCAATTTTACATTACTCAGCAAAATGTAAGGAAATGTAAGGAAATGTTAGGAAATGTTAGGA
>JAVCCH010000032.1 GCA_030765535.1 Candidatus Tenebribacter davisii
AGATGGAAGATGTTGAAGCATTTGACTTCTCAAAGAGATTTGGTGGTTCAATTACATTATCATATAATCCAAAATATCTGGAAGATGTGCGTTTATTCATTCAATATTATTATGGTCAGGATTATTACAATATACATTTTGAGAATACTTTGAGTCAACTAAGGATTGGATTGATCGCAGATCCATTTGGAATTTAATTTAAAATAAATAAATATCAGGAGGAAAAATGAGAAAACTTACAATTATTTTAGTGATGGTGTCGATTATTACTGCAACCTTGATTGCTCAGGAAATAACCGGTTTAAAGGTTGTCGAAAATGTATATAATCGTCCAACCGGAAATGATCAAACAGCTGACCTTACAATGTCATTGGTTAATTCACGGGGAGATGAGAGAGTACGTATAATTAATCAATTTTTGAAAGATTTTGGAGATATAGAAAAGAAGATAATGTTCTTTGTTTCACCGGCAGATGTTTACAATACTTCCTTTATGAATTGGAGTTATGATGAAGTGGGAAAGGATGATGATCAATGGATTTATCTTCCCGCTCTGAAACGGGTAAAACGGATCTCTTCTGACAGCAAAAGTGACTACTTTATGGGCTCGGATTTCACTTATGACGACCTGGGAGATAGGCACCCATCTTCCGATACACACAAGCTGTTGCGTGAAGAAGAGATCGATGGAGAAATGTGTTATGTTGTAGAATCTACTCCTAAAGAAGAAGAATATATGTATTCCAAAACAATTACCTGGATAGTGAAGGATAAATGGATTGGAAAGAAAAAAGAATTTTATGATGAAGATGATGAATTGCTGAAAACGCTTACTGTTAAAGAATCTGTTACACTCAAAGATGTTATCGTGATCACAATTTCAGAAATGCACAATGTTCAATCTGATCATAAAACAATTATGAAATTAGAAAATGTGCAAGTTAACACGGGAGTTTCTGATAACAAGTTCACTGAAAGAATGATGAAACGAGGAATGTAAAAGATCAGAGTCTGGTTCAAGGTCGAGATCAAGGTTAAGATTAAAGGAAAATGGAGAGAAAAAATGAAACGAAAAAATATAATTCTGTTTTTGCTGCTGATGGCAACAATGACGCTTAACACTCAAATAATCCATCACGGCTTTGTGCGAACATATCTGGGAGCACTAACAGATCAGGATGGAGAATATTCGGTATTGAAAAATACTTTTGATTGGCGCCTTGATTACGGTAAAGGCGATGTTGCACTTTATGTTAATCCGGTATTTGACTATAATGCTATGAATGACTATTTGGATATTTCGCTCAGGCAAGCATATATGGATATCTATTTCGATAATTTTGATCTACGCATTGGAAAACAGCAGATAATCTGGGGAAAAGCTGATGGCGTTTTCATCACAGACGTCATCTCACCACGTGATCTTTCAGAATTTATTTTGCCAGAATTTGAAGAGATTCGTATTGGGACAAATGCAGTTAAATTTGATTATTACCTGGGAAATTCTACATTCGAAGCTGTTTGGATTCCCACTTTCAAATCTACAATTCTTCCGGAAGAAACTTCGATCTGGGCTCCTGAAATGTCTTATCCACTGCTGTTTATAGATTACGAATATTCCAACATTGAAGTAGAAAATAAATTTTCTGAAAGTGAAATTGCTTTTAAATATTCTTACCTTGGAAGCGTAATTGATTTTGAAATGATGGTTGCCTATATGTGGGATGATAATCCGACAATGCATATTTTCGCACAACCAGATTCTACTATTCTTATTACATCGGAACATCACCGTCTTCCATTGGCAGGGGCAAGTTTCAGTAAAGTGGTAGGTGGAGCTGTTGTGCGTGGGGAAGGGGCATATTATTTTGATAAGAGATTTGCACCCGAAGAATTTACTCCAAATGGTGTAAAAGAAAAAGATTACGTACATTATCTCATTGGCTACGATCATAATTGGTTTGGAATGAATGTTAGTTTTCAATTTATTCAGGAGTATATTCTGGATTATGAAGAAGACATACACAATAATGAATTCTCTAATACTATGACATTTCTACTAACAGAAGATTTCCTACGTGAAACTTTGCGATTGGAATTCTTTTCCTATTATGGCATTAATAATGAAGATGCTCTGCTGCGCCCGAAAATTGCTTATGATCTTGCCGATGGATTTGAAGTTCAATTAGGAGCAAATATCTTTGTGGGTGATGAAGGTAATTTTGGACAGTATAATGATAATGATATGGTTTACGTAAAAGTGAGGTATGACTTTTAACCTATTATCCCCGCTCCTCAAAATTCTTCAATCTTGAATTAATATCTGCTTGGAATTACTCATCTGTAAAATCCGGATCTCTTGTTGAAAACCAAAGCTCACAAGGAGCTTTTCCGCATTCTTTACAAGAAAGAAATCCCTTTTGGACAGTGCATTCATAATCTGACTTGCCATAAGGTAAATACTCTCACCACAAAAAATAGTATGGAATACTTTTGTAAATATACTTTATATTTTTTTTCCTTCTTGACGCAGAATTTGTAGATTTTAACTTTAAGCAAATATAAGTTTCATTTTAATAAAGGAGAAAGATTGATGGAACATCCAAAAGTATCAGATAATCGAAGTAAAAAAATTATTTTTCTTTGCCATTGTTGTTTGAATCAGAATGCAAAAGTACGTGGAATCGCAAGCTATCCAGGAGCTATAACTCCATTGATAAGCATGTTGTTAGAGGAGGGGATTGGGATGATCCAGATGCCATGTCCTGAAATGACTTATCTGGGGAATATGCGATGGGGGCAAGTGAAGGATCAGTATAACAATCCAATGTTCAGAAGGCATTGTAAGCGTATAGTAGAATCAGTTATTGATCAGGCAGAAAATTATATTCAATGTGGTTATCAAATTATTGGGTTTGTGATGATGGATGGTAGTCCTGTTTGTGGTTTAAATCATACTCCTCAACCTAAGGATCCCAATGTGCTATGGGGTGGAATGACATATTATATCCCAAAGTCCGAATTCATTGAGGGAAAAGGTATTTATTGTGAAATTTTACAAGAAGGACTTAAGCAACGTGGGTTTGATAAATTACCCTTTGTAGCTTCATCGGAATTTGACGAAATTGGGAAATTAGATTTTGCGTTGGATACAATAAAAGAATTAATATTAGACCACAAAAATGAATGATATAAAAATCAATCTTTTATATCAGCTCCTCAAAATTCTTCAATCTTGACTTAATATCTACTTGAAATTCTTCATCTGTAAAATCAGGATCTCTGGTTGAGAACCAAAGTTCACAAGGAACTTTTCCACATTCTTTACATGATTTAAAACCTTTAAGTTCAGCACATTCATAAATGGGGCAAAGCACTGTATTCAAATACTTTGCCCAGGGAACTTTTCCTTTCAGGTTATTACAACCATCACATTCAACCTTATATGCTTTGCAGTCAGTTTCACAACAAACACCGCATCTACTTAATTCTTTCAAAACTAATTTTAGAGCTTCTAATTCTGTTATTCTGTTTCAGGTGAAATAAATCTATAAACGAGACCTGCTAAAATTGCCCCGATAATTGGCGCTACCCAGAAAAGCCATAATTGATCCATTGCCCAATCTCCCACAAAGATTGCCTGGCTAGTACTTCTGGCTGGATTTACGGATGTATTTGTAACAGGAATAGAAATTAAATGAATAAGTGTTAAACAAAGACCAATTGCTAATCCGGCTAAATATTTTGGTGCTTTGGAATGGGTCGCTCCCAAGATTATGATTAAGAACATGAAGGTCATAACAACTTCAGTTATTAAAGCAGCCAGCATACCATATCCACCTGGTGAATGTTCTCCAAAGCCGTTTGCTGCAAAACCACCGATCTCGAATCCAGCTTTACCGCTTGCAATAAGATAAAGTATTCCTGCTCCGGCAATTCCACCCAAAACTTGTGCAATAATGTAGGGAATGACATCTTTTTTATCAAACCGTCCTCCAGCCCATAGTCCTATGGAAACTGCTGGATTAAGGTGACAACCGGAAATATGCCCAATTGCATAAGCCATAGTTACTACAGTTAACCCGAAAGCGAGAGCAACTCCGACAAATCCGATTCCCAGTTCAGGATAAGCTGCTGCCAGTACTGCGCTTCCACATCCACCTAAAACTAACCATGATGTTCCAATAAACTCAGCTACTAACTTCTTCATCTTCTCCTCCTTTAAAACGTCTAAATATGATAAAACGTGTTTGTTACGATAGATGTCAATTTTTTTATAAGAATAAAAAATAAATTTCTTGACATAAAAACATGCATTTAGGTATTTGAATACCGAATTAGAAAAGAGGATAAAAATGAGAAATTTAGTTAATGTTTCTGAAGGATCATATCTGGCTTTGCACGGATTGGCTTATATAGCACAAAAATTTCCGGAAAGAGTTAGTGTGAAGAAGCTGGCAGAAATACTTCAAGCTTCGGAAGCTCATCTGGCGAAGGTGTTTCAGAAGCTTAGTAAAGCAGATCTGGTAAGTTCTTCAAGAGGTCCGGCTGGTGGATTCGAATTGAGCAAAGCACCGGAAGAAATTAGTTTCCTGCAGATATTAGAAGTTATTGAGGGTGAAGTAAAACTGGGTGATTGTCCATTCGGTAAACCCCACTGTGCTTTCACTAATTGTATTTTCAATCATGAACTTAACCGAATATCAAAAGATATATACGATACTTTCAATAATATGAAATTATCGAAATTCACATAGGAAAAAATTTTAAAATTATATAGGTATTAAAGTACCAGAATAGGGGATAATATGGAAATTAGAAATTATCAGAAGTTAGGAACAAGCAAAAATCCACATGGTATTCATTCCTCAAATATGTATGATAAAGATCATGCTGTTATTATGCATTTGCTTATAAAAGCTGGGGAGAGTCTTAAACCACATATCACACCGGTTGATGTTGCTTTTTACATTTTGGAAGGATCTCCATTCATCATGGTTGGAGAAGAAAAAATCCAGGTGAATAAGGATGATATTGTTGAAAGCCCTAAAGATATAGTTCATTGTATTTATAATGAGACTGAGAATGATGTTCGAGTACTGGTAATGAAACTTCCTAAACCAACAACAAAAACAAAATTGGTGTAACTAATGAGCACACTGAGTAATAGCTATGTCTTTGAAGTCAGTGACAATGAGAGGAAAAATGAAATATTTTTATGAGAATTCAACGCTGTTGGAGATAGTGGAAAAGCATCCGGAAACGATTCCGGTATTTACTTCTAATGGATTTTCTCAAATGGATGATCCGGAGCAACGTGCTAAATTTGCTAAATCGATATCTCTGAAAATGGCATTAATGCTTAAACAACTTGATCTTAAGATCTTCTCCAATCTGCTTATTGAAGCAATTGAACAAAAAGATACTAATATTGATGCTACTTTAGCTGCTACCACAAAAGTAGATGATGCTGAAGCTTTGAATATTGTAGGGTTACTACCTTGTCCGGTTCGGATTCCACTTTTAGAGCAATTCAATAATTTCGTAAAAAAATATTCAGCAGAGAATGATCTGATCATAAATCATGAATTAAAAGCCGCTTCCATGGGACTGGATTGGGTGGAGAACAATATTAAAGGTGTACAAGAAGCTACCGAACTTCCCGACCTGTTTATTTCGGCTGGATTCGATATGTTCTTTGATGAAGAGATGATCGGCAAATTCAAAAAACAGGATGTGTTTGCAGATACTACAAAATTGGATAAATTTAATATCCTATTCGATGGTATTGATTTGAAAGATCCCAAAAAACATTATGCTATGATTGGTGTAGTACCAGCTGTCTTTTTGATAAATACAAAAGAACTGGACGGACGTGAAGTTCCTAAAAGTTGGAAAGATATTTTAAAACCGGAGTTCGAGAAACGTGTTTCTCTTCCTGTTGGAGATTTTGATCTTTTCAATGGAATTCTACTAAACATTCATAAACATTATGGTGATGAAGGTGTAAAGAAATTAGGTCGTAGCCTTTTGGAATCGATGCATCCTTCCCAGATGGTGAAAAGTGATCGCAAAAAAGAGAATAAACCGATTGTTACAATTATGCCGTACTTCTTTACCAAAATGGTAAAAGATGGCGGACCAATGGCTGCTATCTGGCCGGAAGATGGTGCTATCATAAGCCCGATCTTTATGCTTTCCAAAAAAGAGAAAATTGAGAAGCTGCAACCTGTAATTGACTTTTTTGCTTCTTTAGAAGTAGGAAAGATCCTTTCTCACAGTGGACTTTTCCCCAGTGTTCATCCAGATATTGATAACCATATTCCTGCCGAAAATAAATTCATGTGGTTGGGCTGGGATTATATTTACAGCAATGATATCAGCAAATTGATCAAACATTGCGAAAAATTATTTAACGAAGCCATAGGCTAAGAACAGGAGTTTTAATGAATCTAATAACAGTATCAGGTCCTCCCTCTTCAGGGAAAACTTCAGTAATTCTAAAAACTATCGAATCTTTGAAAAAGAAAGGATTTAAAGTAGCTGTAGCTAAATTTGACTGCCTTTACACGGATGATGATAAACTATATGAAAAAGCTGGAATTCCAGTGAAAAAAGGTTTATCGGGTGCACTTTGTCCCGATCACTATTTTGTGAGCAATGTGGAAGAGATCACCAAGTGGGGAGTTGATAATAAATTTGATATACTCATCAGTGAATCAGCTGGGTTATGCAATCGCTGCTCACCATATATCAAAGGCATTAAAGCTGTTTGTGTGATCGATAATTTAAGTGGTATAAATACACCAAAAAAGATCGGGCCTATGTTAAAATCTGCTGATATTGTTGTCATTACTAAAGGTGATATTGTTTCTCAAGCAGAGCGTGAAGTATTTGCCAGTCGTGTGAATACGGTTAATCCGGCTGCTGCAATTATGCATATAAACGGTCTAACAGGACAGGGAAGCTTTGAACTGAGTACCCTTCTCTACGATGAATCTTTGAATATTGAAACGTTGAAAGGAAAAGAACTGCGCTTTCCAATGCCTTCTGCACTTTGTTCATATTGTCTGGGAGAAACCCGTATTGGTGAGAGTTACCAGATGGGAAATGTTCGTAAAATGAAAATGGAAGATTAAGAGGACGTCATGAAAAAAACTGAATTAATTTCCAAAAAAATATCTTCCCTTTTAAATGAATTTCCTTTTCTTTCCGCCTTTTTCAATGATAATGGTTTGGAATTGAAAGGTAAGAAAGAACTTACACTTCCTGAATATTTTGCTGAATTTGATGAAGATGAGATCGAAGACAGAGCAATCGATGCAGAAAATCTGATTTCTCAAATCGGAGAATTCATCGAGCAGATGATCGCCTTCCTGGGAAAAGATGAAGATATTGTAAAGACAGTAACGATCTTACCAGGAACAGATAAATCCGGTGACAAAGAAGATTTCGGGAAACTGGAAATTCATCAAGGTGAGATTATTTCTATAGTTGGACCAACTGGCTCCGGAAAAAGCAGATTGCTGGGTGATATTGAGTGGGTTGCTCAAAGCGATACACCGACCTCAAGAAAAATCCTCGTTAACAATGATATTCCTGATAATAAATGGCGTTTTTCATCTTCCGATAAATTGGTGGCACAGCTTTCCCAAAATATGAATTTTGTAATGGATCTTTCGGTATTTGAATTTGTAGAGCTCCATGCTGAAAGTCGTTTGGTGGAAAATAAAGAGGATGTTATCTCTCGCATCATCAACAAAGCTAATGATCTGGCAGGTGAGAAGTTTTCTCCAGATACACCGATAACCAGCTTGAGTGGGGGACAATCGCGAGCTTTAATGATCGCTGATACTGCAATCCTAAGCAAATCTCCCATTATCTTAATTGATGAAATTGAAAATGCCGGAATCGATAGAAAACGTGCTCTAAAACTTTTACTTTCAGAAGATAAAATTGTATTAATGGCAACCCATGATCCAATATTAGCCTTGATGGGTGATAAGCGGATCGTGATAAAAAATGGTGGAATCTATAAGATAATCGATACTACTGAAGAAGAGCGAACGATTCTTTCCACTTTGGAAGAAATGGATAAAACTTTGTTGGCATACCGCACGAAATTAAGAAGCGGTGAGATAATTACTGAAATTCAAAAAGAAAATATAAATTAAAGAAAATAGGAGATACTATGCATGATGGATGTGCAGGAAGTTTTGATAATGGTAAACAGGTAGTGGATAAAGTTAGGCAGATGGGATTCAGCCCACAACCAATGCCAATGCCCTTGGAAATTAAATGTGTTGAGTGTGAGGAAATTTTTGAGATGGAAAATTTCGAAGATAAATGCCCCAAATGTAAAATGGTTTACGGTGTAACACCATGCCATGCATTTGATCCGGAAAATGTTAAAGCTGCTGGTGTTGATTATTAAACTCACTTAATTGTGGAAACCAGATGAAGCACAAAAGCAAAAATGTTTTGATTTTGGAAAAAATTTAAAAATAAATTAAAAATAGAAGAAAAGGAGATATCATGAAAATGATGAATTTTAAGATTAACGCAAAAAGCGAAAGTCCAACAAAAACAGTTGTAACTGCCAGAGATTTCAAAATGGTAATTGATGAACCTAAAATGTTAGGTGGGGAA
>JAVCCH010000141.1 GCA_030765535.1 Candidatus Tenebribacter davisii
GTATTTATTTCTATAAAATGAAATCAGGAAACTACTCTGCTACAAAGAAAATGATACTTATGAAATAAGTAAATTTCGCCCCGACCTTTAATAGGAAGGGGCAACTTTTTCTAACTTATGAAATAAGGTTTGTCACAGCCTTCATTGGGTAGGAGTAGTTATTCTAAAAAAAAGGTAACTTCGCTCTTAAATTGATGGTTAACATGACAACACACCCTTTCAGGATTTCCTGGGAGGGTGTGTTGTATTTAAATTTTTTTTAGATCAGTTACATCATTTTAGAACGCTTAATAAGATAGTGAAGTAAATTATCCTCAAAAGGAGTATCTGTTGATATGGCATTATATTCAATTTTTGCTTCGTTACATTTATCTTTTAAAAAAGTAAGGTTCTGCTCATATGTCTGTAAATAATCTTTTCTTATCTGCCAGGGAGAAACGACAACCTTTTCACCTGTTTCAGAATCAATGAATTCGGTGTCTTTTTTATAATCAAATTCTATTTCCTGCTTATCCTGAATATGGAATAATATGACTTCATGTTTTTGGTGACGGAAGTGCATAAGTCCTTGCATGATCTTTTCAGGATCATCGATCATATCGGAAATAAGTATAACAAGTCCCCGTTTTTTTATCCTGTCCGCCAAAGAATGCAGAACACTCACAGTACTGGTTTTGTCTTCAGCTTTTAATTTATGAAGCTCCTTAAAAAGGATATTCAGATAGGATTTCATGGAGCGTGGCGGAATAAGATTTGTGATCTTATCTGTGAAGGTGAGTAATCCCACAGCATCCTGTTGAGAGATCATTAAATAGGAAAGAGCCGAAGCTAGAGCTTTGGTATATTCCAACTTGGAAAAATGTTGCGATGAGAAGCCCATAGAAGCACTATGATCGACGATAATATAACACTTAAGGTTGGTTTCCTCTTCGTAGCGTTTGATGTAATAACGATTAGTTTTACCGTAAATCTTCCAATCTACATTTCTTATCGGGTCTCCCGGATTGTATTGCCGGTGATCAGAGAATTCTATGCTGAATCCATGATAGGGAGATTTATGCAGTCCGGTAATAAAACCTTCCACAATGAGTCTGGCACGGAGATTAAATTTATCTATCTTCGCAATGAATTCTTCAGTGAGATACTGTTTATTTCTCATTATTACCTAACATATTTACCAGCGAAAAAAAAGTCCATAAATTCAACTATTTTTCCAGCTTGGGATTGACGATCTTCCCGATAAAGAGAATGGAATTAGTCTCTTTTTCCTTGATAGCAAAAACGAAAGGACGATTAACTTTCATAAAAAAGCCGGGACCAAAAGAGGTCAATTTCATTTCCACAACCGTTACAGCAGCAGCTTCAGTCCCTTCTTCATTCACATGCACAAAGGTCTTGTGCTTGACATTACTGATAAAAAGTCTCTGTTCTTTCGTCATTTTACTGAAATCAGCAGCATCAGTAAAGGCATTCGGCATTCCCAGGCTCTTAAGAACATCGTTCATCTCAAGTTCATATTCAATCTTAAATTTGGGAAGATAAAGCGAACCACTTTGTTTAGAAAATTTGCTCAACCATGAATTCCAGTCTTCTGCGTTCAGGTTGGAAATAAACTCATTAATATCTTTATCTTTCTTGGGGAGGATAATTATCATACTGAAATTTTCGTTGCCGTAAGGAAGATCAATTGCCTGAAAATCGTCATTCTCATAATAAAGATTTTTCTCGGAAGTTTTCATCATATCACATAAAATGGCTTCTTCTTCAGAAATAATAAATTTATCTTGTTTAGTACGATCTTTTTTAAATTCATCTGTCCAGGAACCTTTAAAATAGATTGCATTGATCAGGTACATCATAGAAAGAGCATCGATCTCGTCGATAACTCTAATAATCTTTCCTTTCGTATTTTCACTTACCCAGTTATTAATGATCTCAATTGTTTCCGGTTTAGAAAAGTCCATATTCCTGATCTCTGCCTGGAAATAATCCTGGTTAACTTTTTTGAATTTATCAAGGACATCAACATTCTCCCTGTACCAAATAGAATTTGCGATCTCCATCATCACTTTTGGATCAAGTTCCATCAATTTTTTCATCAGTGTCTTGAAAGATGCATTAATTTCTGAATCGGTCATTTTACCGAATTCGAGAGTTTTTGCCATCTCCTCTTTTGTCTTTCCATCTGCTCCGTTAAAAGTCATTCCCAGAGCGTAAGATATACTCATCGGTGAAATGAAAATATTGTCGTCTGTCTGCTCTTTGACGATTTCTTTGAATACTTTGAATCCGAATTTATTATTAGTTTCGCAGAATGTATCGAGTGAAACCTCAGGGAGCTTCTCCGGCTTTTTACTAAACGAAAAAAGATTTGAAAAAAGCATTACTGCCAGTAAAATCCCAACTAAAGTTTTTTGTTTAATAAACATAATATTTCCTCCGTTTTTATAATGTGTATGTCACGTTCATTTTTTTATTGTACATTACAAACTTATGGTTATCAAAAAATATTTAAATAATTTATTTTCAAATAACGGCTAATGTTTGTAATAACATTTAATTTGTAGTGAATAGATTATTGATTTTTATCTGTTTGTTTAGTACCGATCATGATAGATAAAGGGAATAGAATTACATAAGCAATTATCAATAAAATTGGTGATATAGTCTTATCACCGGTTCCCATTATCACATATCCGGCTACAGTTGTGAGTATGGCAATTATAAACAGGATCTTATTAGTTTTATTAAATACAAAATTCATATTATCTCCTTAATAGTTGTTTAAGATTTTCTTCAGAAAGCTGAACAGAGCGGATTTCAGTATTCAGATCTATTGATAATTTGAAATAATGTTCGGCTTTTTTCTGCTTATTTAAACTAAGATAGATTTCACCAATATGGTAGGCGATTTCACTATTATTTATATCTTCCGATATGGGAACGTTCATTGCTTGAAGTGCATCATCGTATCTTTTCTGTTTGAAATAAAGCCAGGCAAGGCTATCCCAGATCATCCCATACTCAGGTTTTAGTAACACTGCTTTTTTCAGATATAGTGCCGCTTTGTCATATTTATTATCAAGCTCATTATCAGCGATCAAATACCCGGCTGCATTAAGTAATTCCCAATTTTCCGGGTAGAGCTCAATTCCTCTTTCCAGAATGATCAGCAAGTTGTCGGCAGTATCATATTTTTCTCCTATAAGTGCGCAACTTATAAAGATCGTAGAATCAGGTTTGTCATTTGCCGCCAGCTCTTCTTTCAGGATGGAATAGGCAAGTGAATCGTTCTTGGTCCCGATCAGCAGATTAGCAATGAACTCATTTGGATTAATTTGTATCTCTGTCATGGAGGTCAATAGTGATCGTGCTCGCTTCACATCTAAGGCATTTCGAATGTAGCCAATTGCCAGCATAAAGTTAAGATCATTTTCATTAATATAATCATCAGTAAGTTTATTAAAGTAGGTTAAAGCAAATTCCTTATTATCTAATTCGGAATAGTAAATTCCCCAAAGATAATTTGCATTAGCTTTATCTTCCTGGATATCAGAATATTCAACTATCACTTTATTAATATTTTCTTTCTGCTCAGCATTTTCCGCAAAATCATCGGAAAAAAGAAAACTGCTGATCGTAGTTACATTTGGAATATTGCTTAGAGAAATAGCGGATTTATTGAACTGTTCATCAATAAAATAAAGTTCAGCCAAATAGAGATAAAATGAATTCTTCAGCTCCTCAGGTACTTCACCAGTTGTTTCAAGGGCAATTCCAGCTTGAATTCCAGTTTGTATATCATTAATTTTTATCGAAGAGAAGAAAAGGTATTTCAAAATATCATGAGTTCCTATTTTAAAACAAATAACTTTATTCTCTAGTACTTTATCATATTGTTCAAGCATGAAGTATCTTCCGATCAAGTATGTAGCAATTGGAGCAGAAATATCACGTTCGTGATCTATGTGAAGTTGTATAGCCTCTAATATTTTATTATAGGAACTAAATTTTTCGTAAGACGTAAGTAAAGAGGTGAGGCATATTTCATCCTGCCATTTATCATAAGCCTTTTCGTATATTTCATGGCTTTTTACTGAGTCAACAGCACTGAATAATTTTGCAATTGAAAGGACTAATTTTTCCTCTTCCCATTTATGCTTAAGAGCTTTTTTTAATAATTTGATATTTACAGGTGGATCAAAATTTTGCTGGAAGATATAATAGGAAGTGAGGTTGCGCATAGTTGGCTGGATCTTGATCGCTTTTTTATAGCATTTTTCAGCATTTTCCAGCTGCAATTCTGCCTGGTATGTTTCAGTCATGATAGAGAATATCTTTTCTGATTTGATATTTTTATCGCAGAACGGTTTCCCCGTTTCTATTATCTGTTCATAAGCTGATTTATCAAAATAGGCTTTTAAAGCCAAGGTTGTCATCAATGTTTCTTTGAGATAAACATTATTAGAGTCCGCTTTTATAGCTTTTTCATATAATTCAATGGCATTATTGATATCATTTTGCTGCATAGCAGCTTCGGCAAAGAAAAAATAATTTTCAGCAGCAATATTAGGTTTAGATGGAATTTGTTTATTAACTGCGCAACCACCCAGGATAAGTAGTATCAACAGAAGTTTATAAAAGCTCTTCATTTAATTTAGAATGTCATGTTGTATAGGAGTGTGATCGATCTATCGCATCCTTGAGTATTAATATTATTCAACATCAAATCATAAAATGATACTTTGAGGATAAGTGCTTCTGTGAAATGCAGATCAACCGAAGCATTGAAAAACCCTCTTCCTTTAACCAGACTTGCTTCATTGTCATTCCAGCCTGTATCGTATTCAGCTAATAGTACCACCATATCACCTATTGTTTTATCAAAACCGAGGAATAAATTCGGCTCTTCGTCCTTATCTTCTGTTTCCAAGCTGTAATTTATACCTCCATGAACACCTAAATTTCCGAGCAGGAAGAAATTTTTGCTTGCCGTAAGATAAACACCTTTAGATTTTATATCATATCGTTTTCTTGTTCTATCATATTTTCCATGTCCCTGAGAATCATAGCCCAGTGCAATAGCTGGAAGTTGATTACTTTCATCCAAGATCCTTACCTTAGCATTGAATTCAACTCGATCGTGCCATTTTGGGTCAGCATTTCCAACGATTTCTTCTGCACCGTAATTAACCCCGAACATGAAACGCGGGAATAATCCCACTCTTGTTCCGATCAATAAACCATTATCTTTGTAAATCTTGGCTGAAATCTCAGCTTCACCCTGCTGCAGAATGCCGGCAGTTGGTGTATCAATCAATGTGTTAAGCTCAAATGCAAACACGCTTATTGAAATTATTAAAAGGATAAATAAGATACTTAATTTTCTCATCTAGATCTCCCTAACTATTCTGTCTTTAGTTTTAACGTATTACTGATGATTTCCAGTTCATATAGAGCTTCCAGCTTTTCTCCACTCGGATAATAAACTGAATTATCAACCAGATATGCTTTCCCATTTACTTCATCATAAAAAGCAAAACTCTGGAAAGCACCTCCAACAGCAAATTTCTTGTTTTGCCATCTTCCGGAAAGAAACCAGCCCTTATGTTCTGCTAGACTGTATTTCCCCAATTTCACATCTCTATCGAAGAATTCATCTTCATCATAATATTTCCAGATTAATCTTCTGCGAGAATCCCTAAGCCAGTCCCTATTAAAATCTTCTTTTGAAATTTCCTGGAAATACACAGCAATATATCTATCCGGTTTATTCCTTAACCTAGCTATAAACGAAATAAAATTATTTGCTGTATCATTTTTGTAAAGAACATATTTTTTGGGAAGTTTCAATTCCCAGGGGAATGCTTCAAATCTGTTATCAGAATAAACCGGGGTTTTGTATAATTGTCCCCTGATCCTATCGAACAGCTTTTCTTTAAAAAGATCGAAAGTATTATTTAACTGCAAGATGTTGAATGTTAACAAATCATGCTCATTGTCTCCCAATATGAATAGAACGAATTGATCATTAGCCCAGACATTATCTTTAGCGTACATCGCTACTTTATTCTTTTTTACTTCAGCTTTCACCTTTTCACCCATGATCTCTTTTATATAAGATGAGACATCATCATTTGATTCCAGGTTACAGAAGAAAATTAAATTATTAAATTTATAAAAATTCTCCAAGTTGCCTATTGGAACTCGTTTAACAACAAAGACCTTTTCATTTTCCGTAGTAAATTGATCTCTCTCTAATGTTTGTTTTAAATGTCCACTGGCATATTTCCAAACATTATCATCAGCAAACACATACACAGTTTGTTTATGTCCCCATGACATCGGTTTGTGGATATCAATACTTTTACTTTTAGTTTTATGTATGTTATCTTCTGAAGAGCAGCCCATGATAAGCAACAGGCAAATTCCTGCAATAATGATCATGGTATATGAATTTTTCATTTATTCTCCAACTGCTTTTGCGGGAAAAGATAACTAATTCCTGAAAGGATAGTTATAACAGCCACGATCCAGAAAAATATACCAAACCAAAATTGAAATTTTACATGTAAATTCGGCATAAACGGGAATAAAAGGGAATAATAGACCAAGGATGCAATAATGCCGGTCATCTGGAAAGTGGTTTTAACTTTTCCCCATACATTAGCTGCAATATAAACTTTCTTTCTTACATGGATCTGCCTTAGTACAGTTATAAATACTTCTCTAAATAGAATTATATAGAACACATAGATGCTCATCATGTTCAAAGGCTGGGAAGCTAAGGCATACAAAGCTAATAAGGTGAGTAATTTATCAGCGAGAGGATCCATTATCTTACCAAAATTACTAATGACACCATACTTACGTGCAAGCCGACCATCATAGATATCTGTAATACTCGCAATAATAAAAACAAATGTTGCCCAGATATAATGATAAGGAATTTGAGAATAATACAATAAACAAAAGAAAACAGGAACGAGAAATACTCTAAAAAGAGTTAGGAAATTAGGAATATATTTTTTCATTTAAGGTGTTCTCTCAAGGTAATTGCTGCAAAAACTGAGCTGATTATTATGGTTAATATTTCTATGCCGAAAATTTTATAATCGATCTTAACAGAAAGTAGCTGCATGTATCTTATAGTATAATATATGGCAAGATTCAAGATGAGTGGAATTAAACAAATATATATTGAATTAATAAAATATTGTGTCCCCCGCTTTCTATAATTTCCTCCGGAAGAATGGAAAATTTTCCAAAAATGATCATTTTTCATTTCAAAATGTACTCGCAGTAAAATCGCAATAAACATCATGAAAATAATGAATATCCCAAAACCGGCATAATAGGCTTTTGTAAGAAGTGATATTTTATTTTGATCAATTTGCCAGCGCTGATCATCAAAATAGTGTATCACTCCAGGAGAATATTCTAATAATATTTTATCCAATTCCTGCTTCTGCTCAATTTGAAAGATCTCTCCTCTAAAATTTATCTGCATAGCAGTTGGAAGTATATATGATCTCAGGATTTCATTACCTTCTACCAAATCATAATTACTAATTAATGTTTGTGCAATCACTGAATCTTGAATGATAATTATATCTTCGATATAGTCTTTTTTTTCAATTCGAATTTTTACTTGTTCGAGAGTATTCTCCTGCATGGAAAGTACCATCATTGGTAATGAAGATATATTCCTTTCAAATAGATCTTTTTGAAAATCATAACCTATATGCAGCAGATTCCACCCTAATAGGATAAAGAAAATTACAATGATCTGAAAAAATATTCCCTTTTTCATAGTTTCACTACTTTACTATCCTGAATTCGGTAATAAACATCAAAATTTTCAAGCTTTCGTTTGGAAGTTGTTATAACTGAAGCTCCGCTGTTTAGAGCGAAATTGCAGATCTCTAACGCTGTTACTATATTTTTATCATCAAAATAATTTTCAAGGTCATCAATAAGGATGATTTGGGGAAGTTGAATTACAGCCCTGATCAATTCAATGAATTTTTTTGAAGATGAAGAAAGAGTATTTATCTTCTTTCCGATCTTATCGCTAAGTTTTGAGATCATGCATAGTTCCATGATATTCTGCTTTTGTCGGGCAGTTACTTTTGGTAATGGAATAATGATGTTTTTCCAAACAGATTCATTTATAAGAAGATGAGATGTATTTTCCAGAAGAATTGTTTTCTTCTTTTTCTTGTAAAATAATATAGGTTTATCTTTGATCTCGATCTTGCCACCAAAACCGTAAAAATCTCCATGTATAGATCTTAGTAGAAGTGATCTTCCAGTATCATTATTCCCGAAAATATTTACTTTCATACCACTTCTGATAAACATATCATTTATCAGCATGAATTTTTCGTTTTCTCTGGATAATGAAAATCCTTTTATATTAAGCATGAACAAGCTCCACAATAATCTTCTTTTTATTCATTTCTGAATTTAAAACAAATTTTTTCATTACTTTTAGGTCAACCTTTTTTGCAAAATTATTCAGATCTTTCCACCTGCTTTGCGGATAGAGGATAAATGCTTTACCACCTTTTATTAAGTTGAGTTTTGTACAATTTAGAACATCGATCATATTACATTTTATTTCATGTCTGGAAATTGCTCTTTCTTGTATCGGGCTTATTCGTCCTTCTTCTATAGGAAAATAGGGTGGATTTGATACTATCAGGTCAAATCTTATTTGAGAATTATAATTTGTAAGATCTCCTTCTATAAAACTTGGGGATGTCTCAGATATTTTTGCATTTTCCCGACTAAGCAACACTAGATGTTTTTGTATTTCAATTCCCAAGATTTTCCAGTTTGGATGATGATGAGATAACATAATAGAGATAATTCCATTTCCGCTACCCATTTCTAGTACATTAATATCTTTCCTAGATATTTGGTGTGCAACAGTTTCCACAAGAAAAGCCGTATCGGATGTTATTGAATGTCCATCTGAAGTTTGCTGAATGGTTTTCCCAAAAGGAAGTTCTACCGGGATATACATGATAGAATTAATGTTTTGTGTGTCCAAATCCGCCACTACCGCGATCTGTCTCGTCTAACTGATCTGTTATTACAAAGTCAACGGACTCGTGACGAGAAATAACCATTTGTGCAATTCGTGTATGTGCGGAAATAACAAAATCGCTCTTTCCAAAATTAAATAAAATTACTTTAATCTCACCACGGTAGTCAGCATCAATTGTTCCCGGTGAATTAAGAATTCCAATTTGATGTTTGATGGCAAGACCACTTCGTGGCCGTATTTGTGCTTCATAACCTGCAGGTAAAGATATTGCAATCCCGGTTGGAACAAGAACTACCTCTCCCGATTTTACAATAATTTCTTCATCGTTACATGAGTAGAGATCATATCCGGCAGCATGTTCAGTCATACATTTAGGTAATTTTGCTAGAGAATTTAATTTTTTTATTTGAATTTTTAACATTCCTATACCTCTATAATGAAAAAGGGCTTCATCGAAGCCCCGTCAGGATATCTATTTAAGATTAAAATTTCCTTGTATGGATAAAATCGCAAAGCATTAACAACAACTCAGCTTTCTCCCCGTATGGTTCTAAGAGAGCTTTTGCTTCATTTATCAACTTTTCAGCCATTTGTCTTGATTTTTCTAATCCATAAACAGCCGGGAAAGTTGCCTTCTTTGCTTTTGAATCTTTACCAATGGTTTTACCGAGAGATTCTTGAGATCCTTCAATATCCAGGATATCATCAACAATTTGAAAAGCAAGGCCAATTTTTTGCCCAAATATTTCCATGCGTTTCTTATCTTCCTGCGAAACTTCTGCCAGCATACATCCAAAACGGATCGGTAAATTAATTAATCGGGCAGTTTTATTAGTATGTATATATTCGAGTGTCTCTTTTGAGATTTTTTTCCCTTCACTCTGGATATCGATCATTTGCCCGGCTATGAGCCCAGCGTGACCGGCTTCCATAGACAGCTCTTTAATAAATTCCAGCCTGAGTTTTTCATCTATTTCTTCGGCTGTAGCAATAGCCTGGAAAGCGTAAACCAATAAAGCATCACCAGATAATAGAGCAATGTCGGAACCGAAAAGAACATGACATGCTTTTTTCCCACGTCGATATTCATCATTATCAATTTCAGGGAGATCATCATGTATTAATGTATAAGTATGCAGCATTTCTATTGCGCCTGCAATTAAGAGGATCTTGTCGGTATCTTCTTTAAAAAGCAAGTATGTATTTATCAATAAATATGGTCGCAATCTTTTTCCACCGGCAAATAAAGTATGGCGAATTGCTTTATGTATTTGTTTCGGATACTCATCTTTTCTTGGTAGAAATCGATCTATTGCGATATTAACTAATTCGCGCTTCTCTTTCAAATCTTTTTTTAAGACCATATTTTTAGTGCTCATAATTCCTCAGTCTCTTCAGATTTATGGACTTTATTTGTTAGAAGTTCAATTTTATTCTCAATCTTCTCAAGTTTTTTATTGCAAAAATCAGCTAATTCTGAGCCCTCTTCAAAAAGTTCAACAATTTTATCTAACTCGTCTACGCCTTCTTCTAAGGTATTTACTATCTTTTCTAACCTATTTAAAGCAGATTCGAATTTCATTTTATTTTTCATATCTAATAGTTAAATTTGATCCGTTTTAATTTTTTGTGATAATAATATCATCTTCAAGTTTATTCAAGTACTCATAGGGGTTTCTGTATTTACTATATCTGAGCACTTCAAAGTGCAGGTGGCTTCCAGTTGACCGGCCTGAATTTCCCATTTCTGCAATGATCTGTCCCCTTTTTACCTCATCACCTTTTTTTACGAATATTTTATTCAGATGAGCATAATTAGTTTGATAACCAAATTTGTGAGATATTGCGATATATCTTCCGAAATACTTCTGTTGTCCCGTAGAAGATATTTTCCCATCTGCAACAGCATAGATAGGTGTTCCAGTTTTATTCCCAATATCCAGGCCATGGTGGAAACTTCTTTTTCCCGTGATCGGATGATTTCGCCATCCATAAGGATCAGATATTCGTCCATAAGCTGGATAGATCGAAGGAGTATTTAAGTATAATTCATCTTTTAATTGAACAAGATCAGTAAGTTCTTTATGTGTATCATAATCAAATTCTATCTTGCCTTTTAATTGAACTATTTTATTAAGAGTGAGAGAGTAACTATTACTTAATCCAATATCTGTAGCTACAAAAGTGGTATCTACAATTGGTAATCCACCAATTCCCATTTCACGTATCTCTTTGTTTATAGCTTTGAAGTTCTTATCTGTACGTACCTTGTCTTCCCAGTTTTCCATCAATTTCAGTTTAGTCATAATGGAATCTATCTCAGATGAAAGTGTAACAAGTTTGTTTTTTAGAATAGTATTTTCTTTGAATACTTCTTTTGCCTGAGCTAATTGAGTTTGATTATGAATTATAAAGTAAATTGATCCAACAAAAAATAATAAAAATATAGATAACAACATACATAATAATATACCTGCTTTTTTGGGCAGACTTATATTTATTGGTCTGGAAGACTCAGTAGTTGATAATGCTATATGCCATCTTTTTGATACTGCCATACTTCTCCATTTTTACACTTTTTTCAAAGCAAAAAAAAGTATCTAAAATGTCAAGTTAATTCAGCTTTATTGCTACTTTTAAATCATTTATTATAATGAGTTTTTTAAATAAAATCCTTGACCTATTTAGATAACATTTTCTAAAAAAACTAAAAAAAGAGAATAAAACAGGGGAAGTCATGATCAATAATTTTGAACAACTACTCACAAAAGTGAAAGAAAAGAAAAACAAAACTGTTATAATTGCTGCGGCTCATTCATCTTCAGCAATAGATGCAGCTATAATGGCGAAGAAAAAGAATATTGCTGACAGTATACTGGTTGGAGATGAACCATTTATCAGCAAATATATACAAGAAAATTTTCCTGAATTTGCAAACAGCTTTGTGATCATAAATACGGGCGATGATCTGGAATTAGCTGCTGCAGAATCAGTTAAAGCTATACATGACGGGAAGGCAGATATCCTGCAAAAAGGAAAATGCCCTACTGCTACACTTATTAAAGCAGTATTAGATAAAAATAAAGGATTAAGGAAGGGAGCAAATCTTAGTGATATACTGGTGTATGAGCATCCTGAGAAATTGATCTTGATGAGTGATGGAGGGATCAATCTTTACCCGGGAATAGATGAAAAGATCTCAATTATCAACAATGCTGTAAAAGTAAGTCATGCACTTGATAACCCAAAGCCTAAAGTAGCACTTCTGGCAGCGGTTGAAGTTGTAAATTCAAAAATGCCGGCCACGGTTGATGCGAATTTTATTAAAGAGAAATATATGAAAGATCAAATCACAGATTGTATTGTTGATGGTCCGCTTGCATTTGATTGTGCTATAAATAAAATGGCGGCAGAAGCAAAAGGTATTAATTCTGAAGTTGCCGGAGATGCGGATATTCTTATAGTTCCAAATATTGAGGCAGGAAATATTTTTGGTAAATCTATCACTTACTATTGTAAATTTCGAGTTGCTCATATTGTTATGGGTGCTAAAGTACCTATCCTTATTACTTCTCGTGTGGATAATGCGGAAACTAAAATGCTTTCAATTGCTTTGGGTGTTTTAAGTGCACAATAAGTTTATAAATAATGAAAATTAAGATAATTTGTTTAGGGAAAACCAAACAAAAGCAAATTGCTGGGTTGATCGAAGAATATCAAAAAAGAATATCAAAATATATTAAACTTGATTGGAAGATTTTACCTGACGTGAAATTAACAGGAAGCAAAACAATTGAAATTGTAAAAGAGCAAGAGGCTGCGATATTAGAAAAAAATCTTTCAACATCTGCCTTGATAATTGTTCTGGATGAAAACGGAAAAGAATTTTCATCAGAAAATTTTGCCCATTATTTGGAAAATAAATTTAATATTGGGAAAGATATTATTTTTGTGATTGGCGGTGTTTACGGAATCTCCAGTAAAATTATTAAAAATGCAAATATAGTATTGAGTTTTTCCCGTTTAACATTTACTCATCAGATGATCCGATTAGTATTAGCAGAACAAATATATCGTGCTTTTACTATCATAAAAGGTAAAAAATATCATTATTGATAGACTATGTAAAAGATAATTTATTTGATACTATGAAATAATTCTTGCTTGTCAATAATAATTAAATAAATTGTAACAAATATTGGAGGGAATAATGGAGAATAAAACTGAATATGATGTGGCGATAATCGGTGGTGGATCAGCCGGACTTTCAGCAGCGATCTATGCATCACGGGGCGGAATGAATACAGTTATTTTTGAAAAGGCATTAATAGGTGGTCAGATCACAACAACTGCTGATGTGGAAAATTACCCGGGATTCGAAGAGAATATGTCAGGATTTGATATTGCAGATAAGATGAGAAGGCATGCAGAGAAATTCGGAACTGAAATAAAGCAGGAAAATATAACTGCTATACATATGGATGACTTTGAAAAGTATGTTGAAACAAATTCAAATAAATATAAAGTAAAATCAATAATTGTGGCAACTGGAGCCAATCCCAGCAAGCTTGATGTTCCCGGTGAAGCAAAGTATACAGGCAGGGGAGTTTCTTATTGTGCTACATGTGACGGAGCACTTTATAGGGATAAGATCGTAGCTGTTATTGGCGGGGGAGATTCAGCTGTTGAAGAAGCAATATTCCTAACTAAATTCGCCAAAAAGGTATACATAATTCATAGAAGAGATGAACTAAGAGCTGTTAAATTAATTCAGAAAAGAGCATTTGAAAATGATAAAATTGAAATCATCTGGAATTCAATTGTTAAAGAGGTAAAGGGTGGAGATTTTATAGAAAAAATTGAACTTTATAATAAAAAAACAAAGAAGATCAGAAATCTTGAATTGAATGGAATATTCATTTATGTTGGTATAATTCCAAATAATGAATTAATAAAATCAGCTGTAAAATTAGATAGTCAGGGATTTATTTTAACTGATGAAACAATGAGTACAAAGATACCAGGATTATATGCGGCAGGGGATGTTGTACATAAAGTACTAAGACAAGTTATAACTGCAGCATCTGATGGAGCAATTGCTGCCTTTTCAGCAGAGAAATGGATCGAAGAGAATAAAGATAAATTTTAAAATTTGTAAGTTTAAAAAAAGGCATCCG
The DNA here is from genome assembly GCA_030765535.1 of Candidatus Tenebribacter davisii. GTDB lineage: Bacteria > Cloacimonadota > Cloacimonadia > Cloacimonadales > TCS61 > Tenebribacter > Tenebribacter davisii. The sequence goes on from JAVCCH010000141.1 coordinate 14,233, forward strand.
GCAACTGTCGGATGCCTTATTTATTTAAAAATAAAAAATTAATTTGATACGAAATCTGCGATTTCTTCTCCTTCAACATATAAATATTTTGGTGTTTCCGGAGGACCATTCTTCTTGATCTTGTCGCTATCTGTATCTTCTACATATCGCCAGATTTCCCATGATTCATCTTCTCCATCAATACAAAACGTAATTTTCTTAGTCACAAAATCATCAATAATGAATTGAATTGAAGTTAGTGGCTCGGCTTTTGTAACCGGTACACAGAATTTCTTTCTGTCGTAAACGTATTTCCCCTTTGTCATTACTTTTCCTCCATTTATTTTTGAATTCTATAAACTGCGTAACTTTCAATATCATCCAGCCAGTATATTTTATCTGATTTTCTTGGTATTGAGATAATTATTCTACCAAATCTGGCAGTACTTTTTAAGAAACCGCTGGTGATATCAATTTGAGTCCAATCTTGTCTTGGGAGTCCATGTTCACTAAACTTGCTTACTCTTTTCCCTTTTTCATCAAAGGCAAGAAAACGAATTGTAATTGATTGATTTGAATTATAATTTGTTTTCATGAATAACCTGGAGTAATATACATGATCAGCATCGATTGGGAAAGAATCTGAGATAATGTTAATTTTGTCTTTTGGATTTTCTATTTTTAGACATTTTGAACCGGTCTTAGATGTTTCATTGTCCCAAAGAATATATTTGGATGTATCTTCTAATAAATACCATCCATCAGGAAGTTTATGAAGATCATAATCACCAATTTCGAAACTGGTATTAAAAACTTCATTTTTTTTATCTTTGATATCTTTTTCAGAAAAATCCATTACAGAACCAAAAAAACAACTGGATAGAACAGCAAGTACGACAATGATAACTTTTTCCATAATTACATCCTTAAGCAAAAATGCTTCTTTCATTTAAATATTTTAGAATGAGACCAATTGCAGTAACATTAATCAAGAGATTTGAGCCGCCATAACTAATGAACGGCAAAGGAATCCCTGTTGTTGGTACAATACCCAGATTCATCCCGATATTAATAAATATCTGGAAAGTGATATATGCTAATATTCCAACAGATACTAATAGATATTCTTTCCGTTTTATTTTATTAATGCTTCTAGCAATTTTATACAGGAACAAAAAATAAATAAGCAAAATAAATATGCAACCAAAAAAACCAAATTCTTCTCCAATGACAGAAAAAATGAAATCTGTGTGATGCTCAGGTAAGAAATTCATATTTTTTTGAGTCCCTAATAAAAAACCTTTTCCAAAGATTCCACCACTGCCGATAGCTATCTTAGATTGAATGATCTGATACCCGGCACCAAAAGGATCTCGCAATGGATTTATAAATGTTAATATTCTGTTTTGCTGATATGCTTTTAGATTGTTCCAGAATATAGGTGTAATAAAATAGAGGAATGTATTAATTGAAACCACGAAACCAATTATCACTTTCTCCAGATTGCTTCTATACAGAAGATATATTAATAACAATAGATAAATTAAAAATACCCAGATCGAAAAAGAAAAAATTATGCTAAAAATCGGGCTGACAATAAGGATTAGATAAAATTTAGGAAGATCAGAAACTAATAGAATTGAGAACAAAATTACCAGAAAAGTTAGAGCTGTACCCAGATCCGGTTCAAGTAAAATGAGAGTGATTGGAATGAGAGTAACCAAAGAAGCTCGAAAAAGTATTTGCCCATCTCTTAGAAATGGTTTATGGATAAGTTTAGAAATTACCATAATCGTAATTAATTTAGCAAATTCAGAAGGCTGAAAATGAATCGAACCAAAATTTATCCATCTGTGAGATCCCTTTATCTCAGGTAAAAATAATACTAATACAAGTAAAAGTATAGTGATAATATAAATTGGAAAAATGGATATTTCAAGAATGGTATAAGGAATTTTAATTAATATTAATAAAATCAACATTGATATAATTATCCATATAAATTGTTTTATATAATAATTTGAAAACAGATAATTATCACCAATTTTGGTAGCAGATGCTGAATATATTGCAATAATTCCAAGAGATAATAGAAAAATTAGAAGACCAAAAATTTTCCAATCAAATTTTCTCATTTCAATATACCATAATAATAATTAATTAATTTTCGTGCAATTGGAGCACTCACACTGCCGCCATGTCCACCATTTTCTACAAATACTGCAAAACCAATCTCGAATTTATTACATTTGGCAAAACCGCTAAACCAGGCATGAGTAGTATCTCCCATATGATTTTCTGCAGATCCTGTTTTTCCGTAAACATCAATTCCTTTAATACTGGCTGCAGTTCCAGTACCATATTTTCCATTAACAGCCAGGTAAAGTGCTCTTTGAATTATCTTTATTGTCTCTTCTGATAATGGTAAATGCTTTTCTTCAGCAATATTTTTATAAGAATGTTTAGTCTCTATTCTTTTATCCAGCAAATGCGGTTGTTTCCAGACACCATTATTTCCAAGAGCACTATAATATGCACAGATTTGCAACGGAGTAACCAATACTTCTCCCTGCCCAATAGCCAGGTTTACTTTATGTCCCAAAATTCCTACATATTTTCCATAATGTTCAAGATACCATTTTCGAGATGGGAAAAATCCTTTACGTTCACCGGGAAGATCAATCCCAGTACGAGTTGAAAGATAATTTTGTTTTGTGAATCTATTTAGATTTTCCAGAGATATCTTGGTGGAAAGATCATAAAAAAATACATCACAAGAATACCTAATTGCATCTATTACATTTAGACGGCCATGCCCCTTTTCTAACCAGCATTTAAAATAACGATCGCCAAACCACATCCCACCTTTGCATTTTGCAAGTTTTGTATCTTTTTCAATAAGTTTTGATTCAAGACCAAAACTGGCAGGGATTGTTTTATAAACAGATCCAGGAGGATATGTCCCATGTATTACCCTATCTAAAAGCGGATTATCCGGATTAGAGATAATATTATTCCACTGAGCTGATGAAATTCCACTGGCAAATAGATTAGGATCATAAACTGGTTTACTGATATAGGCTAGTATGCCGCCGGTTTTTAAATCCATTACAACTATTGAACCTTTAGCATTTTCTGGAAGTATCGATGAGATGTATTCCTGCAGATCATTATCTATGGTTAATATCAGATCAGAACCATTTTGAGGAGTTACCTGAAGATTATACTTAAAAAAATCAAGATTATTCCCACTAGCATCTACTTGAAGAACTGTCTGTCCATTCTTTCCCCTTAAGATGCTTTCATATTGTTTTTCTAATCCTGTCTTGCCAATATTACTATTTATTGAATATCCTTTGTTCCGATATGTTTTATATTCGTCTTCGGTGATTCGTCCTGTATGTCCTGTAAAATGGTTCGAGTAGGTATATTCACGAATTTTTTCAGTTTTAAAAAGAAGGGATGGATAGTAATTTAATTTTTCAGAAGCTAATACTTTTTTTTCATATGGAATGTCTTGAATAAGTAGAATATCTTGATACGATCTGTATCTGTTATCGTGAATGATCTTTGCAACCTCATCAATGCTCTTATCAAAGTTTATACTGATAAACTTTGATACACTATCTTTATTTACGATCTTGCCGAGTGTTATATATAAGTTATATGAGGGTTTGTTTATGGCTATAGGTCTATATTTTTTATCGTAAATTTCCCCACGAGTTGGATATATTGTCTGAATTCGAAAAACGTTTTTTTTAGCAATGTTCTTATATTTCTCACTATCAATTATCTGTAGTTTGAAAACGGATATCAACAAGATCAAGAATATCAGGATAACTGTATAGCTTAAATAATATGAAAGTGCTCTTTTTTTATACATGAAGTGTAATTTTTATTTTTTCTGTAATTATTAATAAATAAACAGAGAGAATGGAGATAATGGAATTATATAAAATAGAGAACAGGAAAAGCAGAAAAAAATGTTCAATTATTTGCGAAGCTAATACATGATAAAGAAAAAATATTGAATAGTAGATAAAATTTAAGAATAAGATGCTCAAGCTAACGATAATGAATTTTTGTTTATTTACATTTGAGTGAAATCTATTTATCAAGAACACGATAATTAAGAATGATATTGTATTTAAACCAAGCAAGGGAGGATACATTATATCCAGAGCAAGACCTAAAATAAATGCAATAGGAAATAGAGATTTTGCTTTATTTTTGATGCTGATATAGGCAAGATAGGATATGAAAAAATTCGGTATAATTGAAAATATTGCCATGTGCGGAGCAGCAAGTAATTGAAAATATAGTACAAATATTCCTAAGAAAATAAATTTAACTAATCTCATTTTACCTTTCTTGTTAAACAAATTGGTGTAAGTTCATCACCCTGTCCTTGCGGATTATCTTTCATTACCTGTTCCATAAAACTTTTATTGATCCCATCACTTCCACCGATCATCCAGCATCCGCCAATATCGTTAATATCCATAACACAGCATTCAAATCCTGTATGATCTTTGATCCTTTGAGATTCTTTCTCAGGATTTATAGGACCCTTGATAACACAATTTTCATAAGGGGGAACAGGAGAAGTTGTAGCTGCATCAATAAGAGCAGCCTGCATTCCTGCCAGACGATAAAAATCACCTTTTCCCCGACGTCCAATTAGTCTTCCGATCCCTCCGACTATAGCCGCAAAAAGTATTCTGAAAGAACCGCATTCATCAATAGCACACTGCATACTTTCAGGTGCTCGCAGTCCAATTCCGTAGTTTACATTGGAAACGTAACGCCATAAGAATTTTGCCAGCCAGCCTATCTTTAATTCACTTACAGGTATTGCTCTTCCCTGGGTAATTGCCAACGGGCTTTCACTAATACTAATTATATCACCTTCTTCGATAGCTCCTTTAATGTACTTAGTTACGATATCCAGGATATCATCATCAGGTGTTAATATCTTGGTTTTCAAAGGGATTCTTATATACTCTATACCTTCAACATTAATTGTTTTTGAGTTCTTCTTCATAGCTTTCATCCTTCTCATATAGTAAAATTATCAACTGGTCTAATTCTGACGGGTTGATAAATGTTTGTATTCTGGCGCTCATGAATACTTCAGTAGGAGCTTCGATAAGTTTTATCACTTTCCCGATAGGATACCCTTTGGGAAAAACTGATGAAATTTGTGAAGTTACTATAATATCACCTACCTTTATATCAGAGCCGGGTTTAATTAAAGTCATAAATGAATTACCGAAAATATCTGATTTCATAATTCCCTGCAGGTGAGTTCTGTCAGACATGACACCTAATTTAAATCGTGAATGATCAAGCGGTAATACAATTGAATAGTTTTTAGATATTGAAACGATCTTTCCTACAATTCCTTCACTGGCAATTACAGGGTAATCTAATTTTATTTTATCATTCAGTCCTTTATTTATGATAAGACATCTCTCTTCAAATTCTCCTTTAAAACCAACTATATCTGCCAGGATATGTTCATAATTATTTGTATCAAAATTAATATTAAAATTTTTAATTTCCTGAAGTTGATTTTTCATTTCTGTAAGTTTAATCGTGTAATTAGCTAATTTTTCAGATAAGATCTGATTCTTATTCTTTGAATCGATTAATGAATCAAATTGTTGTATTGAAGCTATTAATGGGAGGTATACCGTTTTGCTTAAAAACTGAGCTTTTTTTATCCTGTCACTATTATTGCCGAGAAAAAGAAAGAATGCTATAATTAAATAGAGCAGAAAATGAAACTCTTTTCTCACAATATTAATCTTCTATTTTTTTTATGAGAACTTCCCGGTATTCTTCCATGTTATCAAGTACGCGACCGCAGCCTTTTAATACGCAGGTAAGAGCTTCCGGCATGACGTGAACAGGTAAGTCAACGGTTTCTTGTATTTTTTTATCAAGTCCTTTAAGATTTGCACCACCACCGGTAAGTATCAGTCCTCGTTCAGCGATATCGGCAGCAAGTTCAGGTGCGGTTTTTTCAAAAAGACGTTTAATGGCATCTATCATGGATTGTACTGTCTCAGAAAGAGCTTCACGGATCTCTTCTGAAGTTACTTCAACAGTGATAGGATAACCGGTAATAATATCTCGTCCGCGAACTTCCATTTTTAATTCTTTTTCAAGCGGATAAGCTGAGCCAATTTCTTTTTTGATTTTCTCAGCAGTTTGAATTCCCACAAAAATATTATTTCTTTTTCTTAAGAATGTTACTATTGATTCATCCATTTTATCACCACCAACACGAATTGAGGAATGGACAACAATATGAGAAAGTGAAATAATAGCTATCTCAGTTGTACCACCACCAATATCCATGATCAAGTTACCTTGAGGTTTTTGAATTGGCAGATCAGCACCAATAGCAGCAGCAATCGGCTCTGAAACAAGATGAACTTCACGTGCTCCAGCATGAAGAGCACTATCTCTAACAGCTCTTTTCTCTACTTCGGTTATCCCCGAAGGAACGCAGACAATGACACGTGGTTTAATGAGAAGACGCTTTTTTTGAGCACGAAGTATCAAATTTCTCAGCATAAGCTCTGTTACCTGAAAGTCAGCAATAACCCCATCTTTAAGTGGTTTAACGATTTTTACTTCTTCAGGGTTTTTACCCAGCATGTTCTTTGCATCTTCACCAATTGCAATAATTTTCTTATTATCATTTGATATTGCCACAACAGACGGCTCATCAATAACAATGCCAATTCCCTTTTTATATACCAGTGTATTAGCTGTACCTAGATCAATTGCTATGTCGTTAGAAAAAAGTCCTGAAAAAATATTTAAAAACATTCACCCTCCCCAAAAATCTTGTTTCAATCAATTATCACAAACTTAATTTTTAATTATATTGTTCTGTCAAGTCTTAATAATAGTCAAAATAAATTATTATATCTGGATAAATTCAGCTCATTTATCATAATTATTAAGTTTTTCTGTAAACCGGGATTTATCGGAATTCCATTCTCCCTTATTTTTTTCTCTATGAAATATTCTTTCTCTCCGGCAATCCAAATGCGATCTTTATCCGGGCGTTTCTTTGAATTTTGCAGGAGTGTCATTATTTCCCCGGTGATGCGTTTGAAGTTAGTAATATCAGTAAATTTCTCAATATCCAGAGCTATGAAAATGTGACCCAGTTTGTAGGGAACCCGCTTACCATCTTCCCAGCCGTGAAGTTGATCCATAAAACTTCCTGCCTGCAAAGCTGCAGATAATATCTCTACCATAACAGCAAGACTATAGCCTTTATGACCACCAGTTTCTTCTTCAGTTCCACCAAGTCCAATCATAGATGCATTTCCTTCGATCAGGTCGACCAGGAGTTGTTTTGTATCTGTGTAAGATTTTCCCTTACTATTTATTGCCCAGCCTTCCGGGGTTGGTTTTTCAGCACGATCGTAAACCTCGACTTTCCCACGTTGAGATATGGAAGTTGCAGCATCATAAATGAAATCATATTCTTTATCGGATGGAGCGCCAAAGCATATAGGATTTGTTCCAAGCATTGGGCTGACTCCAAAAAGTGGAGCAATTGAAGGTCGTGCATTGGTCATAGTTATTCCTATCATATCTTGTTCACAAGCCATTTTGGCATAATAACCGCAGATCCCGTAATGAGTAGAATTACGAACGGTCACACAACCAATTCCGAATTCTTTCGCCTTATCAATTGCCTCTTGCATCGCTCTTTTGGCTATCACATGTCCCATACCGTGATTACCATCCCACACAGCAATTGCAGCAAAATCTTTGATCACATCTATCTTTGTATCAACAAACTGAATATTAGCTTTAATCCGGTCGTAATACATTTTCAAGCGGCCAACACCATGTGATTCAATTCCACTCAGGTCACTTTCTATAAGTACATCTGCGCAGATCTTTGCTTCATCATCCGGCACACCAAGTTTTGTGAAAACTTCCACCATTAATTTGTATACTTTCTCTACAGGAACTCGTTTTATTTCCGACATAATTTACTCCTTACCAAGGTTTGAAATACCGAATACAATTTTCTGCCTAATTTAGCAAGAAAATATCTGATCAAGTAACAAATCAATTTTTTACAGGTTAGATTTTGACAAATAACTATTAAAAGTAATTGTTGAAAAAAATAAATACGAATGGAGAATATTATGAAATGTCACGAAGTAGATTATGAAATTATCGGAGATGATATGCAGGTTGTGGAGGTTGAGCTTGACCCAAAGGAAACTGTAATTGCCGAAGCTGGAGCTATGAACTGGATGGATGATGGTATAACCTTTGAAGCACATCTGGGAGATGGTTCTAAACAAGGTCAGGGAATGATGAAAAAGCTGATGGGAGCTGCTGGACGTGCAATTACAGGTGAATCACTATTTATGACTCATTTCACAAATATCGGTAATGGAAAAAAGAAAATTGCTTTTGGTGCACCTTATCCAGGGAAAATTATTTCTCTGGATATGAATGAATTCGGGGGAGATATTATTTGCCAGAAAGATGCTTTTTTATGTGCTGCACTGGGAACTGGGATTAAGATTGCTTTCAATAAAAAAATTGGAGTTGGCCTTTTTGGCGGAGAAGGATTCATCCTGCAGAGAATTACCGGTGACGGAATGGCTTTTATGCATGCTGGTGGAACAATCGTGAAAAAAGAACTGACGGGACAAACATTGAAAATCGATACTGGATGCATTGTTGCTTTTTCACCTTCAATAGAATATTCCATTGAAAGAGCAGGTGGACTTAAATCTATGTTCTTTGGCGGAGAAGGACTTTTTTTAGCAATTTTAAAAGGAACCGGAACCGTATATCTGCAAAGCTTACCTTTTTCCAGGTTAGCTGACAGAATTTTGAGGAATGCTCCAAGAGCAGGTGGAAAACGAACTGGTGAAGGTTCTGTGTTAGGCTCTATTGGTGATCTGCTGGGTGGGAAATAAATATTAGAATATGGCTGATCCAATTGTTGAAAAGATCTGCCCAATTTGTGGAAAAGATAATAACTGCATGGTTCAATGTGAAGAGCCATGCTGGTGTTTGAAGATAGAAATCCCACAAGAATTGATTAATCTTATACCGGCTGATAAAAAGAATAAAGCTTGCATTTGCCTAAAGTGCATTCAAGATTTTAAGAAAGATTCGAAAAAATTTATCAAGAAAATGTGAATTTTACAATTGTTCAAACTCTATTATCTTCTAGACTTCTAGTTCAATTTTCCCACATCCATATCCATACAGATATTAAATTAGATATTATCTGAGCAAATATTTCTCTTGTCATTGAAGGGAATACTTGCTTGTTCCATTTAGTCGGATCATCAATTGGAAAAAGTAAAAGTGATCTTTCTTTGGATTGGATACAAAGATCTATCATATATTTCATCAAACCACCTTCAGAGATCTTGAATGGTTTTATTAGTTCACGATGAGCCTTATTAGTAACATTGAACCGAATTTCTTTTGACAATGGAATTGGTTTATCATCATCTTTTTTTCGTTTCACTTTAATAATTTCTTCTTTTATTGCTATCGGATTAACCGCATCTTCCCATAATTGTTCAATATGTCCATGAAGAGTATCGGAATAATATTTACCGTTTCGGGGTTTTCTTTTATTTTTAGCAGATGGTGGATCATCTCGAAGATCACAATGCATTGGTACATGAGCATCCACAATGTAATGTGATATCATTAGGTATTGATACATGATCTGCTGCATTGAACACCGGTCATTGTATCTTCTTAACTTATCCATATCAGAAATTACTCGTGCCAAGTGATCTACTTTATATGGTAAGCCACCACCACCGGAAGCACGAAAGTATTTCTCCTTGTGAATCTCTTTTGCAAATGATGCACTATTAGGAAATTCCTTTTCTGTAAAAAGTTTGAATGTGTGATATTGAGTTTTGTCAAAAAGGATATCATCCGGAGCCCAAGCAGCTTCACTTATTACATCTTCATAATGCAACAGCATACGCTGAAGTTTCTTCCCTTCTTGTCGTATCTTAGTAATTGTTTTAGAAGTAGCTTTCTTTTTTGATTTCGCATAATGAAGATTTTCTAATCCTTCATACAAGAATTCAATTCCTTTCATTGCTAAATAAATATGTGTGTTATGTTTCATGAATTTACCTCTTTATTTCAATAATATACATTTCTTCGTGGTTTTCATTTTACCATTCACACTAAGCTTATAAAGATATACTCCAGAACCAACTTTCTTCCCAGAAACATCTTTCCCATTCCAAACAATTGAATGCTCTCCTGGAGTCATTTGATCGTTTAAAAGTGATTTTATCTTCTGACCTTTGATATTGAAAATGGATAATTCCACATTACTATCTTCCGATAAGGAGAAGCTGATTGTTGTTGTTGGATTAAATGGATTGGGAAAATTGGTTAAACTAAAATCATCATTTACATTAATAACCTTATTTTCTTCCACATCCACCGTTTCAAACATTGGAATTGCTAGTTGAGTAAACTGACCATCCATAACCTCTACTTGATATTCTATTACATTCTCATAAAACACTCGCTCTGCATAAACATCATAAGTACCGGCTGAAAGTTTGTATTGATAACTACCTAAACTATCAGAGAAGGTAAAATCTCCTGGTTGATTGTTGATTTTCAATAAAACATAATCTACAGGATCTCCGGTTGTAGGATTGTATGTATAACCATTGATACCGCCAAATGCAGGTGATCCAAACTCGTAAGGACCAATATCTATTATTGCACTTCCGTTTCCATCTCCATCCCAAACTCTGTAGTTGTAATCAAAATCGAAAGGATAATAGTAACCCAATGTATCAAAGCCAGCATCTATTGCCAGGCTGCCTTCGATGAGATGAAAATCACCGTTTTGGATATCTTCAAACAATGTTTGTGCTTGCAATGAATCCACCCAGATATTACCACCACCGTCAACCAAAGGAGGCTCAAGCAGAAAATCAATTATACAATTGCGGAAGATGGGATTGCCTGATACTCCATATTGCGTTAACTCTTCATTATCGAGTATTATACAATTGTTATAATAGCTGTTAAAGTATCCACCGAATGCATATTGATTGTTAATGGATAAATTACCAGTATTTGATTCATTTCTGTAGGTTACTATTATACCTGTGTCTCCACCAAAACCGATATTGTTAAAGACTTCTAGATAACTTGAAGCGCATAATTTAGCATTAGATATTATATTATTAAAAACTTTTCCTGAAGATTCTAATCCTGTATCTAAATCACATCCTTCAAAATAATTATCACTAACCTCCGCAAAAGCATCATCAATATAAACACCATCTCCACCATTGATTGCAAAGTGATTATTTTTAATATACACAGAATTTTCATCTAAAGAAGTTGAATAAATTCCTGTTCCATAGCTACCAAGGATATTATTATTATAAAAGAAACTTTCACCTTGATCAGCAGATAAAGAAATTCCCTTTTGATTATCAACCAAAGATTCAATATTGTTATCTGTAAAATATATGGATTTACTTGAATAAATTGCTGTGCCATGCATAAAGATATTACCGGCTATCAATGGTGTTCCTATATTTACATTAATAATATAAAGTGCAGCAATAAAATTATAACCAGAGCTATTTATATTTGGATGGAGATATTCACAAAAATCAAAATAGTTATTCGTAATCAGTATATCAATAACACAATTACGAATATAGATTGCATTATTATTATCAATGAAAGAACAATTTTCTATTATGGCAGAACCATTCCACATAGAAATTGCCCCATGCGGTTGTTCAAAAAGAGAAAATCCGGTAAAAGCAGCAAATTCGAATAAGCAATGTTTGAAATTACTTCTGTCTGCACCTTCCGGTAGATAGATCGTTCCCCAATGATAATATTGTTCATCTTGCATTCTGGTGAAAATGATACTGTCCTGCTCTGTACCTTCGGCAATTATTCTACCCTCTACCCGCATGAATTTCGCAATCGGTTCTTCACCACTGTGAAAGTAAAATTGATCGTCTCCCATATCATCGTAATAATCAGAATTGAATTTAACTATTGTACCTGGAAGAATTGTTAAAGTAACACCAGCATCTACATAGATACCGGAAGTGACAAGGTAAGGGTTGTTCTCCGGTGACCATGTTGTGTCTTCCGTTAAGTGACCACCTACTTCAATTGCGTATGCAATTGAAGAATGGAAAATGGAAAATGTAAAATTTGAAATTAAAAGAAAAAAGAGCAAAGATACAATTTTATTTTTCATAATAATACGTTAAAAATTAAACAACTTCTCACGTTTTGCATATTTACTAAAATATACTTTATTCAAGATTTCATTTTTTGTCAGTTCAAGGTTGTAATCTTCATTAATAGTATCAAAAGCTAAAATTCTGGCAGTTTTCAATAATTCCCTATCCCGGATAATATTGGCATGTTTGAAAATGGGAATTCCCGATTGCTGTGTTCCGAAGAAATCACCCGGTCCTCTGATCTCAAGATCTTTTTCAGCTATTTTAAATCCGTCATTTGTCTCGATCATTATGTTCAATCTTTCTCTGCCCTCTTCACTTATAGGCGGATGAACAATAAGATAGCAGTAAGATCTATCAGAGCCGCGTCCAACCCTGCCGCGTAATTGGTGTAATTGGCTTAGTCCGAATCTTTCAGCATGCTCAACGATCATCACAGTTGCATTCGGTACATCAATTCCCACTTCAATAACGGTGGTTGAAACCAGAATATCAAACTCTCCATTTTTAAATTGTTCCATAATGGAATCTTTTTCTTTTGTCTTCATTTTACCGTGCAAAAGTGCAATTCTTCTATGGGGAAAAACCTTTGTACTAAGTCTTTCAAAGAGTGTTTCGGCATCCAGCAGATCCATCTTTTCAGATTCTTTGATAAGCGGACAAACTATATAAACTTGACTTCCCATTTTTAATTGGGTTTCAATTTTTTCATATACAACAGCGATCTTATTGAAATTATTATAGGTTGTTTTTATCTCTTTGCGGTTGGGTGGAAGTTCATCGATAATACTAACATCGAGATCTCCATAAACTGTGAGTGCCAATGAGCGGGGAATAGGCGTAGCAGAAAGATACATGAGATCGGGATTACTATTTCTCTGGCTCAGCACAGCTCGTTGCTCCACCCCAAAACGGTGCTGTTCATCAATTGCTACAAAACCGGCATTTTTAAATTCAACATCTTTCTGAATGAGAGCGTGAGTTCCAATGATTATGTCAACTTCACCATTTTTGATCTTTTGTTTAAGTTCTGTTTTAGCTTTGCTCACACCGCCTTTTAGAAGCGCAATTTTTAACTGCGGTTGGTTGAAAAGTAGTTTGGAAATACTGTTAAAATGCTGTTCTGCCAGGATTTCTGTAGGAGCCATAAGTATTGATTGAAATCCGTTCTCAATAGCTAGAAGCATGGCAAATACTGTAACGATTGTTTTCCCTGAGCCAACATCTCCCTGCAGCAGTCTGTTCATTTGTTTTGAGGAAGTCATATCTTCCACAAATTCACGAATAACTCTTTTTTGCGCATTTGTAAGTTCAAAAGGAAGAGAATTTTTTAATTTTGTTGTATATGTTTTTTCTAACGTGAATTTATTTCCGTTCAATTTCTTTTCATGCCCGAATTTACTGCGAGCCAGCATAAGTTGTGTAAAGAAAAGTTCTTCAAAAGTAAATCGTGTCTTTTCTTGAGGGATCTGGCTTGGATGCTGAGAAAAATGGATCTTCTGCAAAGCAGTTTTCTTATCGGGAAAATTGAATTTTTCAGTAATGTAAGTTGGCAGGTTTTCTGTTATTTCATCAGCATAGAGTTCAAAAGCTTTATAGATTAAGTTTCGCATTACATTCATGCTGATTTTTTCAGTTAACGGATAAACCGGCAATACTGATCTTGTTTTCCAGAAATCCAGTTTCATCTCTTCTTCATCTAATATCTCAATTTGAGGATGAAGAATTTGAGGTGAACCGCGGAATTCAGAGACAACACCACTTACCCAGATCTGTTTTCCATTCTTAAACTGATCTATAAACCAATTGCCAAAACGGAACCAGGTCAAAAATAGATAATCTTCACCGTCGGTAACAACAACATTAAGCTGAGCTTGTTTGCGTGATGTTTGTTTCTTCTCAACTGAAACAATATTACCGACGAATGAGCAATTCTCGGCAAATTTCAAATCTCGGATCTTAACAGCAGAACTGCGATTGATATAATCGCGCGGGAAATGTTCCAACAAATCACCGATAGTAAAAATATTGAGTTTATTCAATAATTTACTGCGGAATTCACCCACACCTTTTAAATATTTAATGTTGCTGTCCAATGCATTCATAACATTCCCTGAAAATTAATCCTATTCCTAGATTTGATCATCACAAAAATTATTTAATCCAAATAATGAATCAAGAAAAAAGATAATTACAATTTTGTTATAACCAGTCCCAATCCGATCAGAATAATAATTAAAGATGTTAATAAACCAAAGATCTTTTGAAAAACTTCAACTCTTTTTTGATTCTTAACGGTAATATTAGAGATAATATCCCGTGATTTTATCATGATAATACCAATCAATGAAATAGTGAAAGCCATTCCTACCGAGAAAAATATTACACTTATAAGTCCATATAGAAAAACATTAAAGTATAAACTGAAAAGAATGATCGTCATTGAGATAGGGCAAGGGATCATACCGGAAAATATACCTAATAAAATTTCGTTTTTCCCGCTTGATATTTTATGCAAGTGCTCATTATTAGTTAACTGTTGCCACAAATAATAAATTCCCAAAAGAGTGATAAGTCCGCCACCGAAAATTCCAATATAATTCTGGATATCCAGCCGTCCGTGCATCTTCATACCTTTTACTATCAATCCAAAAATGATACCCAATATTATTGCCAGTCCACTATGTGTAATTGAGATCGTACACCCAATCTTCAAAGCTTTTATCGGGGTTGCTTTTTCCTTGAGAAAATATGTGCCAACTATCATTTTCCCATGACCGGGACCAATTGCATGAATTATGCCAAAAGCTATTGAGATGAAGATCAGGATGAAAAAATATTTTAGATTGAATGACTCTTTAAGGTTTTTAAGCAGAAAAGTAAGTTTTGCATTCATCTCTTTCTGCCAATTAGTTATCGTATGCCACGTTGAACTTCTCTGAAATGTGGTTGATACTTTAGCTGAACTTTTCTTTCCGGTAAAGGGATTGGCTTGTGCTAATAGTGAAATGAAGATAAAAAGGATCAGAAATATTAAAATTATTTTGGTTATTTTCATTATTTACCCTTACTAAAATCCAGTTGATAAGTTATTCTATCCGGCATGGAATATTCAACTGAGATATTGTCATTTTGAAGCAGAATCATTCCATCTTTTTTGGGAACGATCTCACAGAAAATAGATTCATCAAAAAAACAGAGCTTCAGATGCGTAACCTCTTTTTTGGCATTGATCTTCCAGGGGATAAAAAAGTGATAAATAAGAAGTTCATCTTTTCCTTCAGACTGGAAATCGGTAACTATTTTAACATCTTTTTTCTTTCCATCAATATAAAAATCTGCAAAATAACCTGATTCTGCTAAATAACCGAAAGCTTCTTCTGCAATTACCTGATTTTCCTCAGCTGATATATTGTAATCATGATCATCAGTATAGTCCATTACGATTTGCCAGCTGAACATTTCATCAAATGTCCACTCCAATTGCAATCCCTCTAAACCGGTCTCAGAAAATACCGGCTGGATAGTATATTCTATCCAGACATGCGGATGCGAATATAATAATGCAGCAAGCAACAGGATTAAAGTTATCATCTTAATTTTTTTCATATTATAAATTAATGATAATTTTATTTATGTATATAGTGCAAGAAATTTTTTGTGAATATGAGAAGAAAGACAATCCATTTCATATTATTGTTTATACATCAATTTTTTACAGTTTGAACAGTTTGCTTCTTAAACTGAATCTTTTCATCTCACATTCGCAAATCAAGTTAGCATCTCCAAGAAATTTGATGATTTTCGTCCGGATGAAATATTAAGTCTATTTCATCAGGATCATTTTTTTTGCTGAAGCGTAATCACCAGATTTTATTTTGTAGCAATAAACACCACTAGAAACTAATTTTCCGTCATCATCTGTGCCGTCCCAGGAGATTTGATGTTGACCAAGCTCAAATTCTTTGTTAATCAAAGTTTTGACTTTTTGGCCTTTAACATTGTAAATTTCTAAACTCACATTTCCAGCTTCAGCCAAGGAGAAAGAAATTATTGTTTTTGGATTAAAGGGATTGGGATAATTTTGTAAATTCCATTGAATATCTGGTGTGTTGGTTTCAATATCTGAAATACTATCTAAAATTTGAATTAATTTTTCTTGAGGA